>NCEH01000062.1 GCA_002304505.1 Rhizobiales bacterium 32-66-11 | reverse complement strand
ATGGCGTTCGCCGAGCGCGAGCAGGTGCGGGTGCTGTTCCTCGACAAGCGCAACCAGCTGATCGCCGACGAGGTGGTGCAGCAAGGCACGGTGGATCACGCCCCGGTCTATCCCCGCGAAGTGGTCAAGCGGGCGCTGGAACTTTCGGCCACCGCCATCATCCTGTTCCACAACCATCCCACTCACCCATTTTGATCACGCTGGATCACGCTGAATACCGCTGAATCATAAGGCTTTTTTGGGTTGTCGTAGCGTCGGATATCATGGCATAGTGGGGTCGGTTTTAGGGGGATCGAAGCCCTTTTTGACCCCAGTCGCCGACCCCACAAATCCGTCGAGCGACCCCACTTGGAAGCCGATGGAGAAGCCCAGTGCCAAGCCTTACCGATGGAGAAATACGCCGCGCCCTGAAGGAAGTGGAACAGACGGGAAAACAGGTCAGCCTCGTCGATGGCGAAGGTCACGGGACGGGACGCCTCGTTCTCGTAATGAAGCCCATGCCGACCCGGGTCACCGCCGACTGGATGGCTCAGCAGTGGCGCGATCAGAAGCGCATCAAGAAGAAACTCGGATCATATCCTTCGATGCCACTCAGCAAGGCGCGAGAGATGTTCAACCGCGATTTCGCGGACATGATCCAGAAGGGCCGCAGTATCAAGATCGCCGGCGACACGCGACCTGGAACCGTCGCCGATCTCTTCGAGGCCTATGTCGCTTACCTCAAGGACGCGGAAAAATCGTCCTGGAAGGAGGCGGAAAAGGGCCTCAACAAGATCGCGGATACGCTGGGGCGTAATCGGCCTGCCCGCGACATAGAACCGGATGAGATCACCGCCATCATCCGCCCCATCTATGAGCGCGGCAAGCGCTCGATGGCGGACCATGTTCGAAGCTATATTCGATCCGCTTTTAGCTGGGGCCTGAAATCAGAACACGATTACCGCTCAAACTCAGCGCGCCGATTCCGCTTGGTTTACAATCCTGCCGCAGGCATACCGACGGAACCCAAAAAAGTCGGAACGCGCTGGCTGGACGAGGACGAATTCCTCCGTCTCTATCGCTGGCTCGAATGCCCGGACACTCCGGTGCATCCGCCATATACCCGCGCGGTCAGAATTCTGATGTTGACGGGGCAGCGCGTGGAAGAGATTGCCCGACTGCACATCGATCAGTGGGACGCGAAAGAACGCATCATCGACTGGTCGAAGACCAAAAACGGGAAGCCTCACGCGATCCCGGTGCCAACAATCGCCGCGGACCTCATCGAGTCCATCATACCCAACGCTCATGGCTGGTTCTTCCCTTCGGCAACCGATCCGTCCAAGCCGGTCAGCCACGGCACACTCTATTCGTTCATGTGGCGCCAGCGGGACCGCGAAGTCATTCCCTTCGTGACGAATCGCGATCTGCGGCGAACATGGAAGACGCTGGCTGGCAAGGCCGGCCTGTCCAAGGAAATCCGAGACCGTCTGCAAAACCACACGCTGCAGGACGTCAGCTCCAAAAGCTACGATCGGTGGAACTATATGCCGGAGAAACGTGCCGCCATGGCCAAATGGGACAAGTTCGCCCGGGTGCTGCTGAGTAAGAAGAAAGGCAGCGGCGCGCTGAAAAAAGCGGCTTAAGCGTGCTGACCCTATTGATTGCTGCCGCTGCGACGGCCCCCGGCATGGCGGCGGAGCGCGGGCGAAGTGGTCGGGTGATCTCCTATTACCGCGTCATCGCGCGGTGCTCGGCACGCGGTGGTGGCATGAGCCCTCCTCCGTTCAAACCCGTCTCGCGCCGCGCCAAGGCCGGCAAGCCGGTTACGGAGGCCTGGCCCGACGGCGAATTTGTGCAACAGGTTGTTGCACTATTGCCCTGCCGCCGCGCGATGACTGCGTCGGAGGCCGCTCCGCGCACCTCCTCCCATTGACCGAACATAGCTCCTAGGCTATATCGATATGTGGGAAGTCAGACTAGATGACGCCTTCGAGATGGAGTTTCTAGCCTTCGAGCGAGAGGTGCAGACCGAACTGCTGGCTGTCGCCAAGCTGCTTGCCGATTATGGCCCGCAGCTTGGTCGCCCGCACGTAGACACGCTCAAAGGATCAAGGCACGCCAACATGAAGGAATTGCGCTTCGGTGCCTCCGATGGCGAATGGCGTGCCGCCTTCGCCTTCGACCCGGAGAGGAAGGCAATCCTGCTGGTGGCTGGCGATAAATCTGGCGGCAGCCAGAAGCGCTTCTACAAGCAGCTTATCGCGAAAGCGGATTTACGGTTTTCCGTGCATCTGGAAAACCTGAAAGCCGCAAAGAAGGGAATGTGAGATGGGTCGGAGCCTGGACGAGGTAATCGCCGCGCTGCCTGCGGAAGAGCAGGCTGCGATCGATGCGCGGTATCAGGACCTGAAGCAGGAGGTCGAGGGTCTGCGCGAGTTGCGCCAGATTACCGGCAAGGCACAGGCCGACATCGCCACCGCGCTCAACATCAAGCAACCCTCGGTCTCCAAGATCGAGAAGCAGGCCGATATGTATCTCTCGACACTCCGCAGCTATGTCGAAGCCGTCGGCGGCAAACTGGAACTCATGGTGAAACTGCCGAAACGGCCGGCCATGCGCATTCATCATCTCGGTGACGTCGCACCGGCGGTGCGTGCGCCAAAGCCAATCCGGGCAGCCAAACAGCGCCATGGATGAGCTTCAGCATTCCATCTATGTCGATCGCTTTCGGCTGGCCTTCCACACCCAGCGCGGCACCGCGTTCCAAGACTGGTTCGTTCGGCTCGCGGGCTATGCTTTCGCCGCCGACTTCGAAGAAGTGCGTCCTTATGGTCCTTATGGCGATCTAAAATGCGACGGCCGCCGCGTCAGCACCAAGTCCATCTTCCAGTGCTATGCCCCAGACGCGATGAAAGAAGCCGAACTCATCACCAAGGTCGATGAGGACTTTCATGGCGCACGCGCCCATTGGAACGCCGATATGGCGGAGTGGGTCTTCGTCCACAATGATGGTCGCGGCCTCCCGCCCAATGCGGTCCAGCACATCGATGGCCTGCGCCAGGCGCACACGCCGCTTGCTATCGAGACCTGGTCGGAACCGGAACTCCTGAAGCTCGCGATGGGACTCGAACTCGCAGCCCTGCAGGCGCTGTTCGGCCCTGCCGCTTCGATAGCCATCGTCGATCGCCTGGTAATGGCCGACCTCGTGCCGATCATCGAAGCGCTCCAGCGTCAGGACCCGAACGCCGGCGATCCGCCGCTCACCCCGCCGTCGTTGGAGAAGCTGGAAAAGAACGCGCTCTCGGAAGAATCCGGGCTCCTGCTGCGGATTGGCCGGCGCAAGTCGAGCCTCGTCGATACATTCTTTCGCAAGAGCCCTCGGCCGGATCTCGGCGAGCGTATCGCCGAGGCGTTCCGTATGCGCTATGCCGAGTTGAAAGCCTTCGATCTTCCGGCTGATACGATCTTCAAGCACTTGCAGGACTATGCCGGTATGAATGGCGAGCCGAAGCGCCAGGGCGCCGCACTGGCCGTGCTCGCCTATTTCTTCGATAGCTGCGACATCTTCGAGGATCCTCTCGTCTCTGTGGAGGCGTCATGATCCTGCCAACAAAGCATGTCCGTCCGGACCGCGCTCTCATCGGCGTCGGCGCTGAGGTTCTCGAAATCCTGAAGCGACCGATGACCATGTCTCGCCTGTGGGACGAGGTGCGTGGCCGCCGCTCGCAACATGCTCCCAATGCGCCGATCGACTATCAGTGGTTCATTCTCGCACTGGACCTGCTTTACACGATCGGTGCACTCGACTTCGACCGCGGTCTGGTGCGGAGGGTCGCGGCATGATCCGCCGTTTTGGCAGCGACCTGGCTTCCTTCAAGACCCTGACTTTCAAGCCGGGGCTCAACATCCTGCTGGCCGACAAGAGCGAGGGTGCCAACGACCGCCAGTCTCGCAACGGCGCCGGCAAAACCAGCTTTGTGGAACTGGTGCATTTCCTGTTCGGCGCCGACGTCCGTAAGGAGAGCATCTTCCGGTCCGACGTTCTCACCGAATGGACCTTCGATGTGGCGGTCGATGTCGCCGGCGAAGCGATCTCCGCGACCCGTAGCGGCGCCAAGCCGAGCCGGCTCATGATCAACGGCGCCGTCGAGAACTGGCCGATCGCACCGCAGTTCGACTTGGCAGCCGGACATTTCGAGCTATCAAACGAACAGTGGAAGGCCAATCTCGGCAAGCTCTGGTTCGGCCTGCCGCTCTCGGCCGGTGACGAAAGCGAACGCTTCCAACCGTCCTTCCGGTCCTTGTTCTCCTATTTCGCGCGCCGCCAGCTCAGCGGCGGATTCCAGCAGCCGATGCAGCATTCGACGATGCAACAGACTTGGGACCAGCAGGTCTCGATCTGCTATCTGCTCGGCCTCGACTGGACCATTCCCGGAAAATTCCAGGAACTGCGCGGGCAGGAGAAGGTCGCTCAGGAATTGCGCAAGGCCGCCAAAAGCGGCGACCTCGGACGCTATTTCGGCAAGGCCGCCGATCTCCGCACGCGCCTCACCATCGCCGAGGCCCGCGCCATCAGGCTGCGCGAACAACTTGCATCATTCGAGGTCGTGCCGGAATACAAAGAGCTTGAGCGCGAAGCCAACCTCATCACCCGCGAGATCGACGCCTTCAATGTCGACAACGTCATGGACGGTGACTTACTTCAACAACTTCGCGCGTCGCTCGGCGAAGAAGGCGCGCCTGATCTCGGCGATGTCACCAAGCTCTACGCGGAAGCCGGCGTCGTCTTGCCGGACATGGTCCGGCGGCGTTTCGACGAGGTAGAACGGTTTCATCGCTCGATCATCGAGAACCGCCGCGCCCACCTGAATGCCGAGATCACCTCCGCCGAGGCCCGCATCGCCGAACGCGATCAGCGCACTGCCGAGCGTGATCGCCGGCGTCGCCAGATCATGAACGTGCTGAGTTCGGGCGGCGCATTGGAGCACTACACCAACCTGAGCGAAGAGGCCGGCCGCGCCGAGGCCGAGGTTGAGGGTTTGCGGCAGCGTCTCGAGACCGCCGAGCGTATCGAAAGCACAAAAGCCGAACTGGACATCGAGCGGGCCAATTTGACGAAGGCGCTTCGGGACGATCTGCACGAGCGCAATGACATCCTGCGCGAGGCGATCCTGACATTCGAATCACTGTCGGAATCCCTCTACGAGAAGGCCGGAAGTCTCACCATCGCCGAGACCGGCGGCGGCCCGCAGTTCGACGTCCATATCGATGGGCAGCGGAGCAAGGGCATCACCAACATGCAGATCTTCTGCTTCGATCTGATGCTCACCGAGATCAGCCTGAAGCAAGGCCGCGGGCCCGGCTTCCTCCTGCACGACAGCCACCTGTTCGATGGCGTCGATGAGCGTCAGGTCGCCAAAGCACTGCAGCTTGGCGCCGAGCGCGCCGAGGCCGCCGGTTTCCAATACATCGTGACGATGAATTCCGACGTTCTTCCACAAGAGGGTTTCAAGCCTGGCTTCAAGGTCAGGGACCACGTCCTGGAAACCAAACTCACCGACGCGACCGACACCGGTGGGCTGTTCGGGCTTCGTTTCAACTAGGAGCGCCGATGCGATCTGCGCCCTTCACCCGTCCGACCCTTGTCGCCGCCGTGGAATTGCTGGAGCAACACAGCCAAGCGCGATTCAACCAGATGGTCCTCCGTCTCGGCCTGGAGGACGAGATTTCCTCGAGTACCTCCATCAGCGTCGCCAACAAGTGCGGCTTGCTAGGCCGGATCGTGGTGCAACGGGCCGAGGCCGTGCTCGACACGCTGGAGGGCAGCATGACCCTGGGCGAGGCGGTGACCCGGCAAGCGGCGCAACTGGCCCAGCAAGATCCCACCCACGCCCTACAAACGGCCTTCGCACGGGGCCTTGCGCGTGACGGATACGTTCTGACGTGGGACGACTACGGTCGAAACGCGTCCATCCGAGCGGCATTACCCGGCGAAATCCAGCTTCCGCAGACTGACGACGAGGTGCATCAGCTTCTCAAGTCCTTCGGCTTCGCAACCCCTCTCGGTCATCTCGACCAGGCCGTCGAAGCGCATACGCGCGGCGATTGGGCCGCGTGCAACAGCCAGCTCCGGACTTTCCTGGAAAGCCTGTTCGACGACATCGCCCGCAATGTGCGACCGCAGGAAGCGGCCCAACGGCCAAGTTCAGAAAACCGGCGCGCCTTGCTCGCAGAAATCGGCTTCCTTGCTGTGGATCGCAACGAGTGGACCCAGGACGGGAAGAACTACGTCAACGGCCTCTTCAAGATGCTCCACACGGAGGGTTCGCACCCGGGCCTCTCGGCTGAAGACCACAGCACCTTTCGCCTGCATGTCGTTCTCGTCACAGCCAGGACCTTCCTGCGGCGGCTCGCCTACGGTCAGTGAGGCCAGACATGGCGTTCTTCTCGCAGGACCAGTTGGAAGCCATTGCCGGTGCCTTGGGCGATACCACCCAAGGCCTTACATGGCCGAGGATCGATCATGAACAACAAGCCCCGCGTCCACCACTTTGTACCCCAGTTCTGGATCAAAAAATTCAGAGATTCGGATGGAAAATTGCAAGGATACTCGTGGGATGACGACCGCATCAAAGAGCGTGCGGCCAAGGCCGTGATGCAGATATTCGATCTCTATACGATCCAGCCGTCCGGCGCCGACGACACCACGCTCGAAACCGGCGAACTCGGAGATATCGACCGAAACAGCAGCGCCGCTTTCGAACGCGTGTTGGCTGGAGACCATTCGGAGGCCGCAAAAGTCGAGCTGGCGAATTTCCTCGCTGCGCAGGTCATGCGTGACCCCCAGATCATCGCATCCTACAAACCAAAAACGCAGGAATATGCCCTTGCGCTCCTGGGAGCGCTCGACGCCCCCGATTATGGAAGTTTTCTGGCGTCGTTGAGCCTGCGCTTTCCAGGCGCAGACCTCAAAGAAGTCGAATACGACTACATTCGTGGCCTCGGGCCCGCCTGCGCCGAGAAGGAGATTGAGAAAATCATCACCGCACTGGACGCGATCGGTGGACTTCCGGAGTTGCCGTTCACGGACCTCGTCCGCGATCCCAGCGGCCGCGATATTGTCCGCGCGGTTCTTCTTGGCTTCGATTGGCAGATCAAGATCGATTCCAGCGCTTGCTTCGTCCTCGGCGATGTCGGCATTCTTTATAACGGCCGCGATCTCGGTTCGGGCCTGAAGGCGCCGCTCTCTGATACCACCGCGCTATATCTCGCGCAGTCGACGACCCCGACACAGGGCATCACCGTCAAACCAGCAGAGCCGTTCGAGGTCCAAAATCTCAACCTGGAGAGCGCAGCGCGGACGCGCCGGTGGCTCGTCGGAGATCCGCATCAGCTTGCTCAACTGAAGGGCCAACTCTCCTCCCAGGGGTTCCCGCCGGCCTGACGTCCTGTTCTGGCTTGCTCCCCAGACCAATCCAATGCGAGCGCCGAAGCTGCAAACCCATTCGGGGTGAAAGCAACAAGCGCAAGCTGATCTTGGAGGAAACTGGGGACCACGTGATATTCCGCTGACAAATCGTGTAAAATCTCAACACGATGAATCGATGACCGAGAAATGAACGATCCTATTCCTCCTGACGCGCTGAAGCAGATCCGGCATCTCCTCGCATCCGCTATCTCGGATACGAAGGCTTACGGCGTGCCAGCGCTCTGCCGCCGGCTGAATCTCGCGGATGGCACGGAAGAAGAAGCGTTCGCCAGCAAGTACAAGTACGCCCAGAAACGGCTCGCCGAGGTTCAGGCGCCGCAGGTTGTTGAAAGCGCCAAGGCCCTGGTCGCCGAAGAACCCCATTTCGAGCTTTCAGAGCAGCTTGCCAAGATCGACGAGCTTCGCGGGGCAGACGTTACGACGCTGACGCGACGCCGGCTGATTGCCTTGTTTGACGGCCGCCCGCTGGCGACCGAGATCGATGACATTGACCTCATCCGCCTAGTCTGGCCGATCGGCCAGATCGTCGCGCCGATTCAGGGCACCGGCCACACGCTTGAGGACGACATCATTCGGCATACCATCCGAAATGATGATCTCACCCAGCGCGAGCTGCTGGAGACGTTGGGCTTGCTGACATGTTCGCGCCTGCAACTCTTCAAATTCCTCGCCGCAGTTACGGCGCCGGACGCGCAGACGCCCGCGGGCCAAGCTGCAATCGTGCCTCAAATCGACGAACTGCTGCGAAGGGACGGCTACACGCTTGCGGTAGCCGGGAAGATTTCGGGCAGCCCCCACTACCTTGTACAGAAAGTTCCCACCGGATCGCCTGCGGACGAGAGCATCTCCGCTGCACTTGCCGCCTTCGATCCAGATCAGGTGCATTCGCGATGGATGGCAGCCCTCGATCGACGCGCGACCCAGCCGGAAGGTGCGATCACCCTCGCGCGGACATTGCTTGAAGACGTGTGCAAATGGATTTTGGATCAGGCCGGCGAGACGTGGCAGGAGGCCGATGATCTTCCGGTGCTTTATCGCAAACTCGCGAAAGTGCTGAAGCTCGCCCCCGACGACCACACCGAACAGGTGTTCAAACAGATCCTCGGGAGCTGCCAGTCGGTTGTCGAATCCCTCGGAGCCCTACGCAATAAGCTCAGCGACGCGCACAGTCCCGGACCAAAGCGTGCCAAGCCTCAACCGCGTCATGCTGAACTTGCGGTCAATCTAGCGGGTGCAATGGCGACCTTCCTGGTCTCGACATGGCAGGCGCGTCGCCAAGAGCGCGTCGCCGATGCAAAGGCCAAAATCTCTTAGCCGCAGTCGATCGTCTGCCAAATTTGAGCGCTTCAAGGACGTTATCGTGGTGACGAACAAAGATGCCTGGCTCGATCTCGCCCATCGGCTCTACGAAAAGGGCAAGGCGATCTTTGACGAGTCGGACGTTCTGGAGAGTGTCGCCGGCACACGCGATCCAAAGGTGGTCGCGCTCACGCTCCTTGCCCGCACCATGGGCAATTTCCAAGCTGGAATCCTGCTCCTCGAAAACGGCCACGTCGTCGAGGCAAGGACCATGGATGGAACTCGACGACACAGCGAGCAGGATGAAGCGCGCGACGGGTCTGCTGGAATGGACGAAAGCGCAAAACCAGAAATTCGATTTTGCGGAAACCTTGGCCGATTTCCATTCCGGCCTAAAGATCAAGCACGGCAAGCCCAGCACGATCAGTCAAAAGACCGCCGCAGATGATGGCGGCGTCGGCGCCGCCTACATCGTCTACCGTGAACTTTCTGGCGACGCCGCTCATCCTTCGGCCACATCCCTCAGCCGCCACGTCTCTTGGGATGGTTATGGCGACGAGGCCCGCTACACCTTGCACGCCCTTCCGATCGAGGAGCCATTCGCAGTGGAAGATACCTTGGAGCTGGCGTGCAATCCGCTGCTCGGTGTGTGCGTGGCGGCGAACGAGATCCTTGGCGGGACAAACGCCGGAGAGCGACTTTCCACGCTGGCCGACGAATTTACGAAGCTCAGCGGCGAGAACAAGACTGCGCGAGACGCTGCCTGACTAGAAGTCGGGCTTTCTCTTTTGCCAGCGCCGACGCGCCACGGAAAACTGCTCGGTCTCAAACTCGACGCGCCTCACGCGATGCACGACGACGCTGTCGAGAACGACCCGCAAGCTGGCATCGCGCCAATCGCGATCGGACGGCTCCCACTGAATCGCCGCTAATGAAGCAAAATCGGGCCAACCGGCCGTCTCCTCCTTTGCTGTGGGCGGTTCCTCTGGCGCCGCCGGCACCTCTTCGATCACCTCGTACTCGGTCTCCCAGCCATCTTCTTCCATATGCCCGCTGCGCGCCGAGATCTCCGCCCCGGCCGGCACGTCCACCTTTTCGACCCGCGCCGCCTTGTGGAAAAACACCACGTTGAGCACAGCGCCGGCCGCCTGCACCGAAGGGAATATGATCCCGTCCAGAGAGATGGCGCCCTCGGTCGCCAGGAAATCTGCAACCGCCTGCGTTGCGAGATATTCGAAATGCTCGTCGTCGGGCATGACCGGCCGCGTAATCCGCTGGCTGAGAGAACGCAGAAACATTGCGCGCTCCAATCGTCCGGCAAGCTCGGGATCGAACACGCTGCCACCGTCGCTGACCGCGCTCAGAGCGGTCAGGTCGAGCAGCCTCAGCGACCGGATGATCTCGAACTGCGCCACAGCCACCTGGCTTCCGACCGGCGGGCGGACTTCAGCAATTGCCGCCGTCGGATCATTGGCACCGTAGAAAACCGATATGCCGCGGGCGTTCATGCGGCCAGCGCTAGCTAAGAACGCCGGAGGAGACCCGAGTTGCTGATCCGGCCGGCAAAGCGCGGCCTCCAGCTTATCATCGGACTGGAAGACCCTGGCGCGATAGACCGAGCTGAAGCTCGTGCCCGGGCCAGCATCGACGACGAGCGGGCGACCATCGCGGCTGCGTAGGACGTCTATTCCGGTGAAAATCGCCGCCAAGTGGGATGCCGCAGCTCTGCTGAAGAAGCGTGCTTCAGTTTTCAGCGACTTCTCAAACGAGCGCCATTCTTCCTGCCAGGCTTGGTCGCTCGTTCCCTTCTGCTCGTAATACGCATCGCTGGAAAATTCGGTTTCCTCACCCATGGCGGCAGAGTCGAAATCATCGAACTTGTCCTCGAGTATCTGCTGGATGTCCTCCGCAGCCGCTTCGGGCATGTCGGCCGAGTTCATGATCGCATAGACGGTCTGCTCACCGTCGCGATCCCACTCGTACTCGGACTCCCTGTCGCTGAGCATTGTTTGCTGCCACGACGTCGGCTGATCGGATGTTCGAGCGTAATGCTGATCGAACGCGGCTTCGACGCGCTCCGCCATCTCCCCAATCAAGTATGACTTAGCCGTCCTGTCGCAGTACGAGCACTTGCGACGCTTACCATCATGTCGAATTTCGGCGCTGAGATAGTCTTCTCCGACGCATCGGTAACACAGCTTCTTTGCCTTCAGCTCTTCAACTTCATCCTGACTAAGCACCTTACATCCTATCTTATGGGAGAAGCGGGCACGGGTTCGCTTGCGGCGTCATGATGGTCACCGCACGTCGCGCTCGCGTAACAGCCACATGGAGGCTGAACCGTGCTGATCGCTCGGCATCCGCCCCTCGCGGTTGCAAATACCGTTGGTAGGCTCCCTCAAACACGATCACCTCGTCGAACTCTTTTCCCTTCGCCTTATGAATCGTCATCACGGTCACTCCGTGTTGGGGCCGCGTCGTCGCCGCGAACTGATCCTCGACCACCGCTGCGCTCAACAGGCCGCGCGCATCCCGATAAGCGCCGTGACCACGCCACGCCTCGGCGAACCGGCTCTCGATCTGCGCTCCGCGGCGCAGCAGCCGCATGTGTCGAGCTTCTTTGGCGACCGCCTGCAGCTCAGCGCGAGTGCTCGCCTCAAATATCGCGCGTATCGAACGCCAATCCGTCATCGGATCTCCACTGAGAGGATACGCGGCGACGCTCTCCAGCAGTGCCCGCACGTCCGGCCCTACGCCGCGAGCGCCAAACCCGGGATCACCTTGCGCTCGCAAAGACCGGGCAATCGTCCGCAGGCGCGCGGCCTTGGCAATCCCTCCGGCCGACGCAGTTTCGTTGCGTCCCAACTCAAAGGCCGCGAGGCCATCAAGCACCAGCGCACCGAGGTGGTCGGGTTGGTCTCGCGGTTCGAGCAGCAGCGCGATCATCGCGGCGGCGAGCATCGGGCCTTCCGCTGAGACCAGGATCTCCACGGGGTAACGCGGCAATCCATGATCGGCCCGAGCCATATAGTCGAAGACGCCAACGGCCAGCGCATTTGCTGGAACGAGCACCGCAAGAGACCATTCGTTTGCGCGACGCAGCCGGCCGACGGCACGAAGAATTTCCTGTTTCAACGGTCTGAGGCTTTGCCCACCGTAGCGGGCGATTGAAACACCCGTGTAGGCGACCGCGTTGAAGACGCCGTCGATCATGTCGTCCGCGAAGTCCGTGATTTGCGTGCCAGGACTGCGACGATTTTCGCCCAAAAAATCGAACTGCGTTGGCCTGAACGCTTCGATAAATTCGTCGAAGCGGCGCGGATCGGCACCCTTGAAATCATAGATGCGCTGTTTCGGATCGCCTAAGGCGATCAGCCGACTGTGCTGACCAAGCTGGGCGACCATCTGCCACTCAGCCGCGTTCGTATCCTGGAATTCGTCGACGATAATCAGCGGGTACGCCCGCGCGTAGGCTTGCGCCAAGAGCGGCACCTGCGCGAACAACTCGGTCAAAAGCGTGGGGAATAGATCGAAGGCGATCAACCCCTCCTGATCGAACAGCTCTCGTTGCCTTGCCAAGCGAGCTGCCCCGTCCAGACCCGCGAGACGCCCTCGCGCTTGAGCCGGAAGAAGGAGCGAGACGCCGGGCCGCGCGCAGAGAAGGTAGGCGTGGCTCTTGAGGATCGTCCACGCAAAGCCGTGATAGGTGTTGATCTCGATGCGGGCCAACTGTTCGCGCGGGATGGTCGCGGTCGCTTGTTCCGCGACCCGGGCGACGGTGGCGCGAGCAAAGCTCAGGAACAAAGCTTTCCCGGTGTTGCCGAGCCGGCCCGCTGCCAAATCCGCGCACGCCTTCGCGAGAGCAATCGTCGTCTTGCCCGATCCAGCACCCCCGCGAACGAGAATGCTACCCTCAGTTTCCAATAGCCTTCGCCGCTGATCGCAAAGCACCAACACCATCGCGGCTATCCGAAAACGCCGGGCGGCTGTGGCGCCGGCGGCTGCGGAACTGGTGGCACTGGCGGCACGACCATGTTCTTCAACGCCGTCAAAATTCCCAGCATCGTCTGCGGAAAATGCCCGACCTGGCAGAGATCGAAAAAGACGGTGAGATAGTCGTCGCCTTTCTTGTGCGTGAACAGAGATAGGAACGGCGCGCGATAAGCCGCCTCCGGTGACCCGTTCGGTGGAATGAGATGGGCAAGTGCGGGCGGCCACTCGCCGGCGCCGGCAAACCACTGGACGAACCATGCCTGCATCGCAGGCGAAACCTCGGCCTGAAGCATATGCTCGAAACCCGCATAGGGCTGCTCGAAAGGCGCATGGCACGCGGCCACGATGGCTGCGCGAGCCTCCGGCTGCTGCTGATCGAAGATCGTCGCCACCGTCTTGCCGAGGCCGCGAAAGAAAGTGGCAAACGGTGCCACCGCCGTTTGGCCACCCGCGTCGAAGGGCACCCACCCAAGTGCATCGAGCCGCTTGTATTGTGCTGGGGCAAGTTCAGCCGCTCGACGCGCCACAGCACTGTAGGCGACCAGTTCCGTCTTACCCTCCACGACGATGACGCGGCGCGCCAGCAACGCCTCGCAAAAGCGAGTCCGGAAGCCGTCTCTGAAAATCTTGAGCTTGAGATTATCGGGCAAAACCACGCTCGTCGCGGTTAGCAGCCCGGCGTTATCGCGCGTCAGGACCGTCATCTGCTCGGGCGTGAATTGCTCGATGACGTAGGGCGAATGCGATGTAAACAGCGCTTGGGCTGCAAGCTCGCGCACCTTGTCCACCACACGCTTCTGAACGTGCGGCGGCAGAGAAAGCTCGGGCTCCTCCATGGCGAAGATGACCCGTCCATTCCGGCGCTGGGCAATCAGCCCGAGCATCGCGAGCACGAGCGCATTGATGGTTCCCGATCCCTGGTGCTGAAACGGAGCTGCATAGCCCGGCACACCGGTCGCCAAAAATGACTTCAGAACGCGCCGCAAATCTTCCCGTGTCAGCTCTGAGACCCGCAGGTGCGGCGCGTCGGCCCATTCGCCCGGAACGATCTCCCGCATCGCGTCGCGTATCGCGGTCAGTATCCGGCCGAACTCAGCATCTTCCTCGCCCACCACATCGAGGCCGCGCAGGCGACCGAGCAATCCCTCCCACATGCGGGTTCGGACTTCATATGTCTTCAGGATCACATCGAGGAGGGAGCCGCGTTCCATCGACAGTGCCCGGTTTCCAGTCCGAAGTGCCCGAAGATGGAGAAATCCGAACTCCCGTTTGTCCCCTGAGCGACATTCGCTGATAGGCGTGCCGTCCTCCTGACGTGGAACGGCAAACCACGTCTTCGCGGTGAACTCGTCGTTCTCGGAATCATAGGCCCCTTCAAACCGCACGCGAACGGCCGGCTCCGTGCCGGCCTGCGCCGCACCGCCGGCCGCACCCGCGCCCAAAAGCGATCGGTCGGCCGTGCGCCAAAATTCGAGATTGTTCCGGAACTTCGTGCAGTGCTGTTCGTCCAGGCCCGCGATCACCACCTCGACCACGATGATCTTCGGAGGCTGGTTCTCTACGGCGCGATAATCGCCGCCATAAAAGTCATGCTCGTCGATGGCTTGCGTTCGCGCCAGCCGATCCGCTCCGATCGCCAGTTCGATCGCCTCGAATACTGTCGACTTCCCGGTGTTGTTGTCGCCCAGGAGGACGGTTGTACCCTCGAAATATATGTCAGCGAGCTTTATGCCGCGAAAATTTTCTACGTGGACGCGGACAATTCTCACCCCAACCCCCCACTATGTTTTAGTATCTATTTCTTGGACTCATGTAGTAGCACTCTTCGACCTAAGTGTCCGCAGATTGAACAGGTTTCGATGCTTGCCGAGCAAACGAATCTTGTAATCAGCCGTCGCTGCAGGGCGGCACCGTTTCGACGCTAGGCGCGCTCGCCGCGCACGGGCGCAACAACTCGCTCTCAGGCTTCGTCAGATAGACCCAGTGCGCTCAGTCGCCCGGCCGCAGGACCACTCCTTGAGCATTATAGGCTTATTTTTGAGGCGACGCCGGGGCCTACCCGTCCCTTGAGGGGAAAGCCTTCCCCTACGTCCGAGCCCGGTCTCGGCCGACCCCTTCTGCGGGGCCGCTGCCCCGCAACGCCCCGCTGAGAGTGAGAGAGTGGATTGGTTTTCCGTGACGGGTTGAAGGTTGGAGAAGAGGTCTCCGACGCCCGTCATGGAGATTGGTCCCATGAACATTCAAGTCCTCGATGCGCGCCGTGACACCAGCGGCGGTTACAAGGTCGATGTCAGCCGGGGGGAGCGGATCGGCCGTGTCTCGTCGGAGTGGTTCTCGCGTCCGGCCGACGAGCGCTACCTCTCCTTGTCGGAATTGGCCCACACGGTTCGTGACCGCACCGAACGTAGCCGGACGCGGGTGGTGGAGAGCGCGCTCATCCATGTCGAGGCGAACCGCAACGATTCAGAGCGGCTGGCCTTGATCCTGCCCGGCACCGATGCGGCAATCGCGCCAACACACTGGTCCTTCGGTCAGCTCGCCAGCCTGGTCGGCGCCCCCGCCGCCTATTTGCGGCAGCTCCCCGCCGCGCTTGCCGCCATCAACCTGCAATACGGCCTGACCTCCAATCGGGCCGAGCAGATCAAGACGTTCGAAACCGACAACGGCCGCGTCGAACTGCGCGCCGTCACCGGCCCGGATTATGGCCGGATCTTCGACCACGAACTGGTCGAGGCCGTGCAGCGCATCGCCGGCAACGGCACAGGCGACACACGCTGGAAGGTGCCGGGCGTGCTCGATTGGTCGACGGGCATCTACAATCCGCGCGTCGACATCACCAAGGATACGACCACGCTCTATGCCTCCGACCGCGACGTTTTCCTGTTCCTGGTCGACGACCTGAATCCGATCGAGGCCGGTCGCCTCCCTGACGGCTCGCCGGATCTCTACTTCCGGGGCTTCTACTGCTGGAATTCCGAGGTCGGCGCCAAGACGCTCGGCATGGCGAGCTTCTATCTGCGCGCGGTCTGCCAGAATCGCAATTTGTGGGGCGTGGAGGATTTCGAGGAAATCACCATCCGCCACTCTAAATATGCGGCCAATCGCTTCGCGCACGAGGCGGCCCCGGCGCTGTTGAACTTCGCGAACTCTTCGCCGCTGCCCTTCGTCAACGGCATCAAGGCGGCCCGCGACCGGATCGTCGCCCGGACGGACGAAGACCGCACCGACTTCCTGCGTCGGCGCGGTTTCTCCAAGGCCGAGACCGGGAAGATCATTGACAGGGTGCTGGCGGAGGAAGGCCGCCCTCCGGAGTCCATCTTCGATTTCGTGCAGGGCATCACCGCCGTCGCGCGCGACAAACCGCATCAGGACGCCCGCCTCGACATGGAGGGCAAGGCCAAGAAGCTGCTCGATCGAGCTTCCTGATTCCCGCAAAGCTGGGGATGCGGTTTCCGTATTTCCGGCTTTGCGCTTCCGTGCCTTTTCCGGTTCGCCGGTCCGTTGCGCTGCCCCCTTTAGAGGAAGAGGGCGGCGCTTCGCTTCGTGACGGGTTGGAGGTTGAGAGAGAGTCTCTCGGCCGCCCGTCGCGGAGTAAATCCCGATGGCTACTGCCGTACAGAAGATCATCCTGTCGTCCTCGCGCGACATCCCCTTCAACAAGCTGGTGCTCAGCCAGTCCAACGTCCGGCGCGTGAAGGCCGGCGTCTCGATCGAGGACCTCGCGGCCTCGATCGCCCGGCGCGGCCTGATCCAGAGCCTCAGCGTCTTCCCCGTCGTTGACGCCGAAGGCAACGAGACCGGCATGTTCGAGGTGCCCGCCGGCGGCCGCCGCTTCCGCGCACTCGAACTGCTGGTGAAGCAGAAGCGTCTCGCCAAGGTCGCGCCCGTCCCCTGCGTGGTCCGCGATCGCGACGGCGCCATCCTCCCCGAGGAAGTGTCGCTCGCCGAGAATATCGAGCGCGCGCCGCTCCATCCGCTCGATCAGTTCCGCGCCTTCCACGACATGCTGACCAAGGGCATGACCGAGGAGGAGATCGCCGCGGCGTTCTTCGTGCCCGTCAACGTGGTCAAGCAGCGGCTGCGCCTCGCAACCGTCTCGCCCACGCTGCACGACGTCTATGCCGACGACGGCATGACGCTGGAGCAGCTCATGGCCTTCACCGTCTCCGACGACCACGAGCGTCAGACCCAGGCCTGGGACGCGATCAAGGACGCCTGGTCAAAGGAGCCATATCAGATCCGGCGCATGCTGACCGAGACCACGGTGCGCGCCTCCGACAAGCGTGCCGCCTTCCTTGGCATCGAAGCCTATGAGGCGGCTGGCGGCATCGTCATGCGCGACCTCTTCCAGGCCGATGATGGCGGTTGGCTGCAGGACGTCGGGCTTCTCGATCGCCTCGTCGCCGAGAAGCTGAAGGCCGAGGCCGAGGCGATCGCCGCCGAAGGCTGGAAGTGGATCGAGGTCGCGGTCAGCTTCCCCTACGACGCGGTACGCGGCCTGCACGAGGTCCCCGGCGCGCCGACCGACCTGTCGGCCGAGGAACAGGCGGCCATCGCGGCGCTCACCGCCGAGCAGGCCACGCTCGAAGCGGAATATCAGGACGCCGACGAACTGCCCGATGAGATCGACGAGCGTATGGGCGAGATCGAGACGGCTCTGGCCGCGTTCGACGATCGCCCCGAGCACTTCGACCCGGCCGACATCGCCATCGCCGGCGTGTTCGTCAGCATCGACGCCGACGGATCGCTTTCGGTCGATCGCGGCTTCGTCCGGCCCGAGGATGTCCCTCAGGTTCGGACCGATGGCGAGGAAGGATCGGAGCTGGGCACCGATTCCGCCGGTGCTGCGAGCCCCTCGGTGCAGCGCGCCGTCATTACCATCGGCGGCCAGCCTGTCGAACCCGAGGATGACGATGAGGACGACGGGATCAAGCCGTTGCCCGAACGCCTCGTCATCGAGCTGACGGCCTACCGCACGCTCGCGCTGCGCAACGCGGTGGCGGAGAACCCGCACATTGCCATGACGGCGCTTCTCCACAAGCTGGTCTCGGACAACTTCATGACCCGCATGTACACGGGCGCCATGGAGGCGGGGGTGAAGCATATCTTCTTCCCCGTTCAGGACGAGGCGCTGAAGGACAGCCCTTCCGCCCGCGCGGTGCAGGAGCGTCACGACGCATGGGCCGGCGACATCCCGAAGGACGACGACGCCCTTTGGGATTGGCTCGCCGGTCTCGACGATGCCAGCCGCATGGCGCTGCTGGCGCACTGCGTCAGCTATGGCGTGAACGCGCTCTATGAGCGGCCGAATCCACACAGTGCCGGCGGCGTGTCGCAGCACACGCTCGACATGAGGCTTGCGCAGGCCGACCGGCTGACGCGGGTGACCGGGCTCGACATGGTCGAGGCCGGCTGGCGTCCGACCTTCGGCAACTACCTCAACCGTGTCACCAAACCGCGCATCCTCGAAGCCGTCCGCGAAGGCGCCGGCGAACGGGCGGCCCAGCTCATCGATCACCTGAAGAAGGGCGACATGGCCAAGGAGGCCGAGCGTCTGTTGGCCGATAGCGGTTGGCTGCCCGAGCCGCTTCGGCTGGCCGGCGTTGATGGCGATCCCGCAGTCGGCGCGGACGGCGGCGACGAAACCGAGGGCGCCGAGCTACCCGACTTCCTCAGCAATGACGAAGATTCGGAAACGCCACCCGACGGCGAGGACGACGAACGTCACCTGGTCGCCGCCGAATGAGCGGCTCGCGGGGCGGCTTCGGCCGCTCCGCACCTCTCCCCCCAATCGAAGGAGCGTTCGCATGGTGCAATTCAGCCCGGCGCCGATCCGGCGCGTCGTCTTCCAGTATTTCGTCCCGGTCCACGTCGAGGTCGAGGATGGCCTCGTTTCCCGAGTGACCGTCATCGACGAGACGCCTGTCCGCGACCCCACAGTGGTCGACGGCGATCCCGAATACCTCACCCAGGCCGTGGCGGCCGCCGATGACGGCCAATCCTGGCCGTCCTGGCAGTTCGGCTACTAGCCGCTCCCAACCACGATCCCGATCACACGAGCCCGGCCCAGCGCCGGGCTCATTTCGTTTCAGGAGCCCGACATGCCCGATTATCTCACCCGTTTCTCCTGCCTCCTCGATGTCGGCTCGGTCGCCAATGTCGCGCGGGCCTTCGACATCTACACCGCGCTGATGGCCGAGAACGGTCGCGAGGAGCCGCCCGCCGAGCCGTTCCTGCTCTCGCTGACGCCTGAGCACGGCGCGACGCGACTCTGGCTTCGCGACCCCGGCACCGCCGATCCGCAATTGCTGATCACCTTCGTCATACGCTGCGCCGAGGCCTTCGCGCTCACCGGCACCTGGGGGTTTCAGTGGACCGGCATTGCTTCGGACCCTGTCGTCGACGGCTTCTCCGGCGGCGCCCATCTGCTCGATCTCGGCACAGGCCGCACGATCAAATGGATGAGCACGGGCCGCTGGCTCGCTGAGGGAGGTGCGCGATGATTCCCGATCACGCGCGCGCCAACTTCCAGACCCTGCTACGCGCCGCGGATAGCGGCGATCTCGCGCTGATGGAATGCACGGACGCCGCAACCGGCGAGCTGCGCTATGTCATCTGTGCGGTCGGCCGTGATGGTGGCGACTATATGTTCACCCCGTTCGGCCACCTGGCGGACGGCAATCCCTATGACGCGTACCTTCCGCCCAACAGGGGCGGCGAGACGGCTGCCTGAGTTCTACCAGACGGCCACTTCCCACTGACCGTTGACGCGGGCAAAGCCGACCGGCCGGTTCTGGGGCGTGGCGTTCGCCCGGGTCGCATCCATCGTGAGCTGCGTCATGCACGTCACGCCGGGTCCGACACCGCCCGGCGAACAATCACCAAGCTTGAGGGTCGCATTGGCGAGCGACGTACCCGTGAAGAGGCGATGGCGGCGGACGGCTGCGATGGCCTCTTCTTCTGTCGGCTGCGCCACGCCCGCGACCGCGGCGGCTGATGCGCCGCCGGGCGCGATCACCGGGCGGAGCGCGAAGCCCGCCCCAAAGCCCACTACGAGGCATCCTCCGGCCACCATGCCGATCACACTTCTCTTCATCACCGTCTCCCTCCGGGGCCTCGCTCGGTCGGGCGGACATGCGTCGCCGTCCGCCATGTGCTGGATGAAGGGTGTAGCGCCGTGCGGCCTACCTCGGAAGGTCGAGCGATCAGGCGGTCATGCCGCGCGCCAGAGTGAGAGGACGGCCGGGACGGGTTCGAGCCGGTCCGGTCGAGAGAGAGCGCCGCCGGTTCGTCCCGATCCGCTCTCCGGAGAAATCCCCATGCCCGACACTAACACCAGCACTGACGATTCCTCGGCGCGCGCCGTGGCCCTCGTACCGAAGGCTCGCCGGATGGACTTCCTGCCGCTGCTCTTCGGCCGCCAGCATGTGCTGGTGGCGGAGATGACCGTCTATCACCTGATGGAGCGCCTGAGCCCGCTCGATTATCGTGGCGGTCTCTGGAACTTCTATGAGCGCGACGGGAGGCCGCTATACCTCGCGCCGAACTCGAAGCCCCGCTTTCAGATCGTCTGCGACACCAACGGCTATGAGGGCGAGGTATCGGCCGACGCCGCCGGCATCATCGCGACGCTGTTCGCCTTCTCCCATCTTTCCTTCAAGTATCCGGTCGACGCGATGTCGGAAGGATATGGCCGCCTCTACGACTACGCCGCAGACCATCCGGAATCCGCCGAAATCTTCCAGGCGATCGACTGAAACGTGTCCTGTCCCTCAGCGCCCGGCCTCGCGGTCGGGCGTTTTTTTATGTCGGCGGACGAGAGGAAGAGGACGGCCGTGACGGGTTGAGTCCCGGCGGTCGAGAGAGAGCGCCGTCCGGGCTTGTCCCTTCCGCTCTCCCGAGGTTCCTCCCATGAACATTCTGTCTCCCGTGGCCCTTCCGGCCGCGCCCGTCACCCGTGCCTCCCCGATCCTCGCGGTGGCGCTACAGCTTCTCGATCATCTCGAACGCGGCCAGCGCATCGACGCCGCCATCCTCCGTGCAGCGATGGAAGCAGCCTTCGGTGCATCTGACACCAGCGGCGCCTGGGACTGGAAGGCGGCCTATGAGGCATGCGAGGTTGCGACAGTCCTTTTCCTGCGCAAATACGGAAAGGCGCTTTTCCGTAAGGCCGCATCTCCGGCTGCACGTCTTTCCGCTCTTGCGAAGATCGCCGGGCTCCTGCCGACGCATACGCGGCGCTCGGAAGAATCGCAGGCGCTCCAGCAGTTCTCGACGCCGGCGCCGCTCGGCCTCGCCGCCGTGGCGGCCGCCTCCATTACTGCTGGCGACATCGTGCTGGAGCCGTCGGCTGGCACGGGCCTGCTCGCCATCCTGGCCGAGGTATCAGGCGGTACGCTCCTCCTCAACGAGTTGGCCGAGACCCGCGCCGATCTGCTCGCTGCGCTCTTTCCGGCCGTTGCTATCACGCGCTTCGACGCCGCGCAGATCGACGATCATCTCGCGGCGGGCGCCGTCCCTTCCGTCGTGCTGATGAACCCGCCGTTCTCGGCCATGGCAAACGTCTCCGGCCGCGTGGCCGACGCCGCCTACCGCCACGTCGCTTCGGCGCTGGCCCGGCTCGCCGATGGCGGGCGGCTGGTGGCGATCACTGGCGCCAACTTCGGCCCCGACCATCCGGCTTGGGCAGCGGCGTTCGTCCGGCTTCAGGAACGTGGCCGCGTCGTCTTCACCGCGGCCGTGGACGGCTCGGTCTATGCCAAGCACGGCACGACCATCGACACACGGGTGACGGTCATCGACAAGCTGCCGGTTGACGATCGGGCGGCGTTTCCCCCTTCGCCCGGCATCGCGCCCGACGTCGACACGCTGCTCGGCTGGATCGAGACGCAGGTTCCGCCGCGTCCGACTGCTACGCTCCCGCCAGTGGCAACCTCGGCGTCCGCCGCGACGCCCCGCACCGTTCGCGGATATCTCGCGCGTACCACTGCCGCACGTCCCGCCTCGCCCGCGTCCATCGAGCCCGAAGGCGTCGAACTCGCCTATGAGACCGTGGACTGGACTCCCGCCGAAGACGGCCGGATCACCGACGCGATCTATGAAGAATACGGATTGCAGGCGATCCGCATTCCCGGCTCTCAGGCCCATCCCACCAAGCTGGTGCAATCCGCGGCGATGGCCTCGGTCGCGCCGCCCAAACCGAGCTACCGGCCCTGGCTGCCCGCCAACATCCTCACCGACGGCCTTCTCTCGGACGCTCAGCTCGAAACCGTCATCTACGCCGGAGAGGCGCACTCTGACTTCCTCGCGGGATCATGGACGCTCGATGAGACCTTCGACGTCGTCTCGGCCGCGCCCGACGGTGCGCCGAACGCCGTGCGGTTCCGCCGGGGCTTCATGCTTGGCGACGGCACCGGCGCTGGCAAGGGTCGCCAGTCGGCCGGCATCATCCTCGACAATTGGATGCAGGGCCGCCGCAAGGCGGTGTGGATCTCCAAATCCGACAAGCTGCTGGAGGACGCCCAGCGCGACTGGTCGGCTCTCGACATGGAGCGGCTGCTGGTCACGCCGCTGTCGCGTTTCCCGCAGGGCAAGGACATCACACTCTCGGAAGCCGTCCTATTCACCACCTATGCCACGCTACGGTCCGACGACCGGGGCGAGAAGCTTTCCCGCGTCAATCAGATCGTCGAATGGTTGGGCTCCGACTTCGATGGAGTGATCATTTTCGACGAGAGCCACGCCATGCAGAACGCCGCTGGCGGCAAGGGCGAACGCAGCGATGTCGCCGCCTCGCAGCAGGGCCGTGCGGGCCTTCGGCTCCAGCACGCCTTGCCGAATGCGCGCGTCGTCTATGTCTCAGCGACCGGCGCGACCACCGTGCACAATCTCGCCTACGCCCAGCGCCTCGGCCTCTGGGGCGGCGAGGACTTCCCGTTCTCGACCCGCGCCGAATTCGTCGAAGCGATCGAGGACGGCGGCATCGCGGCGATGGAAGTGCTGGCCCGCGACCTGCGGTCGCTCGGGCTCTACACCGCCCGGTCGCTCTCCTATGACGGCGTCGAATACGAGCTGGTCGAGCACCAGCTTACGCCCGAGCAAACCGGCATCTACGACGCCTATGCCGGCGCCTTCGCCGTCATTCATAACAATCTCGACGCCGCCATGCAGGCCGCCAACATCACTGGCGACGGCGGCACGTTGAACCGCCAGGCCAAATCCGCGGCCCGCTCAGCCTTTGAATCCGCCAAGCAGCGCTTCTTCGGCCATCTGCTGACCTCGATGAAGACGCCGACGCTGATCCGCTCGATCGAGCAGGATCTGGTCGACGGCCATGCAGCCGTGATCCAGATCGTGTCGACCGGCGAGGCCATGATGGAACGCCGGCTCGCAGAGATCCCAACAGAGGAATGGAACGACGTCCGGGTGGACATCACCCCGCGCGAGTACGTTCTGGATTATCTCGCCCATTCCTTCCCGGTGCAGCTCTATGAGCCGTTCACCGACAGCGAGGGCAACCTGTCGTCGCGGCCAGTGTTTCGTGACGGCCAGCCGGTCGAGAGCCGCGACGCCGTTGCCCGTCGTGGCCGTTTGATCGAGAGGCTCGCTTCGCTGCCGCCGGTCCCCGGCGCGCTCGACCAGATCGTCCAGCGCTTCGGAACCGATGTCGTGGCGGAGGTGACGGGACGTTCGCGTCGCATCGTCCGCAGGACCAGCCCTGGCGGCATCGACCGCCTCGCCGTGGAGAACCGCGCCGCCTCGGCCAATCTGGCCGAAACGCAAGCCTTCATGGATGATCAGAAGCGCATTCTGATCTTCTCCGACGCGGGCGGCACCGGACGCAGCTACCACGCCGAGCTATCGTCGCGGAACCAGCGGCTTCGCGTCCACTATCTCCTGGAGCCGGGCTGGAAGGCCGACGCCGCCATTCAGGGCCTTGGCCGCACCAACCGGACCAACCAGGCGCAGCCACCGCTGTTCCGGCCGATTTCCACGAACGTGAAGGCGGAGAAGCGCTTTCTCTCGACGATCGCGCGCCGCCTCGACACCCTGGGCGCGATCACGCGCGGCCAGCGCCAGACCGGCGGCCAGGGCCTGTTCCGGCCCGAGGACAATCTGGAGAGCCACTATGCCCGCGACGCGCTGCGGCAGCTCTACCTGTTGCTGGTGCGCGGAAAGGTCGACGGCTGCTCGCTCCAGATGTTCGAGGACGCCACCGGCCTTTCGCTGATGGATTCCACCGGCATCAAGGACGAACTGCCGCCGATCACCACCTTCCTCAACCGCCTGCTGGCGCTGACCATCGAACTGCAGGGCGTCCTGTTCACGGCATTCGAGCGGCTGCTGAACGCCAAGATCGAAGGCGCCATCGCCTCCGGCAGCTACGATGTCGGGCTGGAGACCTTGCAGGCCGAGAGCTTCATCGTCACCGATCGCCGGACCATCCATGTCCACCCCGGAACCGGGGCCGAAGCCCGGCTGCTGACCATCACCCAGCGCCAGCGCAACCGTCCCGTGACGCTGGCCGAGGCGCTCGATCATCTCGGCGATCCGGGCGCGAGGCTGCTGATCAACGAGCGCTCGGGCCGCGCCGCCGTGCAGATCCCGACCACCAGCATCATGCTGGACGATGGCGAGATCGAACGGCGCGTCCGGCTGATCCGGCCGATGGAGGCGCACAACATCCCCATCAAGACGATGGACGAGACCCATTGGGTGCAGGCGGAGCGGATCGCCTTCACTGCGGCATGGAATGCCGAGGCCGCCGAGGTGCCGGAGTATGCCGATAGCACCATCCATGTCGTCAGCGGGCTGTTGCTGCCGATCTGGAAGCGCCTGCCGAACGAGTCGACGCGGGTCTATCGACTCCAGACAGATGACGGAGAGCGCATCGTCGGCCGCCGCGTCTCCACCGCATGGGTGGCCGGCGCGCTCGCGACCGGCACGTCGACCCTGACGCCCGACGACGCCTTCGTGGCGCTGATCGACGGCAAGACCATCCTCGATCTGACCGAGGGTCTCCAGCTTCGCCGCGTCCGGGTCATGGGCGCCAACCGCATCGAGCTGTCGGGCTTCACCGACGCCATGCGCGATCGCCTGCGGGCCTATGGCCTGTTTCACGAGATCATCTCTTGGAAGCTGCGGATGTTCGTGCCGACCGATGCGACCGGCCCCGCCATCATCGCCAAGGTGCTGGAGCGCTACCCGGTCGAGCGCGTCGGCGAGCGGGAGGCGGCGTGATGGCACGACAGGACGCCTCCGAACTGGCGATCCGTCTCGGCCGACAGGCCGAGGCAGTGTGCCGCCACTATCTCTGCGCCGGTCATCGGGAGGGCCGCTATTGGCTGGTCGGCGATGTCCGCAATACGCCCGGCCGCTCGATGTTCGTACGGCTCAAGGGCGGCGAAACCGGCAAGGGTGCAGCCGGAAAATGGACCGACGCCGCCACCGGCGAGCATGGCGATCTTCTCGACGTCATTCGCGAGAGCTGCGGCCTGGTCGACTTCAAGGAGGTCGCCGATGAGGCGCGTGCCTTCCTGTCGATGCCGCATCCCGAACCAGACCGTCCGCATGGTGGCGAGCGCAAGTCACCGACGCCATCAGGATCGCCGGAAGCAGCACGACGGCTGTTCGCCATGGCGCAGCCGATTTCGGGCACACTCGTAAAGACGTATCTGAGCACACGCGGCATTACGGATTTGCACGGAACCGGAAGCCTGCGCTTCCATCCCCGCTGCTATTATCGGCCCGACGAACATTCCCCGACCGAGACCTGGCCGGCGGTGATCGCATCGGTCACCGATCTCGACGGGCGTCAGACCGGCGCGCATCGCACCTGGCTCGCGTCTGACGGCTCGGACAAAGCCCCGATCGACACACCGAGACGGGCGATGGGCGACCTCCTCGGGCATGCCGTTCGCTTCGGCGTGGCGGGCGAGGTGATGGCGGCGGGCGAAGGTATCGAGACGATGCTGTCGCTCAGGATGGCGTTGCCCAACATGCCGATGGCGGCGGCGCTCTCGGCGGCACATCTCTCGGCCATCCTGTTCCCCGACACGCTACGCCGGCTCTACATCGCCCGCGACAATGATCCGGCCGGCGACGGGGCGATGGCGACCTTGATCGAACGCGCGAACGCGGTCGGGATCGAGGCGGTCGTGGTGTCTCCGAGCCTGGGCGACTTCAACGAGGATCTCCGCGTGGCTGGTCTGGACAGCCTCCGGGCAGCGGCTCGGGTGCAGATCGCGCCACAGGACGTCGCGCGCTTCATGGCGCTTGCGGCATAGGCGACAGGAGAATGCAGGCGGCGGGAGCGCCGTCGTCGGCATCGCTCGGATGATCCCATGTCGGAGAGAACCGCGCCCCGGCCTTCGAGAGGGCGATCGGCCAGCAAACGGCCCGGACCCGCAATGTCTGCGGCGGACTATTTTCCGGCGCGGCCGAGGGCCGCTTTCCATCGCGAAACAAAATAGCCCGCCTTCGCCATCCTCCGCTGCGCTCCGGCCCTCCGCTGCGCTGCGGATGCAGGTCCGGCCCGCCCGCCGGCTTTGGTCGCCATGAAGGCCGCGAGGGTCGCGGTCGAACCGACGGAGCATCCCGATGAGCGAGCACGACGACCACGAACCGCACCACGCCTCTTCACCCACCGACCATGTCCTGAGCGAACTCCAGCTTTACGGCTACCGTCCCTTCACGGATGAACCCGATCCACGACCGCTTCCGGAGGGCGACCATGTCGCCGGCGCCATCGCCGACATCTTCGACGCCCTGATCGCCACCCTGGAAGACACCCGCCTCGAGCCCGACCTCGACGATCTCCTCTGGTCGACGGTCAACCTCTTCCACCGAGCCACCGACCGGATCGAGCGCGAGTTGGACGACAACGAGCAGGCGCAGCGTCGCGGTCAGCGTGAACAGGACGGCAGCGAGGTGAAGGCCGTCGAGCTGGAACGCCTGACGGCGGAGGGCCAAACCATGATCGAACGCCGCAACGCCTTCGAGTTGATGCGCGACCAGGCCGCCGAACATTATGAGCGCCACACCGGCTCGAACTGGCGACCGCGCAGCGGATCGATGGTCAACCATCGCAACCTGACCTCGGCGATGATCGACAGCCGGGACTTCCTCGCCGCCAAGAAGCGCGCCGACAATCAGGTGCTGCTGCCCGCCGGTCCGAAGATCGCCTTCACCGGCGGGCTCGACTTCAACGATCACCACCTGATCTGGGCCAAGCTCGATCAGGTCCACGCCAAGCATCCCGACATGGTGCTGCTGCACGGCAAGTCGCCCAAAGGCGCCGAGAAGATCGCGGCCAAATGGGCCGACGCCCGCAAAGTGGCGCAGGTCGGCTTCGCCCCCGACTGGACGAAACACGCCAAGGCCGCACCGTTCAAGCGCAACGATCAGATGCTCGACGTCCTGCCGATCGGGGTCATCGTCTTCCCCGGCACGGGGATACAGGACAATCTTGCCGACAAGGCCAGGAAGCTTGGCATCCCGCTCTTCGACTTCCGCCCGAAGGGAGGCGGCGCGTAAGCGCCGCCTCGTTCCTTCAACAGGATCAAATCCGCCAGAGGCACATTGTACGGCGGCAGCCTTGCCGTCATTCTGATCGTCGATGACGACGACCGAACCCTTTCCCCGACAAATCGATCTCGATCGCGAGCTCGCGAGGGCTCAATTCGGGAATGCCGAAGTATCTCTCCGAGGCGCCAAATGGGCGGTGTCGCAGGGAATGCAGAACAGCGCGTTGCATTCGGTCGCGATCGTCGTGGAACTGGCTCTCAAATCCTACCTTCTGAGTGTCGCCACCAGCGACGAGTGGAATCGCGACCACATTCGGCACGACCTCGACAAAGCGTTATCCTACGCCGAGTTGGCCGGTCTCACGCCACCCGCCGGACTGCGCGAACTGACGGCGGTGCTCCACCCGCATTTCCAGCGCGGTGGCTTCCAACGCGAACCCTCACGACAGTGGCCCGACACCCTCACGGATGAAGCTTGCCAGATAGCAACCGCCCTGCTGGTCGAGGTGAAGGCACAGGCGGATTTTCGTCAGGACAGCTGAAAAGCTCCCCTAAGAGCGGTAGCCCACCCCCGCTTCCAATGCGCTGATCCTTGGTCCGGCCGACGGCCTGACGCCATCAACCCGTGAAGGGTCGGCTATGCACGCATGCCGCCGCTGCGGCTTTGCCTACGCGGTGATTGCGGCCCTCGGCCGGACACATCGGGCGCCTGTCGCGCGGGAGATGGCCTCCCGCCTCCAAGACAGGAGCCGGAACGATGTCCCTCAACGATGCACAAGCCTACGCCTTCAGCCTTGCCGCCACCCTCATGGTTGCCATCGTCATCTTCAAGGCCGGCGACGGTACGCATTCAGTGACCCCCATCACCGAGTTCGACGGCGACGCCGAAGTCGTGGCGGAAATCGACCCTTTCGCCCCCTGACCGGGGCGTTGGCGCAAGGCGGAGATCCTTGCCGGATTTCCGCTCCCGCCGGTGATCTTCTTCGGCTATACTCAAGACCGCGCCGTGGTGGTGGTGGAAGGCGCGACCGTCAGACCTTTATCTCACGGAGACCACCACCATGATCTTCATCGGCATTCTCTTCAGCATCGCGGCCATCGGCTTCCTCTGCTGGCTGCTGTTCACGCTCGCCGTCTTCGCGTTGCCCTTCTTCGCGGGCGTCACTGCCGGAATGTGGGCCTATGACACCGGCGCCGGGTGGCTCGGCGCCATCCTCGTCGGCGCGCTCGCGGCTGGGCTCACCTTTGGCATCGGCCAGTTCCTGCTCGTTTTCGTCCAACCGCTCTGGGCACGCATCGCAATCGCGCTCGCCTTCGTCGCTCCGGCCGCGCTTGCCGGCTACCACGCCACGCATGGCATCGTGAAACACACCATGCCGTCGGAGGGCTGGCAGCTCGTTTTTTCCGTCATTGGCGCGGTCGCGGTCGGTGTGACGGCGCTGATGCGGATGGCGGCGATGGCGACGCCCGCTCATCCGGACAGGGTCTGGCGCGGGGCTGAAATCGCCGAGTCGGCCGGGGCGGACCAGACGCTGGACGTGACCTTTCCGCTTGGATCGTCATGAGCGTTGGCGAACGCGGCGTTGAAACGGACCAGCAGCTCGGACCGATCACTGCTATCGCCTCGTTGGAGCGCTTGGACCAGGCGGCGCCGATCTCGACCGGACCTGACGTTGGACGGCGGCTGTCCTTGTCTTGAGCGTGGCGCCGGGTAACAGATTCCAAACTCCCAAAGGTCTGTGCGAAGGAGGCATCGTCGCCGGTGGACGCCGTAGCCGGGGTCTCGGCGGTTGCTACGGTGTCGCCATGTTCTCCGTTGATCAGTCTCTGTCAGGTCGACCGCTCCAAAACGGCCTCTTCAATGGGCTGATCTGGCCGAAGGCGGCTGCGCCTCGACCGCCTATGCCGCAACGGCGCGGACGCGACTTTCTTCCCCTGGGCTGCGCCCATTCCTCGCGAAACAACAAAGCCGCTCTCGCGCCATCCTCCGCTGGCGCTGCGGTCGCAAGCGATGCGGCGTCGATCGCCTCCGGCCCCTCGATCGCCATCGAGGCCGCAATGGTGCGGGATCGGAACAGAGTTCAAGGAGAACTACCATGGCGACCATCGGCACCTTCAAGAAGACCGGCAGCAACGAGTTCACCGGCTTCACCGGCGAAATCGTCACCCTTTCGCTCCAGACCAAGAACGTCCGCGTCGTGCCCGAGGCCAACCGCTCCGGCGACAACGCCCCCAGCCACCGCGTCTTCGTCGGCCGGGTCGAGATCGGCGCCGCCTGGTCCAAGCGCTCCAATGAGGGTCGCGACTATCTCGGCCTGAAGCTGGACGATCCGAGCTTCACCGCTCCGATCTACGCCAACCTCTTCGATGACGAGGAAGGCCAAGGCTACAGCCTCATCTGGTCCCGCCCCAACGGCCGCCGCAGCGGGGAGTAAGACCCGCGACCAAGGCCCCGCCCGGTCGAACCGGGCGGGGCCATCCGCTTTCTGGGGCGACCGAATCAGTTCACGCAGGAGCGGCATACCCGCCGGCTTTCGAAGGCAGTATCGGCTAGCGCCGAATACCTAGAACGACTATTATAGTCGTAGTTCTAGCGTGTTGGTTCGTGTTGGTGGGAGGTGATCATGCATGATCACCGCCCGACAATCGCGGGCCGCACGCGCGTTGCTCGGATGGAACCAGGAGACGCTCGCTGACAAGGCCCAGGTATCGCTGACCGCGCTGAAACGCCTCGAATCCGCCAGCGGCCTCGATGTGTATGAGACCACGCGCGATCAGGTCCGGCGGGCGCTTGAAGGCCACGGCATTCTCCTCCTGACCACCGACCAGGGCGAAGGGGTGATGGTGGTCCGTGGAAAAATCGACAAACGATAGAGCCGAATCTGCAAGCTGCAGGCCTTGGTCGGGACGTTGCCGTCAACGACGCAGGTTTTGCTGCGCTGCAACCGGCGTACGGTTAACAATTAGCTCCGGAATGGATAAGAATGATTCCAGGGGACGGTTGTGACCAGGACAGATTTTTTAGACGAGCCGCCGGTTAGCGCGGTGCTCACGCCCTATGATCGTGAGCACATGAAGCTCTATCTGCGCCTGCTCGACGCTGCGACAGACGGTGCTGACTGGCGCGAAGCCGTCCATATTCTCTTCGGTCTCGATCCTGGACGCGATCCCGAGCGTGCCCGGCGGGTCCACGACACCCATCTCGCCCGTGCCCGCTGGATGACGACCCACGGCTATCGCGAGCTTGTGCGCGAAGGCTACCGTCACTGAGGCAGGGTGATGCCGCTGCGGCAACACCTGTTGCCGGCTCAAGGACTTCCTTCTTATTGCTCAACTGGGAATCGTATCCGCCTCATAACGCACGAATAATGCGAGCTAGGAGGATTTCGATGTCGTCCGACACATCCCGGTGGCGATCGTCATCAAGCTACGATTACGTCGACCATCTCACGGCCCCCGACATCGGCTGGGAATGGCTACGACGGAACGAAGACTACCAGCGCGACTATGCCGAATTTAGCGGTGCTTCGAGTGACCCAGCGCCGTTAGTCGAGGGAACTGGTCGACAATGGGGCTTGCGATTTCCTTGTCGCCCCTGCTCTCAAATCCACCGAGACCGAAGTGTTCTGGCTCCCGGACGAAGATACCGGATCGATCATCCTGACGCCGGCGCCGGTGTCCATCGCAGCGGATAGCACGCACATCTCGCTGCCCGGCCGACCGCTCGATCTCCCAACCGAACAAAGCCTCCACATCCTGCACGACTTGAGCAACGGGCAGCGCCTGCACTTGGCGTTTCCCGTCGACGGATCGCCCGGCAGGCCGCTCGTAGCCGTGATCCCGCTGGGGATCGAGGGCTTCGATCGCATGGAAGCCGTCGCCCGGCTTCTGGCCTCCCTTCACGGCCGGGCCATTCCACCCGACACGCGCCTCACGCGGCAGCAACTCGCCCGCGCGCGGCGCATGCTGCAGGCGGTCGACGGGCACCGCGCCGGCGCAAGCCAACGGGAGATCGCCAAAGTGATCTTCCGGCTCAAGTCCGTCCGGCGCGACGACTGGCAGTCAGCGCCGGAACGCTACGCGACCACGGACTTGATCAAGGATGGCCTCGCCATGATCGCGGGCGGCTATCGCAAACTGCTGCGTCATCGTCGCCGACCTTAGCCCGACCACACCCAGTTGCCGGTGTGGGAATTCAGCACCCCCCAACTCCCCACTCCATCTACGCGGTTTCCCTTCGCCATCGTGGCCTTCGTCAGCCGCTGAACGCCAGCGGCCCCCACGGACACCACGGAGGCCCGATCATGACGCCCAATCTCAGCGCATTGCCGCCGCGCTTTCTACGCACCAAGGAAGCCGCGCACTTCCTGGGCTTGTCTGCCCGCACATTGGAGAAGCACCGCACCTACGGGACCGGGCCCTCCTATCGCAAGCTCGGCGGCCGTGTCGTCTACGCCGTCGATGACCTCCAGGCCTGGACCGAACGCGGCGCCGTCACCTCGACCTCCGATCCGCGCGGCACGCTGCTTCCCGCCAAGCGTCAGGAGCCCGCGCCACCAGCGCACGCCGGCCGCTACGCGCGCTGATCGTCGTCGGGCTCCCCTCAATGACGGCGCGATATCGCCCAGACTCGGAGCGCGGACAGCTCGATCTGTTCCACGCGCTCCCCGGCGACTTCGCGCCTCGCGACGCGCAGGATCTCATGGCCTATCCGTTCTTCTCCCTCTCCAAATCCCATCGCACCGCGCCGATCGACTTCGTCGCCGGCGACGTGTCGATCCGCGTCGAGGCGGTGCCCGATCATGGCATGGCCACCATCTGGGACGCCGACATCCTGATCTGGGCGGCAAGCCAGATCGTCGAGGCGCGCGACGCCGGCTTACGCACCTCGCGCCTGATGGCGGCGACGCCCTATGAGATTTTGAACTTCGTCGGCCGCGGCGTCAGTCTGCGCGACTACCAGCGGCTGAAGGCCGCCCTCGACCGGCTTCAGTCGACCACCATCGCCACCTCGATCCGCCAGCCTGCGGAAGGTCGCCGACATCGCTTTTCCTGGATCAACGAATGGCAGGAACGCACCGACCGCCAGGGCAAGCCGGCCGGCATCGAGTTGATCGTCCCCGACTGGTTCTATCGCGCCGTCCTCGACGACGCGCTCGTGCTCACCATCGACCGGGCGTATTTCGATCTCACCGGCGGCCTCGACCGCTGGCTCTATCGCCTGGTGCGCAAACACGGCGGCAAGCAGCGCGCCGGCTGGCGCTTCGACTTCCGTCATCTCCATCAGAAATCCGGAAGCCTCTCTCCGTTCAAACGCTTCGCCTTCGAACTGCGCGACATCATCCGCCGACAGCCGTTGCCGGGCTACACGCTGTTCATCGAGGTCGAGGTCGGCGGTCGCGTGCTGCTCGCCTTCGAGCCCTCGGCCCCCTGTGGACAAGCTGTGGACGGCCTCGTGCTATCGGGAACCCGGACTATCGTGCCATCGGGAACCGCAGGCTCGTGCTATCGGGAACCCAAACAGGCCATAAACTCTGGAAAACAATACCGAAATCGCGCCCTTAACTTAGAGTCTAACCAAGAATCTAACTTTAGAAGACGCGCGCGCGATGTGGAAAACGTCGCCGACCGTCCTGAAAACGCACCGCTCCTGCCTCTCGATCCGGCATCGGGAGAGGCGGAATGATCGTCGCACTCCTCAATCAGAAGGGCGGCGTCGGCAAGACGACGCTGGCCCTGCATCTCGCCGGCGAATGGGCCGCCAGGGGAAAGCGCGTCACGCTGATCGACGCGGACCCGCAAGGCTCGGCGCTGGACTGGTCGCAGCAGCGCGCTCGCGAGGCGTTTCCAAGGCTCTTCGGTGTCGTCGGTCTAGCGCGCGACACGCTGCACCGCGAGGCCCCGGAGCTGGCGCGCGACGCCGATCACATCGTCATCGACGGGCCGCCGCGAGTCGCCGGGCTGATGCGCTCGGCGCTGCTCGCAGCGGACCTGGTGCTGATCCCGGTGCAGCCATCGCCGTTCGATGGCTGGGCCTCCGCCGAGATGCTGTCGCTGCTCGGCGAGGCGCGCATCTATCGCCCGCAGCTCGCCGCCCGCTTCGTGCTGAACCGCTGCGGCGCACGCACCGTTATCGCCCGCGCGACGGCTGAGACGCTTGCCGATCACGACCCGCCTGTGCTGGGCGCCACCATCGGCCAGCGCGTTGCCTTCGCGGACGCCGCGCAATCTGGCCGGCTGGTTTCCGAAGTGAACGAAGACAGCCCCGCCGCTCGCGAAATCGCCGCGCTCTGCGCCGAGATCGAAAGGATCGCGCCATGACCGAGCGATCCCCGAAGCGCAGTTTCGCCACGCGCCCCGCCGATCCCGAAAGCTGGATCAAGGCGTCGGATGCGCCCTCGGCGCGCGGGGCGGCCGATGGCGGTTACACCGCCCGGCTCACCATCGACGTCACGCCGGACCTGCGCGGGCGCATCAAGATCGCGGCGTTCCAGCGCGGTGTCACCGTCGCCAACATGCTGCGCGACCTGCTCGCGCGCGAATTTTCCAGCACCGAAGGAGACCCGTCATGACCGGCACCGCGGCCCCCCGCCTGCGCGCCGGCGCTGCGCCGGCCAGCCCGCCACCCTTCACGACACTGGTCGAGCTGACCTGGATCGAGAAGAAGATCGAGAACTGGATCCGGTTCGGCCACGACACCTGCGAGCAGATCCTCGATCGCCGCCGCCGTGTCATGGGCTTTCCGCCAAACAGCACTTTCGCCTTCGTCCGCTGGGCGGCGAACGATTTCGGAACGATCGTTTCGCGCATCGACATCGTGCGCGCCGTTGGCGCCGGCGAGCCGTTCCAGACACTGCCCTTCGTGCGGCCTGGCGGCGACATCCTGCTGAAGATCGAAGGCTGGCCGAAGGTCGAGTGCGTGCTGCAGGCCATCGACGCCATCGAGGCGATCGGCGTCGATCCGGTCGATGTTTCGCCCGATCATTGGCGCCACATCCACAACCGCCTGACCGCTGGCGAGGCACCGCGCGCTTACAGCGCCGAGCAGCATCGAGCCTTCCTGCTGCGCCGGAGGGCCGAGCCATGAGCCGCTTCGGCTACGTCATGGCGACGTATTTCGCGGCGATGGGCATCGTCATGGCAGCCGTCCTTCCGCTGCCGCTCAAGCTCATCTGGAACGCGTCCGCGAGCGTGCCGATCGGGCTTTACACGATCGATCCCGACCATCTCCTGGAAGTCACCGACCTCGTCGCCGTCGATGCGCCCGAACCGCTCGCGACCTTCCTCGCTGAGCGCGGCTACCTGCCGCGTGGCGTGCCGCTCATGAAGCGCGTCGCCGGCGTTGCCGGGCAACGTGTCTGTCGCACAGGCCGCACGATCTCGGTCGATGGGGTCGACATGGCCGAGGCGCTTGATCGCGACCGCTCGGGCCGCGCCCTGCCGAGTTGGCAAGGCTGCCGGCTGCTCGGAGTCGGCGAGATCTTCCTGATGAACTGGCAGGTCCGCGACAGCCTTGACGGTCGCTACTTCGGCCCCGTCTCGACCGACACGATCATCGGCCGGGCGACGCCGCTCTACACCGATGAAGACGGCAACGGCCGCTTCGAATGGCGCGCGCCAACGCGGTGACGCGCATGTCCATCCCGTCCTCCACCGCACAGCAAAGGAGCCTTCCATGCCTCAGATTGGAGAATTCACCCGCACGAAATCGGGCTATTCCGGCCGCATCCACACCCTTTCGCTCGACACGGAGCTGGCGCTCGTGCCGGCCGAGCCGTCCGACGCCGAGAACGCCCCAGACTATCGCGTCCACCTCCGCGACGAGGACGGTCCGGAGGTCGGCGCCGGCTGGAAACGCACCGGCGAACGCGCCGGCGACTACGTCTCGTTGCAGCTCGACGATCCCGTCTTCGTGCAGCCTATCCGCGCAAACCTGTTCCAGTCGGGCGACGACAAGACCGCCTGGGGCCTGCACTGGAACCGCCCGCCGAAGCGCGGCGAGCGGGATTGAGCCGATGCGTTGGCCGTCCCCATCAGTGCGCCACGTTACCGCTGCCGGGCGTCATCGCGCCGCCCGGCATGCAGGCCTCCTTCTCCTTTCCGGCCTATTTCTCGTCGGCGCGCCATCGGCCGTCACGCTGGCGCAGAGCTCGCCGGTCGAACGCCCGGGCCCGGCCGATCCCTATCCGGCTCACATCGCTGAGGCCGCACAGCGCTTCGGCATCCCGGCGGCCTGGATCAGGGCGGTCATACGGGTCGAGAGCGCGAACGAGGTGCGCGCCGTCTCGTCAAAGGGAGCGATGGGCCTGATGCAGATCATGCCCGAGACCTGGGCGGGTCTGCGCATCCGCTATTCGCTCGGAACGGACCCCTTCAATCCGCGCGACAACATCCTGGCGGGCGCGGCGTACCTGCGCGAAATGCATGATCGGTACGGCTCGCCCGGCTTTCTCGCCGCCTACAACGCGGGGCCAGGCCGGTATGAAGACTATCTCGCCGGCCGTCCCTTGCCGGCGGAGACACGCGCCTATGTGGCCGCGCTCCTCCCTATCTTCGGCGGCGGTGAGCTGACTGCTCCGGCGACCGTCGTTGCCGCCGCCGATCCGCAAGCCTGGACTCGCGCGCCGCTGTTCATCGCGCAATCCGAGCGCACATCGGCGGCCGAGCCTGTGCAACGCGGCGGCAATCAGGACGATGCGCCGACAGCACCGATCGCGCGCGATGTCTCCGCCATCGTCCCGCAGTCGGGCGGCCTGTTCGTCGCCCGCAATCGTGCGGGAGAGCAATAATGAGGGCATTCGCACTCTCGCGCAGTGTAGCGGGCTTCCGGTCAGGTTGGGCGGGAGGATGGGGGTGGCAGGCAAACACGACCAACAGACGGCGAGATAAAAGCGCATGCCCGAAACGCTGTAAGCCTCTGAAGAGGCTTGCGTTTTTGCGTGCATGGCGGTCGGTCGCGCGCATGAAGCCCGGTTTTTGTGAAGGATTTCAAGGCCTCCGTATGCACGGGCCTGAATTGCCGCTGTCCGGAGCTTCAGCATGAGCGAGAGCGACAGCGATTTTCGGGTCCGGCCTGGGCGCATCAAAACCACTCGCGCCCCGAAGGCGAAGAGCTTCCTCAACCAAGTGCTCCGGGCCGCGAAGAAGGCGGGCCATACCGCCGCACCGCCATCAGGCAGACGCGCGTCCGGCTATGGCCGTTCGACCTTCGGCCGAGGGCGCGGCAGTTTCAGCCGCAGCCGTCTGTTCAACTCGACGCGTCGCGTCGTCGTGAAGGCGCGCGTGGTGCGCCACCAGGGCCGGTCCTTCCGCTCCGCGCCGCTGTCCGCGCACCTGTCGTACCTCAAGCGCGAGGGTGTCAGCCGGGACGGAGAAAAGGGCGTCATGTTCGACGCCGGCTCCGATCGCGCCGACGATCTCGCCTTTGCTGACCGGTGCAAGGACGACCGGCACCATTTCCGCTTCATCGTCTCGCCCGAGGACGCCGGCGAGATGACCGACCTCAAGGCCTTCACGCGCGACCTCGCACAGCAGATGGAAGCCGATCTGGGGACGCGCCTCGACTGGGTCGCCGTCGATCACTGGAATACCGACAATCCGCACGTCCATCTGCTCGTGCGCGGCGTGGATGAGGCCGGCGCCGATCTCGTGATCTCGCGCGACTACATCAGCCGGGGCCTTCGCTCGCGCGCCGAGGATCTGGTGTCGATCGAGCTTGGCCCCAAGCCCGAGCACGAAATCCGCAATGCCCTGGAGAAGGAAGTCACCGCGGAACGCTGGACGCGACTCGATGTCGAGATCCGCGGCCACGCCGACGACGTCGGCGCCATCGACCTGCGCCGTGACGCCAGCGGCTCCGCCAACCCTGAGATCCGCCGCCTGATGATCGGCCGCCTTCAGCATCTGGAGAAGATGGGGCTCGCCACGTCGGCCGGTCCCGGAGAATGGATGGTGGGGCTGGAAGCCGAACGCCATCTTCGCGACCTCGGCATCCGCGGCGACATCATCAAGACCATGCACCGCGCCTTCACCGAGCGCGGCCAGGATCGCGGCGTCGCCGACTATGTCATCGAGGGCGAACCTGGCTCGCCGATCATCGGCCGACTGGTCGACAAGGGCCTCCATGATGAGCTGACCGGCGAAACCTATGCCGTGGTCGACGGCACCGACGGCCGCGCCCACCATGTCCGCTTCCGTGGCATCGAAGCCTTCGAGCACGCGCCGCCTGTCGGTGGCATCGTCGAGGTTCGGCGCTTCGGTGGGTCGGAGGACCAGCGACCGACGCTGGTGCTCGCCACCCGTTCCGATCTCGATCTTCGCACCCAGATCACCGCGCCGGGCGCCACCTGGCTCGACCATCGTCTGGTCGAGCGCGAACAGATGCCGCTCTCCATGGGTGGGTTCGGCCGCGCGGCGCGCGACGCCATGCAGGCCCGTACCGAACATCTCGCTGACGACGGCCTCGCCCGCCGCCAGGGTCAGCGCATCATCCTCCAGCGCGATCTCCTCAACACGCTGCGCCGGCGCGAACTGGACGCCGTGGGCGAGAAGCTGTCGGCCGAGACAGGGATGCCGCATGTTAAGGCCGCGGCCGGCGAGCATGTCTCGGGGATCTATCGCCAGCGCCTGACGCTCTCCTCGGGCCGCTTCGCCATGATCGACAACGGACTCGGCTTCCAGCTCGTGCCCTGGTCGCGCGAGATCGAACGCAAACTCGGCCAGCACGTCGCCGGCGTCACCCGCGATGGCGGCGGCATCGAGTGGAGCCTCGGGCGCAAGCGCGACCTCGGCCTTTAGCCACCAGCAAGAAGAAGAAAGGAGCAACGCCGATGTCCGCGACCAAAATCCTCTGGGGCCAGATCACCATCGTCTTCCTGATCGTGCTGATTACGACCTGGTCGGCGACGCAGTATGTCGCCTGGCAGCTCGGCTTTCAGGCGCAGCTTGGAGCGCCGTGGTTCAGGCTATTAGAAATGCCGGTCTACTTCCCCCCTGCCTTCTTCGCCTGGTGGTTCTCCTACGACGCCTATGCGCCGGAGATTTTCACCAAGGGCGCCTTCATCGCCGCGTCGGGCGGGTTCATCTCGATTGCGGTTGCCATCGGCATGTCCGTCTGGCGCGCGCGGGAAGCGAAGAATGCCGAGACCTATGGCTCGGCGCGCTGGGCCGAGAAGGGAGAGGTGAAGGCGGCCGGGCTGCTTGGCCCGGATGGCGTAGTGCTGGGCAAGCTGGACCGCGACTATCTGCGCCATGACGGGCCGGAGCATGTGCTGTGCTTCGCGCCGACGCGCTCCGGCAAGGGCGTCGGCCTGGTCGTGCCATCGTTGCTGACCTGGCCGGGCTCGGCCATCGTCCACGACATCAAGGGCGAGAACTGGCAGCTCACCGCCGGCTTCCGGGCGAAGCATGGCCGCGTGATGTTGTTCGATCCGACCAACCCGAAATCCGCCGCCTACAATCCGCTGCTCGAGGTGCGCCGCGGCGATTGGGAAGTCCGTGACGTCCAGAACGTCGCCGACGTGCTGGTCGATCCGGAAGGTTCGCTCGACAACCGCAATCACTGGGAGAAGACCAGCCACTCGCTGCTGGTCGGCGCGATCCTGCATGTCCTCTACGCCGAGGCGGACAAGACGCTCGCCGGCGTCGCGGGCTTCCTCTCGGATCCAAAGCGGCCGATCGAAACCACGCTGAAGGCGATGATGACAACGCCGCACCTCGGCGAAGCCGGGCCGCATCCCGTGGTCGCGTCCACGGCGCGCGAGCTGTTGAACAAATCCGACAACGAGCGCTCCGGCGTGCTCTCGACCGCCATGTCGTTTCTCGGCCTCTATCGCGATCCCGTCGTCGCTCAGGTAACGCGGCGCTGCGACTGGCGCATCGCTGATCTGATCGCTGATCCGCGGCCGGCGACGCTCTACCTCGTGGTGCCGCCATCCGACATCTCGCGGACCAAGCCGCTCATCCGCCTCGTGTTGAACCAGATCGGTCGGCGCCTGACCGAGGACCTGCACGCCAAGGAACGCAAGCATCGCGTGCTGATGATGCTCGACGAGTTTCCGGCGCTTGGCCGCCTCGACTTCTTCGAGTCCGCGCTGGCCTTCATGGCGGGCTACGGCATCAAGAGCTTTCTGATCGCGCAGTCGCTGAACCAGATCGAGAAGGCTTACGGGGCGAACAACTCGATCCTCGACAACTGCCATGTCCGGGTCAGCTTCGCGACCAACGACGAACGGACCGCGAAGCGCGTCTCCGATGCGCTCGGCACCGCGACCGAGATGAAGGCGATGAAGAACTATGCCGGGCACCGGCTTTCGCCCTGGCTCGGCCATCTCATGGTCTCACGCTCGGAAACTGCCCGCCCGCTGCTCACCCCCGGCGAGGTGATGCAGCTCCCGCCCGCAGACGAGATCGTCATGGTCGCCGGCACCGCGCCGATCCGGGCGAAGAAGGCACGCTACTACGAGGATGCCCGGTTCAAGGAACGCGTGCTGTCCCCGCCCGATCCGCAGAGGTCCGGGCGCACATCCCGCGCTGACGGCTGGTCGACGCTTGTCCCACAGAAGCCGAACGCGGCGCTGCTGGCCGAGATGGAGAAGGCGCAGGGCGACCAGGCCAATAGCGGCCTGCGCCGCGAACCCGAGCTTCCGGACCATGTCGCCATCGTCAAGGAGACGACCGACCAGAAACCGGCGGAGGAGTTCGCGATCATGCTCGACGAGGAGCCCGAAGATGTCGCCCGCCAGCGTCAGGCGCTGCGCCGGCAGATGACCGGCGTGGCGCGTCAGGTCTCGCTCGATCCCAATGACGGCATGGATCTCTAGGAGGCGGCGATGCGGGACCGCCTGAACCTCACCTTGCCCGTCGAGATGATCACCCGGATCAACGAGCTGTCGGAACGCAAGAAGATCCCGCGATCGGCCATCGTCGAGGCGGCCGTGGCGTCATTCCTTTCGCCCGACGCCGCCGATCGACGCGAAGCCGCCTTCACCCGCCGGATGGACCGACTCTCGCGCCAGGCGCAACGCCTCGAGCGCGATCTCGGCGTCACGGCCGAAACGCTGGCGCTCTTCGTCCGCTTCTGGCTGACGATCACGCCGCCATTGCCGGGCGACGCGCAGGCCGCGGCTCAGATCAAGGGTCGCGAGCGCTTCGAAGGCTTCATCGAGACGCTCGGCAAAAGGCTTCAGAAGGGTCAAAGCTTCCTCCGGGAAATCCCGGACGATGTTGCCGGAAGGGTCCGCGGCGATGACGACGACTCGCCGCCAGAGGACCGATAGTGTCCGCTTGTCGTCGATCAAGTCGGAACCGATTCCGCCGTTCTCCTGTATTTGCACGCTAGGCTACTACGACGATCTAATCTTGTTGAACCGGCCTGACTTCTGGCTCTTTTAATCATCCCCGATCCAGGGCCGCGCGTCGTGCGCGCCCGCGAAAGAACGGGGACGACGTGGCGGCAGCACACCAGAAATCCGAAGCGATCATGCGGGGTGCGCGCATGTTGCGCACCGCCCTTGGCCCCGCCATCGCCCGGTTCCTGGAAGATCCCGCGATCGTCGAGGTGATGCTCAACCCCGACGGACGGCTCTGGATCGACCGCCTTTCCGAAGGGCTTTCCGATACGGGTGAGCGCCTCTCCGCCGCCGATGGCGAGCGGATCGTGCGCTTGGTCGCGCACCATGTCGGCGCGGAGGTCCATCCCGGCAGCCCCCGCGTCTCCGCCGAGCTCCCCGAAACAGGAGAGCGGTTCGAAGGTCTGCTGCCCCCTATCGTCTCATCGCCCGCCTTCGCGATCCGCAAGCCCGCCGTCGCTGTCTTCACCCTCGATGATTACGTCGCCGCCGGGATCATGACGGGGCCCCAAGCCGAGGCGCTGCGCGATGCCGTGGCGTCTCGGCAAAACATCCTCGTCGCCGGCGGCACTTCGACCGGCAAGACGACACTCACCAACGCGCTGCTGGCCGAGGTCGCCAAGACGGACGATCGCGTCGTCCTGATCGAGGATACGCGCGAGCTGCAATGCGCCGCGCCCAATCTCGTTGCGCTGCGCACCAAGGACGGCGTCGTCTCGCTCTCAGATCTGGTGCGCTCCAGCCTGCGGCTCCGTCCAGACCGGATCCCGATCGGCGAGGTCCGCGGCGCTGAAGCCCTCGACCTTTTGAAAGCTTGGGGCACCGGCCACCCAGGCGGCATTGGCACCATACACGCCGGCACGGCGATCGGCGCAGTGCGCCGCCTCGAGCAACTCATCCAGGAAGCCGTGGTCACCGTCCCGCGCGCGCTGATCGCCGAGACCATCGATATCGTCGCCGTGCTTTCCGGCCGCGGCGCCCAGCGTCGCCTTGCCGAACTTGCCCGCGTCGATGGGCTCGGCCCGACCGGCGACTACGCCATCACCCAAGCAGCATCCAAACCATCGGGAGATCCAGCATGATCCGTCATTCTCTCCGCATACGCCGTCACATCGCGACGGCGGCGTGTGTCACCTTCCTGTCGATCGCTCTGGCGCCAGCCGCCCACGCGTCGGGCTCGTCCATGCCGTGGGAGCAGCCACTCCAGCAGATCCTCCAGTCGATCGAAGGCCCGGTCGCCAAAATCATCGCTGTGATCATCATCATCGTCACCGGCCTGACGCTGGCCTTCGGTGACACATCGGGCGGCTTCCGCCGGCTGATCCAGATCGTCTTCGGCCTGTCGATCGCGTTCGCGGCCAGCTCGTTCTTCCTGTCGTTCTTCTCGTTCGGCGGCGGAGCACTCGTCTGATGGCGGGCCCGGCCGATCATGCCGGCGAGGTGCCGGGCTTCAGCGTGCCCGTCCACCGGTCGCTGACCGAGCACATCCTGCTCGGCGGTGCCCCGCGTTCGATCGCGATCCTCAATGGCACGCTGGCGGCGGCGCTCGGTCTCGGCCTTCGCCTCTGGCTGGTCGGCCTTGGCCTTTGGGCCATCGGCCACTTCGCTGCCGTCTGGGCTGCCAAGCGCGATCCGCAATTCGTCGACGTGGTGCGCCGCCATCTGCGCATCCCCGGCCACCTGGCGGTCTGAGGAGGCGCACCGATGCTCAACCTTGCCGAATATCGCAATCGCAACACCCGGCTCGCCGATTTCATGCCCTGGGTCGCCCTGGCTGGCGAAGGCGTCGTTCTCAACAAGGACGGCTCGTTCCAGCGCTCGGCCAGATTCCGTGGCCCGGATATGGATTCCGCCGTGCCGGCCGAACTGGTCGCCGTCGCCGGCCGGCTCAACAACGCCTTCCGGCGTCTCGGCTCCGGCTGGTCGATCTTCGTCGAGGCGCAGCGCCATGCCGCCGCGACCTATCCGTCAAGCATGTTTCCGGATTCAGCGTCCGGTCTGCTAGATGCCGAGAGGAAGGCCGATTTCGAAGAAGCGGGCACGCATTTCGAGTCCAGTTACTTCCTGACCTTCCTCTATCTGCCGCCCGCCGAGGATGCCGCGCGCACGGAAGCCTGGCTCTATGAGGGCCGCGAGCAGTCCGGCGTTGACGCCCATGAGCTCCTGCGCGGCTTCATCGACCGCACCGATCGCGTGCTGCAGCTCGTCGAAGGCTTCATGCCGGAATGCGTCTGGCTCGATGACGGCGAGACGCTGACCTACCTCCATTCCTGCGTCTCGACCAACCGCCAGCGCGTCCGGGTGCCCGAGACGCCGATGTATCTCGATGCCCTGATCGCCGACCAGACGCTCACCGGAGGGCTGGAGCCGAGACTGGGAACGGCGCATCTGCGCGTGCTCACCATCGTCGGTTTTCCGACGGCAACCACGCCCGGATTGCTCGACGATCTCAATCGGCTCGCCTTTCCCTATCGCTGGTCGACGCGCGCCATCCTGCTCGACAAGACCGATGCGACTAAGCTGCTCACGAAGATCCGACGGCAATGGTTCGCCAAGCGCAAGTCGATCGCCGCCATCCTGAAGGAGGTGATGACCAACGAGGCCTCCGTCCTCGTGGACACCGACGCCGCCAACAAGGCGGCGGATGCGGACCTCGCCCTTCAGGAACTCGGCGCCGACTATGCCGGCCAAGCCTATGTGACGGCGACCGTCACGGTCTGGGATGAGGATTCACGGATCGCCGCCGAAAAGCTGCGGCTGGTCGAGAAGATTGTCCAGGGCCGCGACTTCACGGCAATGCCCGAGACGATCAATGCCGTCGACGCCTGGCTCGGCTCTCTACCCGGCCACGTCTACGCCAATGTCCGGCAACCGCCGATCTCCACACTCAATCTCGCCCACATGATCCCGTTGTCGGCGGTGTGGGCGGGGCCGGAACGGGATGAGCACTTCGGGTCGCCCCCCTTGCTGTTCGGCAAGACCGAGGGAAGCACCCCGTTCCGGTTTTCCCTTCATGTCGGCGACGTTGGCCACACGCTCGTCGTCGGACCGACCGGCGCCGGCAAGTCAGTGCTGCTGGCCCTGATGGTGCTTCAATTTCGGCGCTACCGGGACGCGCAAGTCTTCGCCTTTGACTTCGGCGGGTCGATCCGCGCCGCGGCGTTGGCGATGCGCGGCGACTGGCACGATCTCGGCGGTGGCCTGACCGAGGGTTCGGATTCCTCCGTCTCGCTCCAGCCGCTTGCCGGAATCCACGAGGTGCAGGAGCGCGCCTGGGCGGCGGATTGGATCGTCGCGATCCTCCTGCGCGAAGGCGTGCCGATTACGCCGGACGTCAAGGAGCATCTCTGGTCGGCGCTGACCTCATTGGCCTCGGCCCCCGTCAACGAACGCACCATCACCGGCCTCGCCGTCCTCCTGCAGTCTAACGACCTGAAGCAGGCGCTGCGACCCTATTGCGTAGGCGGTCCCTATGGCCGGCTGCTCGATGCTGAAGCCGAGTATCTGGGTGAAGCGACGGTGCAAGCCTTCGAGACCGAGGGCCTGATCGGCACCGGCGCCGCGCCCGCGGTCCTGGCCTATTTATTCCATCGCATCGAGGACCGGCTCGACGGCCGGCCGACTCTGCTCATCGTCGATGAAGGCTGGCTCGCGCTCGACGACCAGGGTTTCGCCGGCCAGCTCCGCGAGTGGCTGAAGACGCTGCGCAAGAAGAACGCCAGCGTCATCTTCGCTACGCAGTCGCTGTCGGACATCGACAATTCCGCCATCGCGCCCGCGATCATCGAAAGCTGCCAGACCCGTCTGCTGCTGCCGAACGAACGCGCGATCGAGCCGCAGATCACCGCGATCTATCGCCGCTTCGGTCTCAACGACCGCCAGATCGAGATCCTCGCGCGGGCCATGCCGAAGCGCGACTACTACTGCCAGTCGCGACGCGGCAACCGGCTGTTCGAGCTGGGCCTGTCCGACGTCGCGCTGGCGCTCTGCGCCGCGTCCTCGAAACAGCACCAGGCGCTGATCGCCGAGGTGTTCGCCCGCGCGGGCCGCGACGGCTTCCTCCACGAATGGCTCGCCCAATGTTCGCTCGGCTGGGCGGCGGATCTCATCGCGGACCTCACCAATGTCACCCGCCAGACCGTCATTCCCACCAGCCAGGAGGAGGTATCTTCATGATCCGCTTTCGCTCCCGCACGCGCGCCGCTCGGCTCGCCCTGTCCATCCTCGCGGCGCCGTTGGCGCTGTCGCCGCTGCTGCCCGCGCCGGCGCATGCCATCATCGTCTACGACCCCACCAACTATGCGCAGAACGTCCTTCAGGCCGCCCGCGCGCTGCAGCAGATCAACAACCAGATCACCTCGCTTCAGAACGAGGCGACCATGCTGATCAACCAGGCCCGCAATCTCGCGAGCCTGCCATTCTCCTCGCTTCAGCAGCTTCAGCAGTCCGTGCAGCGGACACAGCAGTTGCTCAACCAGGCCCAGAACATCGCCTTCGATGTTCAACAGATCGACCGCGCCTTCCAGCAGCAATACCGCAATGTCTCGCTGTCCGCCTCGGACCAGCAACTCGTCACGGATGCCCGGACACGTTGGCAGAATACGGTGGGCGGCCTGCAGGACTCCATGCGCGTCCAGGCCGGCGTTGTCGGCAACATCGACACCAACCGGACGCAAATGTCGGCGCTGGTCGGTCAGAGCCAGGGCGCGACCGGCGCCCTTCAGGCGACGCAGGCCGGCAACCAGCTCCTCGCGCTTCAGGCGCAACAGCTCGCCGACCTCACGGCCGTCGTCGCGGCCAATGGCCGGGCGCAGGCGCTCCAGTCCGCCGAGCAAGCCGCGGCGGCCGAACAGGGCCGCGAGCAGCGCCGTCGCTTCCTCACTCCCGGATCCGGCTATCAGCCCGGCAATGTCCGGATGTTCCAAGGCGGCAACTGAGGGCGCGATCATGGACGGAAAGATGTTCGCCCGCCTCGGCGCCATCGTCTTTATCGCCGTGGCCGTCGCCGCCGCGGCGATCGAGATGACCCGGAAAGAGGACGCGCCGATCTACCAGAGCGTCGATCGGGCCGGTGCCGAGACCGCCGATCCTCTGCGAGCCGAACTCATCCGCTGCGCGGGAATCGGTGAGGCCGGTCCGCGCGACCCTTCCTGCCTGAGCGCCTGGGCCGAGAACCGTCGCCGCTTCCTGGCTCCCGGGGCTCGCCCCGCCGAGCCGTTGCCCGACGCACCGCAGTCGCCGCGCCCGACGGCGACCATCCCGGCACCCGCGGTTCCGCTCCAACCCGAAGAGGCCAGATAGCATCATGGGCGGCACCGGCGTCATCGACCACTTCCTCGAGGTCTTCACCCGCTACATCGATTCCGGCTTCGGGCTGCTGAGCGGTGAAGTCGCGTTCATCGCCACAACGCTGATCGTCATCGACGTGACGCTGGCCGCCCTGTTCTGGAGCTGGGGCGCTGACGACGACATCATGGCGCGGCTCGTGAAGAAGACCCTGTTCGTCGGGGTGTTCGCCTACATCATCGGCAACTGGAACAATCTCGCCCGCATCGTCTTCGAGAGCTTCGCTGGCCTCGGCCTGAAGGCGAGCGGCACGGGCTTCACGACCGCCGATCTGCTCCGCCCCGGTAAGGTTGCGCAGACCGGGCTCGATGCCGGTCGGCCGCTCCTCGATTCCATCTCCGGCCTGATGGGCTACTGGTCGTTCTTCGAGAATTTCATCCAGATCGCCTGCATGTTCCTCGCCTGGGCGCTGGTGCTGCTCGCCTTCTTCATCCTCGCCATCCAGCTCTTTGTCACCCTTATCGAGTTCAAGCTAACGACGCTTGCCGGCTTCGTCCTCATCCCGTTCGGCCTGTTCGGCAAATCCGCCTTCATGGCCGAGCGTGTCCTTGGCAATGTGATTTCCAGCGGCATCAAGGTGCTGGTGCTCGCCGTCATCATCGGTATCGGCTCGACGCTTTTCTCCGAGTTCACCGCCGGCTTCGGTGGCGCGACACCGACGATCGACCAGGCAATGGCGATCGTGCTCGCAGCGCTTTCGCTGCTCGGCCTCGGCATCTTCGGTCCCGGCATCGCCAATGGCCTTGTCTCCGGGGGTCCGCAGCTTGGCGCGGGCGCTGCCGTCGGCACCGGTCTCGCCGCGGGCGGAATGGTCGCTGCCGGCGGTGCCGCCGTGGGGGCCGTTGCCTCTGGAGGCGCGGCGGCGATCGGCGGTGCCGCCGCCGCTGCGCGCGGTGGAGCCGCCCTCGCGGGCGGAGCGTCCACCGCCTACAGCCTCAGCGCGGCTGGCCAGTCCGGCGCCGCCGGCGTCGCTTCCGGTCTCGGCGGTGTTGCCCGCGCGGGCGCGTCCGCTGCTGCCTCTCCACTGAAGCGCGCCGCGTCGCGTGCGGCCGACAGCATGAAGTCGAGCTTCTCCTCCGGCACCAAGTCCGCCTTCGAGGCAACAGGCGGCTCCTCGAACGCAGGCACGGTCGGTGGCGACACGGAGGCCGCCAACGACGCCTCCACCAGTCAGAGCACGTCTTCCCGTCAGGGACCGCCCGACTGGGCCAAGCGCATGAAGCGCTCTCAGAACATCACGCATGGCGTCCAAGCCGCCGCGCATGCCGTCCGCTCTGGTGACAGCCACGGCGGCGGCTCTTCCATCAACCTTTCCGAAAGCGACCGCTGATGAGCCTCTTCAAACGACCAGCAACCCACTATGGCAAATCACCCGAACCCGAGACGCCCTATCAGCGCGCCGGCCAGGTCTGGGACGAACGCATCGGCTCTGCCCGTGTGCAGGCGAAGAACTGGCGGTTGATGGCGTTTGGCTCGCTGATCCTGTCTGCCGGTTTCGCCACCGCGCTTGTCTGGCAGTCGGCGCGCGGAACGATCGTGCCCTGGGTGGTGCAGGTCGATCGCCTCGGGCAGGCACAGGCGGTCGCACCCGCCACCGCCGACTATCAGCCGACCGATCCACAGGTGGCCTGGCATCTCGCGCGCTTCATCGAGCAGGTCCGCTCGATCCCGGCAGACGCCATCATCGTGCGGCAGAACTGGCTGCGTGCGTATGAGTTCACGACCTCGGCCGGTGCGATGGCGCTCAACGACTACGCTCGCGCCAACGACCCCTTCACCAAGGTCGGCAAGCAGCAGATCGCCGTCGACGTTTCGTCCGTCATCCGCGCATCCCCGACGAGTTTCCGCGTCGCCTGGGTCGAGCGCCGCTATCAGGACGGCGCTCTCGCCGAAACATCACGCTGGACCGCCATCCTCACCATCGTCGTGCAACCGCCGCGCACCGCCGAAAAACTCCGTGCCAACCCGCTCGGAATCTACGTCAACGCCATCAACTGGTCACGGGAGCTCGGACAATGAAGTCGTCTTTCCGTAAAGCCGGAAACCCGGCTTCACACACATCCGCGTCGGAGGTTTTGCGCAAAGCCGCGCTGCCGCTCCTTCTCCTCGCGACGACCGCGCTCGCCGGCTGCGCCACCACCCAGAAGCCGCCCGAGATCAGCTATGACGACGCAGCGCCGGCCGTGCAGACGGTCGATCCCCCGGCGCCGGTCACCGTTGTCGAACTGCCCCGGCCGCTGCCGCTCCCCGGCCAGATGAAGCCGGTCGAGACGACACGAAGCGCGCCGGAGGCGACCGATCCGGCCGCTCGCGTCAACCAGGCCAACGCCGCTGCCCGCGTGCAGCCCGTTCGCAACGGCTTCATCAACTCGATGCAGGTCTATCCCTTCACGCAGGGCGCGCTCTATCAGGTCTACACCGCCGTCGGGCAGATCACCGACATCGCCCTCCAGCCCGGCGAGCAGCTCGTGGGCTCCGGGCCCGTCGCCGCCGGCGACACCGTGCGCTGGATCATCGGCGACACCGAGAGTGGATCCGGCGTGACGCGACAGATCCACATCCTGGTGAAACCGACCCGCGCCGAGCTGATGACCAACCTGGTCATCAACACCAACCTGCGCACCTACCACATGGAACTGCGCTCGACCGAGCGCACCTATATGGCCTCGGTCTCCTGGCAATATCCGCAGGATCAGCTTATCGCGCTGCGCCGTCAGAACGTCGAAGCGCAGGCCGCCCAGCCGGTCGCCACCGGTATCGACTTGTCCCGTGTCAATTTCCGCTACGACATCGACGGTGACCGTGCGCCGTGGCGTCCGCTCCGTGCCTTCGACGACGGCCGCCAGGTCTTTATCGAGTTTCCACGCGGCATTGGTCAGGGCGAGATGCCGCCGCTCTTTGTCGTCGGCCCGGAAGGCAACACCTCCGAGCTGGTGAACTACCGGGTCCGCGGGAACCACATGATCGTCGATCGCCTGTTCGCCGCCGCCGAGCTGCGCTTCGGCGCGGGCGATCGCCAAAAGCGCGTGCGCATCACCCGCACCGACGGGAGGCCGGCGTCGTGAGCGACATCGGTTCCCGGAAAGAGGAAGGGGCAGAGCCGGAGAACGTCGAGCAGCCCCTGATCAGCGAGCCGGCGCCGCGGATGCGGCTGCGCGCCGAGGCGCCGCGCGTCACGCGGTTGTCAAGGAAGGTGCTTGCCGGCCTCGGTCTCGTCGCCAGCGTCGGGATCGGTGGGGCGTTGATCTACGCGCTCCAGACCCGCGACGGCGGCCGCCCGAATGAAGAGCTGTATTCGACCGACAATCGCGCGACCGCTGATGGCCTTGCCGGCCTGCCGCGTGATTATACGGGGCCGGTGCTGGGGCCACCGCTGCCCGGCGATCTCGGCCGCCCCATCCTCGACGCGCAGAACCGGGGCCAACCCGTCCCGGTTCCTGGCATGGCGGCGCCCAGTCCGGGCCTCAGCGCCGAGGAACAGCGTCGGCTTCAGGAATTGGAGGCGGCACGGACCGCACGACTGTTCGCCTCAACGGAGACAAGAACGACGTCCACGCCAGCGGCGGCATCACCAAGCGGAATGCCATCCGCCAGTCCCCAACTGCCTCTGCCCGACCTGACGAGCCTCGGCCTTGCGCCGCAGCCGGCCACGCCGACGGCGCAGGACCGCCAGCTCGCCTTCCTCAATGCCGCCGCCGATCGGCGGACGGTCTCTCCGGATCGCGTCGCGGCCCCGGCATCGCCGAACCGGCCGCATCCTGCTCGTGCCGCAGGGCACACGCATCATCGGCCAATACGACAACAATGTTCAGTTCGGCCAAAGCCGTGTGCTGCTGGTCTGGAACCGGCTGATCTTCCCGAACGGGCGGTCGATCGTGCTCGAGCGCCAGCCAGGCGCCGACGCGGAAGGCTATGCCGGCTTGCAGGACGGCGTCGACTATCACTGGTGGGATCTGGCCAAAGCAGCGGGTCTCTCCACGCTGCTGAGCATCGGGGCCGAGCTCGCCACAAACGATGACGACCGCCTGATCCAGGCAATCCGCAACGGCGGGCAAGGCACGATCAACGATGCTGGTCAGCAGATCGTCCGTCGCCAGTTGAACGTCGCGCCGACGCTGACTGTCCGTCCGGGATTCCCCGTCCGTGTCATCGTCACGCGAGACCTCGTTCTCGAACCCTACGGAGGTTGACCAATGGTGAAGCTGAAGCTCGGGGTCATTGACGATGACAAACCCGTCAAGGTCTCAATCGAACTGCCGGCGTCGGTTCACCGCGACCTCGTGGCCTATTCCCAGGTACTCGCCCGCGAGACCGGACGGCCGATTGGCGACCCGGTCAAGCTGATCTCACCGATGATCGAGCGCTTTATGGCGACCGATCGGGTGTTCGCCAAGGCTCGGCGAGCCGTGACTCCGTCTCAGCGGCAAATTGCTCCAAAGGAGGCGGACCACTCATAGTCCGGCAGTCCCATCAGCAAGGAATAAGCCCGGCAAAGCGGCCTTCGACATAGTTCTCGCCAGACTGAGAAGCCTTCGCAGCGCCGGATTGTCGTTCTGTGGCGACCATATTGCGCAGAATGGCAGGATCTCCTCGGATAGCGGGCGGTAAACCACGCCGGGAAAACGCGCGGCCGTCGTCGCTTCACTTGTAAGGGTAAGACCTTGTCTGATCGCTACAAGATGCATCAAGTTGTCCCTGCCCACGCCGTGGCGTTCGACGCTTGGATGGTGCCCAAGATCGGCCAGATGCTTCACCAGGTAGTCGTGGATCTCAGGTCCGGGATCGGTCTCACTCACAATGAAGTGTCTGTCTCGCAGATTCCGCCACGAGATCTCACGCTTTCGCGCTAGTTCATGATCGCTGGGCACTGCCACATAGACCCGCTCATTCCACAGATGGGCCAAATCGCAGCCATCCGCGATTGGCTGACCTGTCAGGAAGGCGATATCCAGCCGATGCCTTTGAACCGAGGCGATGTGGTCGGTCGGGCCCCCTTCGATGAGGTCGGGGCGGACCTCGGGGTTCGCTCCGACATAGGCGCGGAGCAGATCGGACAGAAAGCCAGAAGCGAGCGAAGAAAATATCCCAATGCGGACCACGCCTGTCTCACCACGACCGAACGAACCCGCATCGATGGCCGCGTGGCCAATCTGGCTCAGAGCCTGGCGCGCGCGGATGACGAATCTCTCGCCCGCTTGGGTGAGGTGAACGCCGCCATGGTGACGAATGAAAAGCGCGGCTCCGATCTCGTCTTCGAGATCCCGGATACGTCGGCTGATGGCAGCCTCCTGAACTTCCAGCGCCTTGGCTGCGCGCCGAAAGCTTCCGCGCTCGGCGGCTGCAACAACGTAGCGAAGATGGCGCAGTTCGATCGTCAGAGTGCTACCTCCCGTGGCCTGAATTACGCGGGCCACTCTTGCTTCTAGGAGGCTGCTACGATCGCGGCGTACCCGCTTCCTTGGTCATCGAGCCGTGCGACACCGCCAACCTACATGCTGTAGCCGCTACAGGATCAAGAGAAATATGATCAAGATCGGAGGTTTATTCTCTAGGCTTCAAAGGCGAAACGATCCGCAGCCTCACGGCGCATCAGATTCGTCTTCGTCGCCACGCACTCGCGGCGGAACCGATTTTTACGGAGCCGAGGAAGACGTGCTGGGGTAGCCATTCGTCGCAGTTAAGTCAGGCTGGTTGCCTCAAGCCGCGAGTACGGTCCAAGCAAGGCGGAGGGACCGCTCGCTCATCATTTTTCGCGAACCGACAATCCCTCCCGTTGCGCCTCGCGCGCCTCCTTCAGAATATCCCAGCCGCCCTTGAGAACGATCCCAACAACCACCAGCCCTATGATCAAATCGGGAAGCGGTGACCTGAAGAACATGACTGCAGCGCCGGAAACAACGATGCCAGCGTTGGCCAGCATGTCGTTAGTCGTAAAGATCCAGGACGCCTTCAAGTGCACGCCCTGGTCTCGATGCGAGCGCAGCAACCGCAGGCAAAGCAGATTGGTCGCGGCGTTTGCGATGGCCGTAACAATCATGGCTAAACCGATCGGCTCAGCGCCCACGAAGAAACGTCGAAGAACCTCCACGAGCAGCGCCAGGCCCAAAACGATCAGGAGGACGCCAGACAGCCGCGCGACACGCGCCTTGGCTGCGACCGTTCGCCCGACGGCATAGATGCTCACCGCGTAGACGCCGGCGTCGGCTAAATTGTCCAAGGCGGCACCCAGCAGACCGGTGGAGTCTGCAATAACTCCTACGAACCCGGCGACAATCACCTGTAGGAAATTGATGCCGAGGACCCACAACAGGGTCTTGCGTTCGGCGGCGTTACTCGCGTCAAGCTGGATTTCGGACTCTTCTTTGTTGTCTTTCGCACTCATGCAGATTTCCAACGTTCGCAAATCAGGTGAGTCGGCCCAATGCAATGGCGGTGATGAGAAAAATGCCGAGCGCGCCTCGATAAACCACGAAGGGCCAAGCCGAAAAGCGCTCAAGCACGCGCATCAGTCCCCAGATCGCGAAGAAAGCTGAAATAGAAGCCACCGCGAGCCCGACAAAAAGGATGGACCAGCCGTCGAGAGACAGATGGACTTTGTGGAGTTCCCATAATTCCTTGAAGCCGGCTAGGGCGATTGCCGGCAGGCCAAGGAGAAACGAGAATCGCGCCGCCTCTTCCCGTTTCAGGCCAAGCGCAAGCGCCGCGGTCAAGGTAGAGCCCGAGCGCGACACACCTGGGATCAAGGCTCCGACCTGAGCGATGCCCACGATCATTGCATCGATCACCGTTACATTTTCTAGCGTCCGTCTGTGGCGGGCATAAATCTCCGCGAGCGCGAGGAGGATCGCCATGACGATGCAAGCCCAGCCGATCACGGTGAGGCTGCGCAAGGGAGAACCGCAGGTGTTCAGCACCGCCGACAAAGACAGGCCCGCCACGCCGATCGGGATCGTCGCGAGGATGATCCAAAGAGAGAAGCGGAAGTGTCGGTCGCGGAAATCCCGATGAGCAACGGCGCGAACCGAGTTCGTGGCCAACTGGCTCACGTCACCCCAAAAATAGCTGAAGACGGCAGCCAATGCTGCGAGCTGCATGGCGGCGGAGAAGGCGGAGCCGGGATCCTGCCAACCGAGCAACGCAGGCACGATCCGCATGTGCGCCGTCGAGGAGATCGGCAGTAGCTCAGTGATCCCTTGAACAACCCCCAGCAGGGCGACTTTGGCATAGCCTAACGCCACGAATCCGGTGTCAACGCCCTGGGTACACGCTTCCGTCATGCAGGCTCCTTTCAATTTGCGAGCGCTGCTCGAACGCGTTGGTCACCCGCTGGCACGAAGACCGACAACGCAAGCGGCAAGAGCTTAAAGCGGGCGGGCGTCGCGGTCGTGATTTCGCCGTCGGTGTTGACTGGCATCGGCGGGTCGGTCCGGATATCAAGTGAGCCAGGGCTGCAGAAAGCGCGCATGCCGACCAGATTTCGGTTACGACCGCGCCGGAATGCCGTCAGGAACAGCGGCCATTGCCAAAATCGTCGCGGTTCGACGCTGTAGAAGTCCAAGCATTGGTCATCGATCGCTGCGGCCTCATAGACGGCCATTCCACCGCCGTAAAACACACCGTTTCCGACTGCGATCTGAAGACTTCGAAGTTGGATCGTGCGATCAGCGGTGGCCACCTCGGCCGTGAACGGCTTTGTGTAGAGCGCCGTCTTTAGCGCAGCCAGCGGGTAGCTAAGCCGCCCCAAATGCCGTTTCAGGTGGCCGGTCATACGACGCGCGAGGTCAACGCTTAGGCCCATGCTCGCGACATTGACGAAAAACTGGTCGTTGACTTGGCCGACATCGATCCGCCTCGTGCAGCCCGCGACGATGACCGCGACCGCCGCTGCAGGTTCACTCGGAATGCCAAGTGTCCGGGCAAGGTCATTCGCCGTGCCGAACGGTAGGATGCCGAGCGGCAAGCCAGTCTCTAGAACGCCCTCGAGCACGGCGTTGACAGTCCCGTCGCCGCCGCCGACGATCACGAGATCCACCTGATGAGCATGCCGACTGACCTCGCGGGTCATATCTGCCGCCCGAGCGCACAGCCCGTGCGTCAAGATAAATCCGCCAGCCTCAAGCTGCTTGACAGCGCCATCAGCTGCGCGATTACCACCGCTGCGGCTCCGCGGGTTCAAGAAGAGCAGCGCGCGCCTTTTAGTTGGTTGATGGTCCGCCATGGTTTTCCTTGAAGGCCAAATGACAGTGTTGCCTTCAGGACGGAGCCGTCGGGCGGATCGAATGCCCCGAGGACGAGTTCGCGGCCCGTCTGCCCCGACCGAGCGATCGTATGCGGCCGCGCACCTCAACCGATGTTGCCGAGCGCTGGGAACGTCGTCAGCATCCAAATGGCGATCTCCTGCAGGCGACCCGTCATCATCAGAATGCCGACGCCGACCATCACTGCCCCAGCGCCGACATTCAGGACTGCTCCGGCGCGCCGCATGCGTTTCAGGACTACGGCCGCGCTGCCGAAGAACAGCGCTACAAGCAGAAACGGGATGCCTAGGCCCAGACCGTAGGCGCCAAGGAGCACCGCTCCATTGCCGGCCGAGGTTGCCGTAACGGTGAGGATCGAGCCGAGCACCGGGCCGATGCAGGGCGTCCAGCCAAAGCCAAAGGCAATGCCGAGAAGATAGGCCCCGAAAGGGCCTCCAATCTGCGTAGGCCCGCGCCAGCGCCGATCGGCCATCAATGCAACAGGCAATCGTAGCAATCCTGTCATGGCAAGACCGAAGACGACGATCAGCGCGCCACCGATCAGGTTCGCTTCGATCTGGTACCGTTGCAGAAATCCGCCGAGGGCCATTGCGCTGAGCCCAAGCAGGACAAAGACGGTGGTGAAGCCGAGCACGAAGAGGAGCGCGGGTCCGAGAACATGAAGCTGCCGGGTCCTCCCGTCACCGACAGTGCCGTCCGCTCCTCCCGCGACATAGGACAGATATCCCGGAACAAGCGGAAGCACGCAGGGCGAGAGGAAGGAAATGGCGCCCGCCGTCCCTGCTGTTGCCAAACCCAGTAAAGACACGTCGATGAGCGTCATCGTCAGTGCCACGCGCGGCTCGGCCGCTTCTGAACGGGGATCATCGACCTCGCGGAGTCTGCATTCAGCATGAGGATCCTGGTGCTATTCATAATGTCCGCCATGTTAAAAGGCCGGCCCGTGTCAATTGCCGACGTGAAAATCCAGGAATCGGCACCGCTCCTGACACGTCCGGACGATCGCCTCACCCGCTCCGATCAATCGAACAGCCGCCCAAGAAACCCTCGGCTGCCCCGGTGCCCGCGATCATCACAATCATCGCGACGACCGTAGGCGCCCTGGTCATAGTGGCCGCCTTGGTTTGGGTAGCCGCCCTGCGGGAGCGGCGCGGGTTGAGCCGGGAGGAAGGGCGTGGCGGCCTGGGGCAGGACGCTGCCCGGCTGGGCTGTCTCCTGCGGCGCGGGCGGACGCGCCTCGTATGCGGCGCTCCGCTCGATGATCTTGTCGAGTTCACCCCGATCGAGCCAGACCCCCCGGCAGCTGGGGCAATAGTCGATCTCGACGCCCTGGCGATCCGCCATGACGAGATCGATCTTGCAGTGGGGGCACAACATGCCTGGGGCTCTCGGTTGAGGCGCAGTCATCGGTGTATCTGTCATGGGATTGGTCCTTTCCTGTTTGGTTGCCTTTGAAGCTCAACGCGTCAGCCTCGAGCAGTTTGTGAGAAGCCGGCTGCCACTTCCCACGTGGTCGAGACATCCGGCCTCGACTTCTCATGAGCGCCCCGCTCGACTTGGCCGCTCTTGAACCGTCGGGTTTGCCAACCAAAGGGAACCTGTGATCAATAGGACGACGCCGATGGTGATCATCACGTCCGCCATGTTGAAGGCGGGCCAGTGCCAATCGCCGACGTGGAAATCAAGGAAATCGGTCACAGCACCGTGACGCACCCGGTCGACCACGTTGCCGACAGCACCGCCGGCAATCAGGCCCAAGGCGAATGTCTCGATGCGCTTTGTGGTTCGTACTGCCCACACGAGGAATCCTGCCGCGATCACAACTGTTATCCCGGCGAGCAACAGTGGTTGCTCTTCGAAAAGATCGCGGAACATCCCGAAGCTGACGCCCGTGTTGAAACCGAGCGTCAGATTGAAGAATGGCAAGATCTCGATCGTGCGCGGCGGCACCATCACAACGTTAACGATCAGCCATTTCGTGACGAAGTCGATTGCGAGAGCTAAGGCAAGAGCGGCGCCAGCCCAAACGGCTCGCCGTATCAACGTTCTAGATTGCAGGGTCAATGCGTCCTCATTCTGGGGACCATCGCGCCGTCCACCGTTGCGATCGGTTATGATCGAGATCGAGCTCCCGGATGCCATGATCAGCGCCCCGGGCCTGCCGCAGCGACCGCAGGCCCACGATGCATGCGCGCCGGAACTCCAGATCCCGCCGAAGGACCGCCCCGCTCAACCGTTGTCTGACCACGGTTGAGCAGGCGCAGGCCGTTGAGAACGACCAACAGCGACGCGCCAACGTCGGCCGCGATGGCGCCCCAGAGCGATGCGAGACCAAATACTGTGAGCGCTGTGAACAGGAGCTTCACGGCGATGGAGAAGGCGACGTTCTGTCGAATGACCGAGAGCGTGGCGCGCGAGTGACGCACCAGCCAGGGAAGGTTCGACAGATCGTCCGACATGAGCGCCACATCGGCCGTTTCAATGGCTGCGTCGCTGCCCATGGCGCCCATGGCGATGCCGAGATTGGCCCGCCCCATCGCAGGAGCATCGTTGACCCCGTCGCCGACCATGGCGACCGATCCGTAGCGCCGCACCAAATCTTCGACGGCCGCCACCTTGTCGCCAGGCAGCAGTTCCGCGCGGACTTCATCGATGCCCGTCTGCTTTGCAATCGCCTCTGCCGTCGCCCGGTTGTCCCCCGTGAGCATCACGACGTGTTTGATGCCAGCGCGGTGAAGCGCCGTAACAATGCCTTTCGCCTCCGGGCGGACGGCATCTGCAACGGCGACGAGGCCCCAGACCTCGTTGCCATCGCCGACCGCGACGATGGTGCGACCGGCGCTAGAAAGTGCATCGGCCCGCTCCAGAACCCCATCTGAATTGATGCCCCGCTCCTCAAGGTAGCGGCGCGAGCCGAGCCAGACCTCTCTGCCGGCCACGCGGCCGGTGACGCCTCGGCCAACGATGGCTTGGACAGCCTCAGCCGGCTCGGCGGTGATCTTGAGCTCGGCGGCCTTCGCCAGGATGGCATGAGCGATCGGATGCGCGCTGCGTGCTTCAAGGGCCGCGGCCAAGCCGAGAAGCTCCATTTCACTGCGACCTCCAAACGGCACGATCTCGACGACCTGCGGCCGCCCTTCGGTAAGAGTGCCCGTCTTGTCCATGGCGATGGCTTTGAGGTGCGCAGGCGTTTCGAGATGTGTGCCGCCCTTCACGAGGACGCCCTGCTTCGCCGCGCCGGCGAGTGCCGCCACGATCGTCACCGGCGTCGAAATCACGAGGGCGCAGGGGCAAGCGATCACGAGGAGCACGAGCGCCCGGTAGAACCAGACGTCCCAGGCACCGCCCAAGAGCAGGGGCGGAGCAAGAAAGATCGCAATGGCGAGTACCATCACCACGGGCGTGTAGACACGCGCGAACTTCTCCACCCATTGCTCACTGGGCGCGCGTCGGCTCTGCGCCGAACCGACCATCCGGATGATCTGCGCGAGCGTCGTGTCATTCGCCGCCTTGGTGGTCACGACGTCGAGTGCACCCTCGCCGTTGATCGTGCCGGCAAAGACGTCGTCGCCCTCCGCCTTGAATACGGGGACGCTTTCACCGGTGATCGGCGCTTGATTGACCTCGCTCTCACCGGCGGCAACCCGGCCGTCGAGTGGCACCTTATCTCCTGGCCGGATGATTATGTGCATGCCCACCCGAACCTCGGCCGCTGGAACGTCGCGCTCGGAGCCGTCTTCGAGCTTGAGGCGTGCTGTCGGCGGCGCGAGTTCCATGAGAGCGGCAACCGCCCGGCGCGCGCGACCGAGGCTCCAAGCCTCGAGCGCCAGCGCCAGTGCAAAAAAGAACGAAACAGTGGCGGCCTCAAACCAGGCGCCGATACCGATGGCGCCCGCGACCGCGACCATCATCAGCAAATTCATGTCGGGACGAAGCCGTTTGGCTGAGAGCCAGGCCTTCGGCGCGACGTAGCGCGCCGCGCAGAGCACCGCGATCGTGTAAAGCACCATGCTCGGCAACGGGGTCGAGCCCAAAGCGTGTTCGCCTGCCTCGAAAGCCGCGATCACGCCGCCCCCGAGCCAAGCGTGGACCGCAAAGCCCAGCGCCGTGAGCACGCCGCTTGCGGTCGTCAGCCACGACTGCACCCGCTTGCGGCGCTCTTCGGCCTGCGCGGCTTCGCTGGTGCCGCCTTCAATCCAGGGCTCGGCGCGCAGACCGGCGCGAGCCACCGCCTTCTCAACGCGCGCTTCGAGCGCCGCATCCGGCGTGACGTCGATCGACATGCGACCGTTGAGGAGATCGAAGGCGAGCTTGTCTTCGCCGACCAGCGGCCCAACCTCTCGCTTCAATGCCGCGATTTCGTCGGCACAGTCCATGCCGTGAATCCGAAACACGACTTGGCCGGGCAAGCGTGTCGGGATCGGCGGACTGAGTGCCTCCTCCACCTCTGCGGCACAGCCCGCACCTTCAGGCACTCCGGCGCGCTCGGTCGCACTGAGCGAGACTGCCGGTGGCGACCAGGGCTCGGCGCGCATGCCCGTTCGAGCCACGGCTTCCCCGATCGCGTCGGGCGCCGCCCGATTCTGGGGGGCCACGGTCATCATGCCTTGCGCAGTGTCGAAGGCGAGCTTGTCCTCGCCGACAAGCGGGCCAAGTTCCCGCGCGAGGGCCGCCACCTCGTTCTTGCAGTCGAGGCCGTGGACGCGAAAGAGCAACGTCTCGGCCGTGCCATCCTCAACAAGGGAAGCACGCATGCCGGTCGGGGCAACGCGGCCGATGATGTCGTCGATGGTCGCCTGTCGTTGCGGCGCGACCGTCATCAGCCCCTTCGCGGTGTCGAACGTCAGCCAAGCCTCGCCTCCAACCAGCGGACCAATCTCACGCTTGAGCGCCGCGACTTCATTCTTGCAGTCGAGCCCTTCGACCCGAAACAGCAGTGCCGGTGCAGGTTGCTGCGCCGGCTCCCTAAGGACATGCGCTTGCATGCCGGTTGTCGCGACCGCCCGTTGAATAGCGTCGATCGTCGAAGCGTTCTCGGATATCACCTCCATGACTCCGGCTTGAGTATTGAAGGACAGCTTGTCGTCGCCGCCGACAAGCGGCGCCACCGCGGCTCGAAGGGCGCGAACCTCGTTCTGGCAATCTAAGCCGTCGACTTTGAAGCGCAGCGTGCTTGAATGACTCATCGTCGCGGCATCAGCAGTCATCACAGTCCCCTTACTGTTGTCATTGCGCTCGGCTCCAAGCTTTCTCACTCTCTTGCTAACCATACATCCTGTAGTCACTACAGAATAAAGGGAGGCGCTGCAGCAAGCGGCTCTTTCTTTCTCTTAATTTTGCCTGTGCCAGATTCCAGGGCTCAGGCCCTTGGGCCCGGCTGGATGCGCAGTTTGCGATGGCCCGGGCAAGCATGCGCCTGCTCACTTCCGCGAGCCTGCTCACTTCCGCGAAAAGACGTATTTGGCGAGAGCTATCGCCCCGAGCACCAGAACGACGATGACGAGGAGACCGAAAACGCCCATGCCCCACATCATCCCGCCCCCCATCATGTCGTGCATCATCAGTCCGCCTCCTCCCGAGGGCCGCCGGCTTGCTGAAGCGCCGGGAAGCCACCAACAACGTGCGCGACATTGGTGACGCCCATTTCCAAGAGCGCCTTGGCCCCAAGGGCAGAGCGGCTTCCTGAGCCGCAATAGAGCACCAGCTTCTTCCCACCCCCGAGCTCCGACTTGTGGGTCGGGCTTGTGGGATCAGCTTGAAATTCGAGGAACCCGCGGGGTACATGCACAGCGCCCCGGAGCTTGCCAGTTTTTTGCAGCTCTTCCCCCTCGCGCACGTCGACAAACACGACGTTCGGGTCGCCCATGAGTTCTACGGCGTCTGCACCCGACAGGCTCTGTATGTCTCTGGTAGCTTCGGCGACTAGTTCCTTTGCGCTCTTGGCCATTTTTAACTCCTTTACTCGTCCCAGGGTGCGCCCTCCAGCGCATCGAGGGGGATTTTCAGATAGCGCTTACCGTTGCTCTCGGGCTCGGGCAGCCGCCCTCCGCGTATGTTCACCTGCAACGAATGCAGGATGAGCTTCGGCATGGGCAGCTCTCGGTCGCGCTTTTCCCGCAGAGCAACGAACTCCTCCTCAGTCATCGCCTTGGTCACGTGGATGTTTTCGGCCTTCTGCTGGGCGACCGTGCTCTCCCACGCGGGCTTCCTGTCGCCCGGACAATAATCATGACCGGTGAACAGGCGCGTCTCGTCCGGCAGCGCCAAAATGCGCTGGATGCTCTTCCACAGCGCACTCGCGCTGCCGCCGGGAAAATCCGCGCGCGCCGTACCGCCGTCTGGCATGAAAAGCGTGTCGTGGATGAAGGCCGCGTCGCCTGTAACGTAAGCGATCGAGGCCAGAGTATGCCCCGGCGTGAACAGCACCTCGACATCCATATTGCCGATCTTGAAGCGCTCGCCGTCGGAAAAAAGCCGGCGCCATTGCGAACCGTCGGTCGGAAAACTTGGGGGTAGGTTGTAAATTCCCTTCCATAGCTTCTGGACGTCGACCACTTTAGCGCCGATTGCGGTCGGGACTCCGGTTCTGTCGTTCAGGTATCCGGCGGCCGAGAAATGGTCAGCGTGGGGGTGCGTATCGAGGATCCACTCAAGAGTGTACCCCTCACGGTCGATGTATTTGAGAATGGCATCCGCAGACGGTGTGGCGGTGGCGCCCGACTTCGGATCGAAGTCCAGGACCGGATCAATAATGGCACAGCGTTTTGTTTCCGGGTCCGCGACGACATACTGGACGCTGAACGTCCGTTTCTCGAAAAAGCCCGTCACAATCGGACCCTTCCGGATGGGCAATGACCGTTGCGCTGACCGGGGGAAGTTAGTCTCGGAATCACCAGCGACCGCGGCCCTCATCGTTAAACTCCTTGTAGATTCCGAGCCAATCTACTTCCTGTAGCGACTACAGGATCAAGCCCCAATTCAGGTGGTGTCAGTTTGAACCTCGGTAGAACGAGGGCAGCCGACCGTAGTCAACGACCAGCGGATGCCTGATCAGCGCATTTATCAGGAACGGCAATCCGAGCACGCTTGGAACGAACCATAGCGTCAAGTGGGGCAGGTCTCTCCAGATCGGCAGAAACTGCCCGTTGTCCACCAATAGGGCCGTCAGCATCAGGATGTACGATCCCGCCACCCCGGAAAGGTGAAGGCGCGGCCATTGCCGCCAGCGGCGACGCGCGGCGGTTCTGCCAAGAACCGCTGCCGAGAACGACAGAACTCAGGCGACCTACGAGCGGGCGCTGTCCACGAGTGGAAGAACTTGCCTAAACTTGCCGCCCTTCGACTGCTCCGGCGGTTCTTTAGCGCGCTCCAGGGCCACATGATCGAGGCCATGATCGGCGAGCAAACGTCTTATGCCGGCCTGCACCGCTTCCCATACGCGATCCGAATCAGCGTCACGCGTCTGCAAGCGCACGCGCAGACTCGCCGGCTCAGTCTGCACTATCTGAAACATCTGCAGTCCGGGTGTACGATCGGCCAAAGTGGCAAAGGCCAAAGGCGCGACAGTCACGCGATCGCCGCCATCGGTGCCGAAGGTGAGAACCTCGGCAGATCGCCCTTGCACACGGATCGATGGAAATGGATTGCCGCACCGGCAAGGTCCGGCCTGCTGCAAGACACTGTCGCCCAGATCGTAGCGCAAAATCGGCTGCACTCGATTGGCGAGATTGCTGATGAGCACCGTATGGGACGGCTCACCTGGCGGCACCGGCCGATGGCCCGCGTCAACCGGCTCAAACACCACCCAGTCGCTGTTGACGTGCAACCATCCGTGCTCGCAGCTGTAGCTGAAGAACGGACACTCGGTAGCGGCGTAGCTGTTGCCGACCTTTGCCCTAAATGCTCGGGCAATTCGATCGTACTCGCCTTCCGGGAGCCCTTCGGCGGAGAGCGCCAGTAACACCGGATTGATGTGCAGACGGCCGCCTTCCTGTTCGCTCGCAAGCAGCGCAGCCATGCTCGCGTAAGGCGCGAGGAGCACCGGTCGGAACTGGTTGAGCCGGGTCACGAGCTCTCGCAAAGGCATGTGCACCGACAGCACTTCGAGGCGTCGGCCTCGGCTCTTCTTCAGGCGTGCCGCAGCCACTGCGGAGGCGAAGTGGCCGCCCGCCGCCATGACCATCGCCATGCGCCCTCCGCCCGCGACGATTCGAATGAAATCCCCCGCACCGAGCCAGGCCGTCAGCATCCGAAACGCCATCGCGCTAGTGACGGCCATGCTCCGGTCATCGACCACGAAGACGCCACGCGTTCCTGTCGTGCCCGATGTCGTCAGCAGCGTGTATTTGTCGAGGAAGCGCTCGCCGATAAGCTTCGAATCTTCTGCGAACGCTTGCGCCCGTTCCAGGGTTATCTCTCGATCGACACACCAGTCGTCGAATCGAGCCATCAACGTCTTCTTGTCGGTAACAGGAAGCTGCTCGGCGCGTTCGACCCGATCCGGCAGATCACGATACAGCTCAAGGTAGTACGGCGAGTTGGCGCGGGCGTGGGCGACCATGTCGGCGAGACGGGCGCGCTGGCGTTGCGCGATTGCGCCGACGCCCTGCCTCCGAGCGCGCCAAGCGTCCCAAATCAGGCTTACGACATGCTCGGTCATTTTGCGAACCTTCCATTGTTTTTCTGGGCGAGCGACAGTCGTCAGCGTCCGACAACGACCAGTCCGACGGCCAATCCGTAGCTCACGATGATCGACGCTGCGGTCAGAGCCATGCCGAAAGCTCGGCCTGACGCGCCTTTGGCGTAGCCGAAAGCGAAGGCCACCCGACCAACCAGAAACAGAGCAACCAGCAGAGGTATCAGCGTCAGTTCGAGTCCTCGCAGGAGCGCTGCAAGGATAAGATGTCCGCCAAAAGCCAGCACCGTCTGCTCCAGCGAATTCTGGAGCACCGCGGCGCGCACGGCGATCGCTCGGCTAGGTGGTCCAAAGGCCGAGCCCTCTATATCCGTTGGCGAATAAAACCGTCCTCTGCTCACCGCGCCGACGCAGCCGGCCAGCCAGATGAACACGAGGATATCCGCCTTCAGCGCGAACGCGATCCGTTCACCGAAATCCATGGCCGGATTGAGTTCAAACAAGCCAGGAGGCAACCAAACATAGCCAGCCCCAAGGCTGGCCGCGGCGAGCGCCAGCGCGAGGGCGGAAGCCCGGATGATGCCCATCTGGTCCGAACTAAACGCCACGGCCAATTCTCCCTGCACCTTATTGTCCTCCGCCGAGCGGCACGATCTGGCGTAGCTCGCCGCCGGGAGTCTGCTAATCGCTCTCGGGTTCACACACCTCCAATCACTTGCTATGCCTACATCCTGTAGCCACTACAGAAGCAACCCACGATGATCATTATCGAAGTCTTGATTGATCTATGCGGCCGCAACAGGCGACGAGGACCGCTTAGCCTTGTCAGCATCCGCGTATCGACAAGCTATGAACGTGAGATCGGCTGATGAGCTTCTATTCCATCTATCAACAGGGCTTCGTCCGCGTCGCCGCCTGCACGCCGAAATGCGAAGTCGGCGACCCCAGCTACAATCTCGCTGAGACGCTCGCGCTGGCCCGGGATGGCGCCCGCCAAGGCGTAGCGCTGATGGTGTTCCCGGAACTGGGCCTATCGGCTTACGCCATTGATGATCTTCTTGGGCAGGCGGCACTACTGCAGCGGGTGGAACAGGCAATAGAAGAGCTAGCGGCCGCGAGCCGCGAGCTATCGCCAGTCCTTCTTGTCGGCGCGCCGTTGGAGCGCGAGGGCCGGCTCTACAACTGCGCTGTCGCCGTGCATCGGGGGCGCATTTTGGGCGTGGTTCCAAAGGGCCATCTGCCGAACTACCGGGAGTTCTACGAAAAGCGCTGGTTCGCGTCCGGACGGGCTTTGAAGGGCGCGATGATCGAGATCGCCGGTCAGTCCGTCCCGTTCGGGATGGATCTCATCTTCGCGGCCGAGGATTTGGCGGGGTTCGTCTTCCACATCGAGTTGTGCGAGGACGTGTGGGGACCGGCTCCGCCCAGCGATTTCGCAGCCTTGGCCGGGGCCCTGATTCTGGCCAACCTTTCAGCCAGCAACATCGCCGTTGGCAAGGCCGACACGCGCCGTTTGCTCTGCGCGACCCAATCGGCGAGGTGCTGGGCGGCCTACATCTATTCTGCGGCCGGCCCGGGCGAGTCGACGACGGACCTCGCTTGGGACGGCCAGGCCTGCATCTACGAGCTCGGCGCCCTCCTCGCGGAGACCGACCGGTTTCCACAGGACTCGCAGTTGGCCATCGCCGACGTCGACGTTGATAGACTCAGACTGGAGCGCCTGCGCACCGGCACCTTCAACGAGGCGGCGATCGCACAGGACATGCCGGAAGACCGGTTCCGGCGGATCGGCTTTCGGTTCGAGCCGCCGACGGCCGATTTTGGGCTGCGCAGGACTGTCGCACGCTTCCCTTATGCCCCGGCCGATCCAGCGCGCCTCGATCTGGACTGCTATGAGGCCTACAGCATCCAAGTGCAGGGGCTGATGAAGCGCCTACAGGCGACGGGCGTTCGGCGCCTCTGCATCGGCGTCTCTGGCGGCCTCGACTCCACTCACGCCTTGATCGTCGCCGCCAAGGCGTTCGACAGGCTTGGCTGGCCCCGGTCCGACATCCTCGGCTTCACCATGCCTGGCTTTGCGACGGGCGAAGCCACCAAAGCAAATGCCTGGGCGCTGATGCGCAGTCTCGGCGTCACCGCCGAGGAGATCGACATCAAACCGCTGGCGCAGCAGATGCTGGCGGCCCTGCAGCATCCGTTCGCACAGGGCGAGCCGGTCTATGATGTTACCTTTGAGAATGTGCAGGCGGGCCTGCGCACCGACATCTTGTTCCGCGCGGCCAACCAGCGAGGCGCGTTGGTGCTCGGCACCGGCGACCTATCGGAGATCGCGCTGGGCTGGTCGACCTACGGCGTCGGCGACCAGATGAGCCACTACAACGTTAACGCCTCAGTGCCGAAGACACTCATCCAGCATCTCATCCGTTGGGTGGCGCAGTCGGACGCCTTCGAAGAGGAGACGAGCCGCACGTTGCTCTCGATTCTCGATACCGTGATCTCGCCAGAGCTTGTGCCCGCGGAGACCGAGGGCGCATTGCAGAGCACGGAAGAGAAGATCGGCCCCTATGAGCTTCAGGATTTCACTCTGTTCTATTTGACGCGCTACGGCCTGAAGCCGTCGAAGATCGCTTTCCTGGCCTTCCACGCCTGGCGCGACGCCGCGACCGGCGCCTGGCCACCCCAATACCCGGATGAACGCCGCCGCGCCTATGACTTGGCGACAATCAAGTCCTGGATGGAGGTATTTCTCTACCGGTTCTTCACGATCAGTCAGTTCAAGCGCTCGGCCTCGCCCAATGGGCCCAAGGTCACCGCCGGCGGCTCGCTGTCGCCGCGCGGTGACTGGCGCGCGCCATCGGACGGCAACGCCCGGCTATGGCTAGAAGAGTTGCGCGCCAACACGCCATCAGACTAACCAGCGGGCTTCCTGGGCTGGCGCCTAGCGTGGGTGGGAGCCGCGGCCAGCGTACAGACATCGAGTAGGCCCCACCTCCTGAAGGCCGGCGACATCCTTGCCCGCTCCTCGTTTGGGCGCGCCAGGCGTCCCAGATCAGGCCTACGACATGCTCGGTCATGATCGTTCTCAGGTTCACACACCTCCAACCCCTTGCTATACGTACATCCTGTAGCCACTACAGGAGCAACCCCCGATGATCGCTATCGGAGCCTTGTCCCGACGCACAGGGGTCAATATCGAGACGATCCGCTATTACGAGCGGATCGGGCTAATGCCGAAGCCTGGCAGAACGGAGAGTGGGCGGCGTCGATATGGGACACCGGACGTTCAGCAGCTCGCCTTCATCCGTCACGCGCGCGAACTTGGATTCGACATCGCGACAATTCGCACGATGCTCGGGCTGCGGGAGATGCCCAATGCCTCCTGTGAAGAAGTCAGCCGGATCGCCCAAGATCAACTCGCGGCGGTCGACGATCGCATCGCACGGCTGCTGGGCTTGAAGGACGAGCTAACGCGCATGATCGGATCCTGCGCGAACGGAAAGGTCGCCGACTGCCGAATCATCGAAGTGATGGCCAATCACGTTTCGCTGGCCGCGCGTCCCGGCCAAAACTCCTCATGACGAGCAGGACTGCGCCTACCACAGTCGCAGCATCGGCAAAACTGAACGCCGGCCAGTGATAGCCCTCGGGTGAAAGTCGAGATAGTCAACGACGGCCCCAAGTCGGAGCCGATCCGCGATATTGCTTGCGGCGCCGCCGATGATGCTCCCAGGGTGATGGACTCCCAAGACATTACCGCCACGCCATAACCAGACCGCTGACAGCACGACGATGCCGATGGACCGTTGGTGAACAATCCGAACGACACGCCCTGGTTGAAGCTCAGACTCCGATAAACGGCGCGACAAGTGACCCGATCGCCGTTCGATAGCGTGGCGAACGCCAAGAACTTTGTCGTCTGATCGAGGCAAGTTCCACCAAGGCGGCCGCCAAGCTGGCCTGCCTGACGCGCGCAAAATTACAGACGCAAAGCTCGGATCAGGGAAATTGATCCGGTCGAAGTAGAGACTACCTCGACCTCGACGACCTCGGAAAAACCGGCCGAGCGGATCAGTTGCGGCAACACGCCGCGTGCCTGCGGCTCCGTATTCTCCATCCCGTCGAGATTTTGCACGGTGGCGCGAAAGAGCCTCCGCATCAACTTGGTGCGTTGAAGGCCATAATCGGCAATATGGAGCTCGCCGCCTGGAGGCAGCGCTTCATACGCAGCGCCGAGCGCCGCCGACTTTTCCAACAACGGCACTTGGTGGAACACGAGGCTGGACACGATCTTCGTCACCGCCCGACCGCGCAGCAATGAACTGGCGTCGCGCGCGAATCCCTGAACCAGGTCCACCGCAACTCCCGCACGCCTGGTCTTCGCACGCGCCCGATCCAGTACGGTCGGATCGGGATCGATGCCGACCAGCTTCACCCCTCGGGCCGCCGTCCCCAGCGTCACGAGCAGCGATCCTGTGCCGCATCCAAGATCGGCGATCACGTCGTCCGGCGACGGTCGCACCTGCGCCAACAAGCGGTTCCGCCAATGGCTCTCTCGGGTCAAGACCGCGACGCCGAGGTCATAGAATGGCGTGAGCCAATGGAAGCCCGCCGCAGGCGTAAACGGCGCAACCTCGCTTTCAGAACGGCTCAATGTCATCGCATCTCTCCTCAGCGTAAGGATGCTACTTCCTGTAGTTGCTACAGGATCAAGCGATTTAAGTTGCAGAGCATCGGCCCTCGAGCGCCAGGATTTCACGCACGACCAGGCGATAGGAAGGCAGGTTCAGCCCCGAACCGACACCAACCTCGAGCACCCTGCCTTCTGCCGCGCCGATCACCCGCTCGCGATAAGGTCGCCCCCGCTCGCTACGCATCGCGAGATCACAAAGCCTCAGCAGTATGACGTCGTTGTAAAGGCCCATCACGCCGATCCTAAGCCGTGCTGATGCTCGCAGCCTCCGCCGCAGTCACTCCAACGGGCTTCCCATCAGTGATTCCGCCCGTCGCTGTTCGTTGCAAACTTGCGCTCGTGGGCATCAAAACAGTCCTTTCAGCTTGTCCCAGAAGCCTGAACTCGGATGTCCGTGAGGTTTTTGCGCCCGATTCGTGAGCGCGTTGACAAAGATCACCAGATTGACCGGCTCGAACTTCAGACCATGGAAGCGGGCACGAAGCCGACCATCCTGGTCGATGACATGAGTGACGATGCCGTGCATCTGCATGCCGTCATCGCCTTGCGTGAACTTGAGACCGTAGGCCTCGGCGATCTTGCGCGTACTGTCCTCGGGCTGATCGGGGGCGGCCGTCAGGAACATCCAATTAATAGGATCGAGGCCGTGGGCATTGCCGTAACCGCGCAGGACCTCGCCGGTGTCACGCTTCGGATCCGTCGTGATGGTAACAAACTCGACCATTGCCTTCATCGGCGTCTGGTTGATCATCGTCTGGAGCTCGGCCATTCGTTCGGCGTGGAGCGGGCACACGTCCGGGCAATTCGCGTAGATGAAATTCAGCACCACGACCCTGCCGTGCAGGCTGGCGAGGCTGGCGACACGGCCACCGGCATCCCGCAACGTGAATCCGGGTGCCTCGCTGTTGACCGGCTGGAAATACCTGTCCTTGTCGCGCAAATCTTGATCGACTTCTTCGAGGGAGTGCGCCAGGACCGGCGCGACCCACGCCATCATCAAGGCGATGGCGAGCATTGCGGAATGCAGGAGACGCATGGCGGTCACCGTGGAGAAACATCCGCGGCGTGCGCACAGCACGAACTGCCAGCCTTGGCTTGGCCATCGGGCGTTGGCTTCGCCGATCCCCTTCTGTGATGCCTCACCCTTGGATGAACCATTCATCCGGTTCATACAAAGACCGAGCGCGCACATGGCGACGCAAGGAAGCGCGCTCCGCAGCAGCGGGCCAGCGCCGATCGCAACGAGCCAGCTCCAATTAAACGCCGCGCTGGCACCGAGTGCCAGGACGCCGAGCAGAATGAGTCCATGCCAACCCCGCAGCAAGCGTCCCAACCTGCCTTGACTCGGCTGGGACTCGGGATGGGTCGGCAGGTCAGTGGCATTGATGCTGGTCATAACGGTTGGTCCCTCTGTTGTGGGACAGACGAGTGCCCTTCTTTTCGCGCGATGATCGATTTGAGGAATGCGACCATGTCCGGCGCATCCCATTCCTCCGGACCGATCAGCCGGGCGACTTCCTGGCCTTGGGCGTCGATGAGAAGCGTCGTCGGCAGGCCGGCGGTCGCAAGGGCGAAGCCGGCCTTGCTGGAAGGATCGATGTGGATGGCGAGGTGCTGGATGCCGACGTCCGCGTGAAACTTCTTCACAGCCTCGGTCCCGCCGCGGTCGATCGACAAGGCGACCACCTTGAAATCCGGCCCGCCGAGTGCTGCCTGCAGCCGGTCGAGCGTCGGCATCTCCTTGCGGCAGGGCGGACACCAAGTTGCCCAGACATTGAGAAGCACCACTTTGCCGCGGAAGTCGGCGAGCTTCTGAGGGTTTCCCTCGCCGTCTGTGAACTGGAGCTCCGGCACGGGCGCCGGCGTATCGCGCAGCACGAAATTTTTCGGCGGATCGGCGGCAGCCGGGCCGATTACGGTGATCGACACAAGGATGGCGACAGCAAGCCATCTCATGATGAGCCTCCTCTTGCCTGCCGGCGCAGGCGCTCAACAAGCGGTAAGATCGTCTCGCCAAGCGACTGCTCGGTAACCGGGCCAATCTGTTTATGCGCGATGCGCCCGTCGGCACCGATCACGAATGTCTCGGGAACGCCATAGACGCCCCAATCGATCGCGACGCGGCCGTCGCGATCGGCGCCGGTGCGTGTGTACGGGTCACCGAAGCTGTCGAGCCATCGGGCCGCGTCCTCGAGCCCGTCCTTGTAGTTCAGCCCGTGGATCGGCACCGTCTTGCTCCTGGCGAGCCGCAGAAAGAGCGGATGCTCGGCTCGGCAGGCGACGCACCAGGACGCAAAGACGTTGACGAGCGAGACCTCGCCGGAGAGGTCGCCACTCGAAAGGCCGAGCGTGCGACCCTGGACCGGCGGCAGGCTGAAGACCGGGACAGGCTTGTCGATCAGGGCCGACGGAAGCTGGCTGGGATCGCTGCCGAGCCGCGAGGCAAACACGGCCGCGAGCCCTCCGAAACCGACGACTGGCGCGGCCAAAAGCAAGCGGCGTCGCGTGACAGTGCTGGCTGCTCGCTCAAGCGTCTCTGGAGGACGATGCGTGGTTGATATCTCGTTCATGATGATCCCGTGGAACCGGTCATTCCGTCGCGTAGACGGTCGGAGCCTTGCCATCATTCGTGAGGGCGTAGATCACGAACTTCTCGGTCTTGGCGCCGACCATGCCAGGCGAGCCCATCGGCATTCCCGGCAGCGTGATGCCGGCGATCGCCGGCTTCTCGGTGAGCAGCCTGCGAACAATGTTCACCGGCACATGGCCGTCGATCACGTAGCCGTCGACGAACATCGTGTGACAGCCTTCGAGCTCCGTCGGCACCCCTGCCTTGCGGCTGATCTCCGCGAGGTCATTGGTCGGCTTCACATCCACCTGAAAACCGTTCTGGCGCAGATAGTCCGCGTATCCCTCGCAACAGCTACATTGAGGGTTCTTGTAGAGAGTTGCCTTAATGCCGGTGTCGGCGAGCGCCGGAAGCTGCAGGAGCAGCAGGGCGGCACTTCCGAGGAGGAGAGTGCGTCTTTGCATCACAGGTGTCCTTTCGTCAGGTTTGAGTTCAGGCCACGCGCAGCACGGTCATCATGCCGGCCATCTGGTGATCCATCACGTGGCAATGCAGCATCCAGTCGCCCGGATTGTCGGCGACAAAGGCGACCTCGACGGCATCCCTCGGTGCCATCAGAACCGTGTCCTGCCACTGCCGGTAGGGCACCGGCGCACCATTGCGGCTCAGCACCAGCATGCTGTGGCCGTGAAAGTGCATCGGGTGCCACCAGGCGGTTTCGTTGCGCAGGACCAGCACGACGCTGCGCCCGCGCTGGAATGTGAGGGCGGGCTCCATGCCGGCATGGCCGTCGCCGGTCATCGACATGCCGTTGATGGCCCAAGCGGCACCGCCGCCCATGCCCATCATCCCACCCATCATCCCGCCCATGCCGGTCATGGCGCCGCCGCCCATCATGCCGCCCTGGAGCGTTAGCTCGTGGCGCTCGACATCAGCGAGATCGGGCTCCGGCAAGGGATTACGCGGAAGGCTGAATGGCGTGTCAGGGGGATGCGCGCGTAGGGGTGCCTTCTCATCGTAGGCGAGTTGCGTCACCCAGTAGGACAAGCCGTCGTAGAAATCGTCAATGACGCGGTAGCGGCGCCCGGGCTCGCCCTGCATGTCGAGCGCGACGTCGATACGCATAGCAGGACCGAGCAGGATCCGGCCGCCCTCGGGCTCATGCGGCTCGCAGGGCTGGCCGTCGATCGCCACGATCACCGGCCTATGGTCCTCGAAGCGGAGGGCCATGACTCGGGCGAGCGATCCATTGACGAGGCGGAGGCGAATACGCTCGCCGGCCCGGATCGGCTCCTCCTCCGAAACCTGACCATTCAGAGTGACCGTGTTACCGACCCGTCCGGACATCGCCGCCTCCATCCGGTTGCCGAAGCCCGCGGCGATTTCGCCCTCAGAGGTCAACCGCCAGTCGGCCAGGAGCCAGAGAAGGTCACGGTCAACCGTGACGGGCTCGCGCTCTTCGACGATAACGGCGCCTGCGAGCCCGCGGCCGAGTTGCTCGAGACTGTTGGCATGTGGGTGATACCAGAAGGTTCCGGCATCCGGTGGCGTGAACTCGTATGCAAAGCTCTCGCCGGGTTTGATCGGTGGCTGGGTCAGGCCGGGGACGCCATCCATGGCATTCGGCAGCCTTATGCCGTGCCAGTGGACCGTGGTGTCCTGCTCGAGCTGATTGTCGACGACGATCCGGGCCGGTTCTCCCTGCCGCAGGCGCACAGTCAGACCGGGCACGGTGCTGTTGTAGGCCCAGACATCGGTCTCCGGGTGGCCTTCGCCGGCGAGACGCGCGCGGGTTGGCGCCGCCACGATGCGACGGTCGATCGGCACTGCGGCGCGTGCCGGCAACGGCCGTACCGCTGTGGTCAGCAGAAGTCCGGCGCCGGCCCCGAGCAAACTTCGGCGCGATAGGTAACTGAATTCGATACTCACGTTCGACCCTTCCGTTCATCGTCGATGACGGAACGCGTCGGCCTTCGATTGGTAATGACAATCCGACAGGCTCGATGCGCGCGGCAGAAGACACGCGGACGCGTTCGTTCACTCGGCTCATCGCGTTAAAGCGAGAGTCGCAGCGTCAACCAATGTCGATGGATCTGGGAGGGTAAGGTTCGGGCGGCGATGTCTTGCCGTGAAGCAGCGGGTACCGCGTGATGAATGACACGGTCTTGTGAACCAGCATCACCGGCTCGGCTTCTGGGAGCACCGCCAGGACGGGTGCTACGCAGATGGCCGCGCAGGAGATGGCCTTCATGCCGTCGTCGCCCGCCGGGCAGCCCTGACAGGGGTCGTGCCCGGACCCGCCCACGTCGGATGCCATTGCCATCTTCACGGTCATGTCGCTGGCCTGGACGGCGGACAGGCTCGTCCCCGCGGTGACAAAGACCGCGAGGAATAGGGCAACGAGCTGTCGGGCCGACCAAAGTTTCATGACAGCCTTAAGCATCGCGCTAAACTGTGCCGAAAACAAGCCGAACCCGCGGATTGCGCCCTTGGGACGTCGAGACGAGACGACCCGCAAGCGAAGCGTTGGACACCCTCACCGAAAGAATAGATGTTTAATGAGAGCTGCGAATGCAAGCACCAGCACGGCGGCTCTCCGACAGGAAGCTGATCTGAAAGGCATCCTCACCGGTAGAGAGCGACTTCGAAGGCGTTGTTACGGCAAAGCTCATCACCTGAAAGTTCGGGAACCCGAGCGCTTCGGCTGGACGCCGGACGCTTCCGTATTCGACAGCAGCGACTACACGCGGAGATGGCGCAACTCAATCGTGAAGTCGGCCAGTCTCCGACCTCCCGACCAATGGCTGCGCTGCAGGTTGCGCGGCACATTCCGCAAACGGGACGAGCAAGTTTGCAAGAGGTTGGTTCGGCACTACTGCATCATCCCAGGGAGCCCGAACTGCGGTAGATGACATAGACCGCAACGACGAAGATCAGCCCGGCGAAAACCCGATTGAGCAGACCCTTGCGAGACGCGAGATGTGTCGAGGCAAGCGTTCCAATCGCACCGCCGGCGATCCCGCCCACGATGAACTCGGTCGCGATCGTCCAATCCACCAACCCTGTGGCTGCATAGTTGATCGCCGTCGCCAGGCCGAAGGTGCCGACTGCGAGCAGAGAGGAACCAATTGCCGAGATCGTGGGCATTCCGGTGGCAAGGATCAGTCCGGGGACGATCAGGAAGCCCCCGCCAATGCCGAAGAAACCGGAGACGCCGCCAGCGATCAGGGCGACTATGGCCGTCAGCGTGCACATGCGCCAATCGACACGGCGCAGGCTACCCCCTTCGTTCTTGCGCGGACGTAGCATCAGAGCGCCGACCACCAGCATCAGTAGGCCGAACAGGAACAGCAAATGCTGGCCGTCGATCGCCTTTCCGAGCGTCGATCCGGCAAGGGCGCCGATTGTCCCGACCAAAGTGAACAGGATCGCGCAGCGCCACCAGATATGCCCATTTCGGGCGTGGACGATCAGATTGATATAGGCGTTCACCGAGACGGCGAGCGCGCCCGTGCCGATCGCTACATGTGGATTGGCGACACCGACGACATATAGCAGCAACGGTGTTGCCAGGATCGAACCACCCCCGCCGATCAGGCCAAGGGTGAAACCGATCAACGCGCCCGCGCCGAGGGCAAGAAACACGGCCTCGCTCACGCCGACCGCCCCCGAGCGAGGCGGTCATACACGACCATGCCGATCACCATGGCAACGACGAAGGCTACGACCGGCATGAGGCCGAGTGACAGGGCTGACAGCGCCGGGCCGGGGCAAAGACCCGCCAGGCCCCAGCCGACGCCGAAGATCGCGGAGCCAATGACCAGACGCGCGTCGATCTTCGTCGCGGTCGGCAGATGAAAGACCGTGTCCAGCATCGGACGCACCATGCGGCGCATGAGCGCCGTCCCGATCATGGCTACGGTGACGGCGCCACCAAGTACGAAGGCAAGGCTCGGATCCCAGGCTCCGAACACATCAAGGAAGCCCTGCACGCGAGCTGGATCGAGCATACCCGATAGTGAGAGGCCAATGCCAAAGACTGCCCCGGCGCCGAGCGCAACGGCGCCTTGCGAAATGCGATTCGTCATAGCCCCGCCATCCGCATCAATGTGACCGTAAGCATCCCGGCCAAAAGGAAGGCGGCGACCGCTGCCATTGATCGGCGTGAGAAGCCTGCAAGGCCAAGGACGCCGTGGCCGCTGGTGCAGCCGGATCCCATACGCGTACCGAAGCCGACAAGCAGCCCAGCGAGGACAATGGTCGGCATCGAGGCGGTTATCGTGACGGCAGGCCAATGGCCGAACAGGACCAGATAGATCGGCGGCCCCATTACGAGACCGATCACGAAGGCTGCATTGGTCGAAAGCTGCGCGCCCTGCAAGAGACGCCCGACAATGCCGCTGACGCCGGCGATACGGCCGTTCAGCAGGAGAAGCATGGCGGCCGACAGTCCGATCAGCATGCCGCCGAGAAGTGAGGGCCAATAGGGGAAGGTCATGGCTCGCCCTCCGGCGCGCAATAGATTGAGAAGAGCGCCTCGATCAGGCGCGCGGCCTTCTCCTGCGTCAGCCGGTAGAAGATTTGCTTGCCGTCGCGCCGTGTCTCGACGATCCCGGATTCTCGCAGGACATGGAGCTGCTGCGAGAGATTCGGCTGATGAATCCCGAGCTTCTCTTCGAGCTCCCCAACCGAGTATTCCGCCTCCACCAACGAGCAGGCGAGCATCAGTCGCATCGGATGCGCGAGGGTCTTCAGGATTGTCGCCACCTCAACGGAGCGCGCTTCCATATTGGCGAGAGTCATGCCCGCCTTGCCAGCTTTGGCGTTCTGTCCGGTCATCGCGTCACCACACAGTCCCGGGAAGGGCATCGAGCGGGATCTTCAGATAGCTCCGGCCATTGTCTTCCGGCGCTGGTAGCCGCCCGCCGCGAATATTGACCTGCAGCGCAGGTAGAATGAGCTTCGGCATCGGTAAGGTGCGGTCGCGCGCCTCGCGCAGGTTGACGAAGCTGTCCTCGGTCTTGTCCGCGATATGTGTATTCAAGCGCTTCTGCTCGGCCACCGTGCTTTCCCAACGCGGATGACGGCCGCCCGGCTGGTAGTCGTGGCCGGTGAACACGCGCGTCTCGTCCGGCAACTCAAGTATGGTCTGAATGCTCTGCCAGAGCTGCTTTGCATTCCCGCCCGGAAAGTCGGCGCGGGCCGTACCGCTGTCGGGCATGAACAGCGTGTCATGCACGAAAACAGCATCGCCGATCAGATAGGTGATCGAAGCAAGCGTATGGCCCGGCGAGAACAGAACCCGCGCCTCAAGTGCGCCGATCTCGAAAACTTCGTCATCAGTGAGAAGGTGATTCCAGAACCGCCCTTCGCTTGCTAGCGTCGGCCAGTTATAGGTCGTCGCCCAAAGTTGCTGCACGTCGCGCACATGCTCGCCGATCGCCATCGGGGCGCCGGTCTTGCTCTGGAGATAGGGCGCCGCGGAGAAATGGTCGGCGTGAGGATGGGTGTCGAGAATCCATTGGACTGTCAAACCCTGATCGGCGACATGAGCCAGGATCGCATCGGCGTTCCACGTCGCGGTGCTGCCCGACTTCTCATCGAAATCGAGCACCGGATCGATGATCGCACATTTCGACGTAACGGGATCAGAGACGACGTATTGAACACTGGACGTTCGGGCGTCGAAGAAGCCCTTGACGACCGCCCCCTGCCGCCCGCGCCGCGCAAGCCATTGTTCGGCCATCGTCAAGTCCAAGGCAAACCTTTGACCGAACGGGCCGATGTCCTCGGGCTTCATGCGCCCGTCCAGCACTTCGCCGATTGCGTGGAGCGTCAGCGAGCGCGTGCCGCTCTGACAATGGGCGAACACCAGCCCAGGCGCAGCGGCGACCGCCTCCTGAAAGGCGCGCACGTCGGCTTCGGTGATTTGCGGGCCAGCAACGGGAATAAAGCTGTAGCCAAGGCCGGCATCCTCCGCCGCGCTCTTTTCGGCCGCCGAGCCGGGCTGGAGCGCGTCTTCGCCATTGGGGCGGTTGTTGATGACGGCCGTGAAGCCGTCGGCCTTGAGCTGCCGGAACGCCTTGGTCGCAGGTTGCCCGGCGACTGCAAGCTTGTCTGAAATCCGAACCGGGTTCATTCTGAGTTCCTTTTCAATATAACGATATAAATAATATAAGAATGTATATTGAAAGTGCAACCCCTTCGTCATATCAATGACGGAGGTTGTCGTGGCTGACGATCGCGGGGCCGGACGACCCGGACGAGCGCCCGTCACCCGGCCGCTAGTGGCGCCTTCGCCTCTGGCGTGAAGCTGCTCAGGACCCTTCCTCGGAATCTGTTGAATCTGGTCTTAGTTCAGGCTGCCGCCTCAACCGGAAGGCCTGCGGCCTTCCATTCGGGATAGCCGTCCTCGAGGCGATGAACGAGGTAGCCGCGCGACCGCAGTGCTGCGACAGCCTCGAAGGAGAGAACGCAATAAGGACCGCGGCAATAGGCGATGACCTCCCTGTTCGCGGGAAGCTCGGCCAGTCGACGCTCAAGCTCAGCTAGCGGGATGTTGAGCGCGCCCGGAAGATGTCCGAGCGCGAACTCGTCCTCCGGCCGGACGTCGAGAACCGTGACGAGGCCGTCATGCAGCCTTGTGACCAGATCTTCGCGCGATATGGCCTCCAGCGCGTCGCGAGCGTGGAAATAGTCCGTCATGACGCGGTTAACCTCGGCGAGGTTTCGCTCTCCCACGCGCCCCAGCGCCTGCACCAATTCGACCACAAGGGCATCCCCCGCGAGGCGATAGAGCACATGCTTGCCGTCGCGCCGCGTCTCGACAAGCCGCGCACGCCGAAGGATTTGCAGGTGGCGCGAGGCGTTGGCGAAGTTGAGGCCCGCCCGGGCGGAAAGCCCCTCGACGCTCCGTTCCCCCTGGGCGAGGTGTTCCAGCAACTCCAGCCGATGCGCATGCCCGAGAGCTTGGGCCACTTCGGCAAGGCTGGCGAAAATCGCCTGTTTTGGCCCGATGCTTGACATGCACTTATTCTCAATGAAACATTCAGCGGAATAATTGAACGTTACCGAAGCGAGGCAAGGAGCGCAAGCCATGATCCTCCTTCAATTCCTCCATCGGGACCCTGTCGGCATCTCCTACCTTTTCGGCTGCGGCGGACGCGCGGCTGGCGCGGTGGTCGATCCGGTCGGCACGGTCGAGCCGTATTTGCTCGCGGCCGAAGCGGCGGGCATGCGTATCCATTTCGTCGTCGACACGCACGTTCACGCCGATCATCTTTCCGCTGGCCGGCAGCTCGCCGAAGCCGAGTATGTGCTGTCGGCGGACGCGGAGGTATCGTTCCCGTTCAAGGCAGTGCGCGACGGCGCTGACCGGGCACACGCTGATGGTCGGCGACCTCGGCCGCACGGAGCTGGCGGTCAGCGCCGAGAGGGCGCGAAGGACCTGTTCGGGAGCGCGGGCCGGCTCAAGTCCTCTCGGACCATGTCGAGGTGCTGCCCGGCGCCTATTCCGGCTCGGTCTGCGGGCGCTCGCTCAGCGGCAAGCCGACATCGACGATTGGCTTCGAGAAGCGCTTCAACAAGGCGTTCCGCATCGACGACGAGGAGGCTTTCGTCGCCACGATGATCGCAGACATACCGCCCCACCGCCGGATGCGGCGCGCAACCGCGCCGCCAATGCCGGCCTGGCCGCCGCCACGGCCTGAGCGATGATCGACACGGCATCGGTTTCGCGGCCAGCAGGCTCGACCGTCAGGCTTGGGCTCAAGGAAAACTGGCGGCAGTTTGCTCTCCTGATGTTGGTGAATGCCTTTGTCGGCGGCATGGTCGGGGTCGAACGAGCGGTCGTGCCGCTCATCGGGTCGGAAGAGTTCGGCATCACCTCGACGACACTCGTCGTCTCCTTCATCGTCAGCTTCGGCGTGGTCAAGGCGCTTGCCAATCTGGTCTCGGGCCAGCTCGCCGACAGCTGGGGGCGCAAGCGTGTTCTCGTCCTCGGTTGGCTTGTCGGCTTGCCGGTTCCGTTCATGATCATCTGGGCTCCGAGCTGGGGATGGGTGATTGCGGCCAATGCACTGCTCGGCATCAACCAGGGGCTCGCCTGGTCGATGACGGTGATCATGAAGGTCGATCTCGTCGGCCCGAAATCGCGCGGCCTCGCCGTCGGCCTCAATGAATTTGCCGGCTACCTCGCCGTCGGTGTGACGGCGTTCCTCACCGGCTATCTTGCCTCGCGATACGGTCTGCGTCCCGTGCCCATCTATCTCGGCATCGGCTACGCGGTCATCGGCACAGTGTTGTCGGTGCTACTCATTCGCGACACCCGCGACCACCTCCGGCTGGAGGCATCCGCTCACGCACAGCAATCCGCCCCGATCAGCTTCCGCGAGGTCTTCGCGCTGACCTCGTTCCGAGATCGCAATCTGTTCGCCGCCTCGCAAGCCGGCCTCGTCAACAATCTCAACGACGGCATGAGCTGGGGCATTTTCCCGTTGTTCTTCGTGTCCTTCGGACTTGGCGTCGAGCGAATCGGTATTCTGAAGGCGATCTATCCCGCGACTTGGGGAATCCTGCAGATCGTCACCGGCCCCTTGAGCGATCGCTGGGGTCGCAAGGGCCTGATCGTCGCCGGAATGTGGATCCAGGCGGGCGGCCTGTTTCTCACCGCAGCCACAAGCCGATTCGAGTGGTGGCTCATCGGCAGTCTTCTTCTCGGCATTGGGACGGCGATGGTCTATCCGAGTCTGATCGCGGCCGTTTCCGATGCCTCGCATCCGACATGGCGCGCCCGCTCGCTCAGCGTTTATCGATTCTGGCGGGATCTCGGCTACGCGATCGGCGCGCTCTCCGCAGGCCTCATCGCCGATCGCTTCGGACTGTCATGGGCGATCACATCCGTTGCCGCGCTGACGTGTCTCTCGGGCGCCGTCGTTGCCATCGTAATGCGAGAGACCGCCAGACATCCGAGGCCATAGACGTCGTTCGAGCATTGCCCATGACGAAAGGCTGGGGCACGGCCTCATTGCCCTGATGCTGTTGATCCTGGTCGTCTAGGTGATCGCGGCACCGGTCAGGTATCGGATGTCATGGAATAGATGAGGACGTCCGTGACATCGATTCATCTCGATCACAACGTCAGCGCGCCGGGCGGTCCGGCAGTGGCGGCGGCCATGCGGCCGTTTCAAGATCAAGTCCTCGGAAATCCGTCCAGCGGCCATTGGAGTCTCGTTCCAAGCCTTTTAGCGTAGCGTCGACATCCGGCGGCGCTCGCAGCCTAGATCGCCTCATGCCGCCTTACACTGGCCGGCACGATAAAGTCCGTGACCGACCTTAACGAGCAGGCCCTCGTCGCACATCCGGGCCAGGTAGCAGCGGGGAATGCCAATGTCCGTGAGATCGCGCGTTCGCACTACACCCCGTTCTTGGGCGACCGCGACTGCGCGCGCTCTCAGCGATAGTTTTGGACCTCCGGCAAAGCGTAGTGCCTCCGCGCGGTTCGGGTCACGTTTGCGCGTTTTCGGCGGCCTTGGCGTGGAGGGAGTAGTGGAATCGGCAACTCGTAGTTCGCGGATTCATCGACCCCGGCGAGCCAACTCGGACAAAACTACGAACTCAGAGCCCCCGCCCCGCTTCGTTGAAGACTATCCCGCTATATCCGTTGTTGCTACGCCCTTCCTCCTGGTCTTCCATTTCTCGGGAACAGACATCACTCATAGCCGTGCAACTGCGTGATCAACGGTTCGGGAGCGTTCTCGAGCCTGCCCGCGGGCAACGGTTCGCGATGCCTCAGCAGCGCTGCCGCCCGGCGAGCGAATGGAGGCATTGATGGATGACAGGAAGTATCTAACGGCTGAGGAAGTCTCGGACCGCTATCGCGGGAGCATCTCGGTTGGGACACTGAGAAATTGGCGCGCCATGAGGATTGGACCGGCCTACATCAAGATCGGAAAAGCAGTTCTATATCCGGTCGAAGTGCTTGAGGCGTGGGATCAAAAGAATATGATGACGTGTCGTGTGTCAAAACGACTCACGATTGACGCTAGTGAGTGAGCGTGATCATCACGCAGGAGCACACAAAACCGCTCCCAAACACCGCCCCCTTGCAGCCTGTCGGCATGAGAATATCTTTTGTTTTTCAGATAGATAGCGTGGCATGAGAGGGTCAGCCACAATCACCCTTCGGGCGATCCTACCCCCTCGCGGGCCGACATCGACATGACGCGCAAGATCATCGACATCGCCAAGCCGCTCGGCATCGACGTGCACGACCACATCATCGTCGGGCGCGACGGCCATGCCAGCCTGAAGGGGCTGCGGCTGATGTGAGGCCGGTCGGTGCGCCTGCGCCGCCCCGCTCCCGGCCGCCCCGCTCACCGTCGCGCACCATCGGAAACATTCGGCAAGCCTCGCGCACGCTTGCGCCCGCATATGGTCCTACCGGTGCCTCATTGAACGGGCTTGGTGCGCACATGCAGACTTACGGCAGAAGACCCATGCCCTTTTGCTTCTCTTCCGGCGCCAGGCGGCGCTCCACATTCGGCCTGCTGGCCTTGGTCGGCGGCGCGGCAATGCTCGCGGGCGCGCCGGCGCGGGCGCAATATTATCCCTATCCGCCAACGGTCTATGGCGCCCCCGCCGAGATGCCGCGCGTCTATCGCGCGCCGCCGGGCTATTCCACCGGAACGGTGATGCTGCCGCCGCAGGAGATCCGCTCCATCGTGCTCAATCTCGGCTATGGCCGGGTCGGGCGGCCGGTGCTGCGCGGGCGCACCTATATGATCGACGCCGTGGATGATCGCGGGCCGCTGATCCTCGCGGTGGATGCCTATTCCGGATTGGTGCAGCCGGCCGATCCCTCCATGTTCGGGCCGCCCGGCGGCCCCTATGGCCCGGCACCCGGCTATGGCGCTGCCCCGCCTCCGGGCGCTTATGGTGCCCCTCCCGCTCAAGGGGCTTATGGTGCTGCCCCGCCGCAAGGCGCTTATGGCGCCCCTCCTGCTCAAGGCGCCTATGGCGCGGCCCCGCAGCGCGCCCAGCCGGTGGCCCGCGCCCCGCTGCCCAAGCCGCGGCCCGCCGATAGCGATATCGCCAGCACCTCGGGGCCAGATATCGCCGCGCCCGCCGTGCCGCCGGCAGACGATGGCGCGGCGGACGACGGCGCGGCCGATGATGATGCCCGCGATACCGCGGCAAATCCCGGCGCCCTCGCCGTGGCGCCGTCCGATGGCGCCAATGCGCCGAAGGCCGCAACGCCCGGCCTCGCCTCGCCGACGCCCAGCATGTCGGCTCCGGTGGTCGGGCAGCCGGCTCCGGCTCAAGCAGCGGCCGCGAACACGCCAATTCCCGCCTTGCCCGCGGTGCCGCCCCAGGGCCCGACGGGCGCGGGAACGGCGACGCCGGGCGACGGCGTTTCGGCCGGAACCGCCTCCGTGCTCTCGCGCACCGCGCCGCCGGCCAAGTGAGACCCGCGTAAATCCAAGTGACACTCGCTTAAATAAGGCCGGCTTGCCGAGGCCGGCCCGACTTGCCTAAGCCAAGCCGACTTGCGCCAGCGCCGCCGCCTGACGCGACGCGACGCCCTCCAGGCTGAAATCGGCCATCGCCTCTTCAAACAGGCGATGGAAGTTCAGCTCGGCCTTCAGGTGCAGGAACACCGCGCCGAGGCCGATGGCCGCGCGATCCATGAACACGAATTCGCGCGGCACCGTCACTGGCCCGAGCTGCTTCAGCGCCGTATGCACGCGGAACGCCTCGCGCCGCCCATATTCGCCCGGCGCCACGCCGTCGGCGATGGTGCGCACGCGGTCGTCCATGAGCGGCCCATAAATGAAGCGTGCCCAGATGTTCAGCACGTCGATCAATTCGCGCTTGAGGCCCTTGAAGCCCCAGGTCTCATACGCGTGCACCACCCGCGCCTCGTCATTCCCCAGCAGGCCGCGATAGAGATCCATCACCCCCGCCACGAAGGCCGGAGGGAAGATACGCACGCAGCCATAATCCAGCAGATTGATGCCGCCCGGCGTGCCGGCCTCATCGGTAAAGACGGTGTAATTGCCGAGATGCGGATCGCCGTGGATCACCCCGAACCGGCTGAACGGCAGCCACCAGGCGGTGAACATGGCGCGCGCCAATTGGTTGCGCTCCTCCAGGGCGTGGTCGGTGAAGCCGAGGATCTTACGGCCCTCCAGCCAATGCAGCGTCAGCAGCCGGCCGGTGGAGAGATCGTTGCGCACGCTCGGCACGCGCACATGGTCCTGCCCGTCCAGCATCAGGGCATAAAGCGCGGCGTGCTTGGCCTCGCGGCGATAATCCAGCTCCTCACGCACCCGCGCGCCGATCTCCCCGGCGATCTCGCGGGTGTCGATGGCGGGGTCCATGCGGCGATGGAGCGAGAACAGAAGATCGAGCTGGCTGAGGTCGGCTTCCACCGCCGCCTGCATGTCGGGATATTGCAGCTTGCAGGCCAGCGCCTCGCCGTCCAGCGCCACCGCGCGATGCACCTGGCCGAGGGAGGCGGCGGCGGCCGGCTTGTGCTCGAACGAGGCGAAGCGAGTTTCCCAGTCGCGCCCCAGCTCCGCCATCATGCGGCGGCGCACGAAGGCCCAGCCCATGGGCGGAGCGTCATTCTGCAATTTCTGAAGCTCGGCGGCATATTCGGGCGGCAGCACATCGGGAATGGTGGACATGAGCTGCGCCACCTTCATCAGCGGGCCCTTCAGCCCGCCCAGGGCGGCCGCGAGCGCCGCCGCATTGCCCTCGCCCCCCTTGTCCAGGCCGAACAGCCGCGTGCCGGCCATGCGCGCCGCGACGCCTCCCACATTGGCGCCCACCCGTGCGTAGCGGGCGGCGCGGGCGGAAAAGCGGTTGCGCTCGGCATCTTCGGTCATGGGGCGGCTCGCTGTGCCCGGAGGGCCGGGCTCAGCCGCGCGCGGTATGGCGGGTGAGCGCCAGCAGCACCAGGAGGGTGAGGGGCGTAAGAATGTCCGTATAGAGAATGGGGCCGGCATTTCCCGCCGCAAGGTTCCCGGTCTGGACAATCTGTACCACATGCCCCACCGCCGCCCCGCCGAGGAAGCCCGCGGCCACCACGGCGACGCCGAGGCGAAAGCCCCAGTTGCCATAAAAGGCCGCGATCACGCCGGCGAGGCCCATGCCGAAATTGGCCATGCCCACCTCGAACTGGAACGGGCTGGGCGCCCAGCCGATGGCGCGCGCCGCTTCGGCCGCGAAGAACACATGGCCCATGAAGGCCCACAGCCCCATGAGCCCGAGCGGCACCAGGAAAAGATAGCGTAACAGCCGGTCCGCGACGAAGCCGGGCGGCAAGGGGCGCGGGGCCCGCGCCACCGCGAGGGCGGCGAGCACGAGGGCAAGGCCCCAGGACATCAGGGGAACCCAGAACACCATGCGCACGTCCCTCCATCCCGAGGCCGAAAAATGCCATCCTTTTTCCCGCGCGGCCAGCCTGCTGCCCGGCCAGCCTGCCGCACCGTCGCGCTTGCGGGGCCGCGCGGCGCGGCCTATGGCAGGCGCATGACCGGGTCCGGCAGCGCAAGATCGACAAGGACGGGGTGGCATCTCCGCCTCATCCTCGCCTATGCGCTGCTGCTCCAGATGGTGCTGTCGGCGGCCGCGATGGCGCAGCATGCCACCGCCAACCTAACCGATCCTCGGGGCGATCCTTGGGCCGCCACCTGCGCCGGCGGCGCCGCGGCCGATACCGATTCCCCGCCACCCGGGGCGCCGCACAAGGATCTGTGCTGCGTGCTCGGCTGCCTCGCCACGCCCCTGCCGCCGCTGGCGCCGGGCGGGGAGGCCGCGCGCCTGGAGCCAGCCCCGCCCATCACCGCCATCGTGTTTGCGGAGCGCCCGGCCGCCGGCGCCGCGCATCCTGCGTCCCACCCGTTCCACGCGAGAGGCCCTCCGCCCGCCGTTTGAGCCTGCCCGCGCAATCTCAAACCCGTTCGGAGACGTTTCATGTCCATGTCGTTCGCGCGCACCGCGCCCCTCGGCTTTGCCGCCGCGCTTCTCGTGACCTTCGCCAGCCCCACCTTCGCGCATGTGACCCTGGCCGAGGGCCAGGCCACCTCCGGCACTTCCTACAAGGGCGTGCTGAAGGTGCCGCACGGCTGCGGAGAGGCCGCCACCACCGCCATCAAGGTCACCATTCCCGAGGGCGTGGTGTCGGTGAAGCCGCAGCCCAAGGCCGGCTGGACCCTCGCCCTGGAGAAGGGCCCTTACGAGAAGACCTATGATGTGATGCACGGCAAGGCGGTGAAGGAGGGGGTGAAAACCATCACCTGGTCCGGCGGCACTCTGCCCAATGCCTATTATGACGAGTTCGTCTTCATCGCCTATCTCGCCCCCCAGGCGCAGGCGACGAAGCTCTATTTCCCGGTCTTGCAGAGCTGCGAGGGCGCCTCGGCGGATTGGGCGCAGATTCCCCAGGAAGGCGGTCCGCGCCCCGAATATCCCGCCCCGGCGCTGAAGCTCGCCGCCGCCGCCATGCCGGCCGCCGGCACCACCACCTTCAAGGCCGGGACCCTGACCATCGAGCAGCCCTGGGCCCGCGCCACCCCCGGCGGTGCCAAGGTGGCCGGCGGCTATGTGAAAATCACCAACACCGGCACCCTGCCCGACAAGCTGGTGGGCGGCTCCTTCGAGCGCGCCGGACGCTTTGAAGTCCATGAAATGAGCATGAACAACGGCATCATGACCATGCGGCCGGTGTCCGGCGGCCTGGACATCGCCCCTGGAGCCAGCGTGATGCTCGCGCCCGGCGGGTTCCACATGATGTTCATGGATCTCAAGCAGCCGCTGAAGGAAGGCGACAGCGTGAAGGGCACGCTGACCTTCGAGAAGGCCGGCACGGTGGACGTGGTGTTCGACGTGCGCGGCATCGGCGCCAGCGCCCCCGCCGCCGGCACCATGGGCGGCATGAGCGGAATGGAGCACCAGCACTGACGGCCTGAACCGGCCATCGCGGCTCAGGCGGCGGCGAACAGCGGCCGCTCGCGCTGCAATTCCTCGCGCATCACCTCCCGCGCCAGTTCCAGCGCGGGAGACAGGCTCTCGGCCCGGCCATAGAGCGCGAAATCCACGCACGGCAGCGGCACCGTGCCGAGACCGGTCACGCTCACCATGTCGGCCCGCCGCGCGCGGGCCGTGCGCACCGTTACCCCGACCCCCGCGCCGACCGCCGCGAGCAGCCCCGGCAAGCTGGGGCTTGTGAAGGCGATGCGGAACCCCCGCCCAGCCGCGTTGAGGGCGGCAATCGCCGCATCCCGGAACACGCACGGCGCTTCGAACACCAGCAGCGGCACCGGCGCGTCGGCGGGAAGGCGCAGGTCGCGCGCGCCGAGCCATTCCATCGGCTCGCGCGACAGGTCCAGCACGGGAAGATCGCTTTCGCCGCGAAAACCCGCGGCAAGATCGAGGCTGCCCGCCTTCAGCCCCGCCATGAGGCGCCCGGTGGAGGCCACCTGCACGGTCAACGGCGCGCCCGGCAGCAAAGCGGAGACGCGCGCCAATATGCGCTGCAACGCCCCCTCCCCCACATCCTGAACGAAGCCGAGGCGCACCGGCTCGGACGCCGCGCCGGCCGCGTGATGGCCGAGCACGCGATCGTTGAGATCCAGCAGCGCGCGCGCATCGTCGAGGAACCCAGCACCGCGCGGCGTGAGTGCGACGCCCCGGCCGCGCCGTTCCAATACGGCGAAGCCCAGCATATCGGACAGCCGGTCCATCTGCAGGCTCACGGCCGATTGCGAGCGCCCGACCCGCGCGCTTGCGGCCGAGACCGAGCCGAGGGTCGCGACGGCCACAAAGCTGCGGAGCAGGTCGAGATCGAGCGTGCGCGTCATATTATGAGGATATCGAAATCATCGTGCGTGATAAATCAATTTTTCTCAAATGATATGCGGCGCTAGGGTCTCTCATCCCTCACGGAGACCTGACCCCATGCCCATTCTTCAAGTGAAGCTCTCGGGCCAGATCGATGCCGCAAAGGCCGCAAAGGCCGCGTCCACCCTCTCGGCCCTCACCGCGAAAATCCTGCGCAAGGATCCCGCCCTCACCTCGGTGGCCGTGGATTTCCTCGACGCCGGACTGTGGTTCGTCGGCGGGCGAAGCTTGGCCGACGCCGGCCTCGCGAGCTTCTGGCTCGATATCGCGGTGGTGGACGGCACCAATACCAAGGACGAGAAGGCGGCCTATATCGCCGCCGTCTTCGCCGCCATGGGCGATCTGCTCGGCCCCCTGCACCCGGAAAGCTATATCCTGGTGCGCGAAGTGAAGGCGGATGCCTATGGCTATGGCGGGCGCACCCAGGAAAGCCGCTATGTGGAAAAAACCCTCAAAGCGGCCTGAGGGTCCCCTGCGCGGGGCGGAGGTTCAGCCTCCGAGCTCCTCGCGCAGGATTTCCAGCCGCAGCCATTCTTCTTCCGCCGCGTCCAATTCCTTCTGCACCTTGGCGAGCGCGGCCGAGGTGCGCTCGAACGAGCCGGGATCGCGCTCGTACAGCACCGGGTCGGACAGGACGCCGCCCAGCTTATCCGCCTCGTTGCGCAGCTTGTCCAAGGTCTTGGGCAAGGTCTGGAGCGCATGCTTCTCATGGAAGGTCAGGCGGCGCTTCTTGCCCTCGTCGGCGGCGCCGCCGGCCTTCGGCGCGGCTTTTCCCGACGCCTTCGCAGGCGCGCTCTCGCCGCGCTTTTCCTTTGCCTGAACGCCGTGGCCGCGCTGGTTCACCATGTCGGCATAGCCGCCGGCATATTCGGTGAAACTGCCCGCCCCTTCTGCCGCGATCACGCTGGTGACGGTGCGGTCCAGAAAGTCACGATCATGGCTCACCAGGATCACGGTGCCGGGATAATCCGCCACCATTTCCTGCAGCAGGTCGAGGGTTTCGAGATCGAGATCGTTGGTGGGCTCGTCGAGGATCAGCATGTTGGACGGCAGGGCCAGCGCGCGCGCCAGCATGAGCCGCCCCCGCTCGCCGCCCGACAGCACCGACAAGGGCGAGTTCGCCTGGTCGGGCGTGAACAGGAAGTCCTTGAGATAGCCCATCACATGCTTGGGCACGCCGCCCACCAGCACCTGATCGCTGCCGCCGCCGGTCAAGGCGTCGCGCAAGGTGGTGTTGGGGTCGAGCGCCGCGCGCTTCTGGTCGAGCGAGGCGATTTCCAGGTTCGCACCGAGGCGCACCGTGCCGCTGTCCGGCGCGAGCTCGCCGGTGAGCATCTTCAGCAGCGTGGTCTTGCCGGCACCGTTCGGGCCGACGATGCCGATCCGGTCGCCGCGCACGATGCGGGTGGAGAAATCCGTGACGATGGGTGTGCCGTCATAGGATTTGGAAATGCCCTTGGCCTCGATCACCAGCTTGCCGGAGGTTTCCGCCTCGGTCACCGTGATCTTCACATTGCCCTGGGCGCGCCGCTCGTCGCGCCGGTCGGTGCGCATGGATTGCAGCAGGCCGAGGCGGCGCACGTTGCGCTTGCGGCGCGCGGTCACGCCATAGCGCAGCCAATCCTGCTCGGCGACGATCTTGCGGTCGAGCTTGTGGCGGTCCGTCTCCTCCTGCTCCAGCACCTGGTCGCGCCAGGCCTCGAAGCTGGAAAAGCCCTGGTCCAGCCGGCGGGTGGTGCCGCGGTCGAGCCAGATGGTGGCGCGCGAGAGATTTTGCAGGAACCGCCGGTCATGGCTGATGACCACGAGCGCGGACCGCAGGGATTTCAGCTCGCTTTCCAGCCATTCGATGGCGGGCAGATCAAGATGGTTGGTGGGCTCGTCCAGCAGCAGCACGTCCGGCTCGGGCGCGATCACCCGCGCCAGCGCCGCCCGGCGCGCCTCGCCTCCGGAAAGATGGGCCGGGTCCTCATGGCCGGTGAGGCCGAGCTGGTCCAGCAGATATTGGGCGCGATAATCCTCGTCGCCCGGCCCGAGGCCGGCTTCCACATAAGCGAGCGTGGTCGCGAAGCCGGAAAAATCCGGCTCCTGCGGCAGGTAGCGCACGGTCGCGCCGGGCTGGAAGAAGCGAACGGCGGCGTCGGCCTCGATCAGGCCGGCGGCCACCTTCAGCAGGGTCGATTTTCCCGACCCGTTGCGCCCGACAAGGCAGAGCCTTTCGCCCGGCGACACGGAGATTTCCGCGCCGTCGAGCAAGGGGGTGGCGCCGAAGCGCAGATGGACGTCTTGAAGCGAAATCAGCGGTGGGGCCATGGCGTCGGCTTAGTGGGTTTTGCCGGCGGATGGAACCCATCCGAGCCGGCAAAGCCAAGAAGACACGCCGCAACAGACCCGTCCGGAACACGGCCAAGTGCGCGTCCGGCCGGCAACTCGTGCGCCGAAACCGTGACGTGCGTTTGATTTGGCTTAGTGGACGGTCGCTTCGCCGCGTAGCCGGGCGATCTGATCCTTCAGCAGGAGCTTGCGACGCTTGAGTTCAACCACCTTCAGCGGGTCCGTGGAAGCGTGGTTGAGTTCGTGTTGTATGGCCATCTGAAGGGCTGCGTGACGACGCTTCAGCTCTTCGAGGTGCGACTGGACGGACATGCGTTTCGTCTCCCTGTCTACAACGAAGGACAGTCTGTCATGGAGGCGGCAAAGAGTCCAAGGGCTATTTTTGCACCCATTCCAGCCTGCGGCGCCGTGCGGCTTGCGGCGTGGGGAGGCGGTGCGGTATTCGAGAGAAGGCAGCTCGGACCGCGACGGATATGGCATGACCAGTGACGAGGAACGGGAGCTGAGATTGCTGCTGGAGCGGCTGCGGCAGGAGCATCGGGACCTGGATGCCGCCATCGATGCGCTCACTGCGGTGACCGGCTCGGATATCCTGCAAATTCAACGGCTGAAGAAGCGCAAGCTCCAGCTGAAGGACCGAATCTCCCACCTGGAAGACGAGCTTTTTCCCGACATCATCGCCTGACGGCGCAAGCGCAAAAAAGCCCCCCGGACGCGCCGGAGGGCTGGCTTCAGCGGGACGGGCTTCAGCAGGGCTGAGGCAAAAACACTCAGATCTGGCCCAGCATCGCCTGCGCCGAGGAGACGTCCGCCTTGGAGGGCACGTCCTCGACATTCAGGGACTTCACGACGCCGTCTTCCACCAGCATGGAATAGCGCTTGGAGCGCACCCCGAGGCCGGCCATGGAGCCGTCGAAGGTCAGGTCCAGCGCCTGCGAGAACTCGCCATTGCCGTCGGACAGGAACAGGATCTTTCCGTCGGCGCCGGAGGCTTTTTCCCACGCGCCCATCACGAACGGATCGTTGACCGAGACCACGGCGATGGTGTCGATGCCCTTCGCCTTGATTTCATCGGCGCGCGACACATAGCCCGGAAGGTGATTCTTGTGGCAGGTGGGCGTGAAAGCGCCGGGAACGGCGAACAGAACGACGCGCTTGCCCTTGAAGACATCATCGGTGGTCTTGGGAACCGGGCCGTCTTCCGTGGAAACGCGGAAGGTCGCCGCGGGCAGGGTATCGCCGACTTGGATTGCCATGGGTGGTTTCTCCGCAGACTGATCGGCGCTCTTGGGCCGAATGCGGCGCAGAATAGGCAGATTTGCGCGCGAGGAAAGGCGCGATGGCCCTTCCACCCGTCATTTCCTCTTGAGTGGAACCGTCGCCTCGACCGATTTGCCGGAATCCACCAGCGTCAGGCGCACCTGCTTGCCCTCCCAGGATTCCCCGGAGGGCAGGCCGTCGAGCTCCAGGGTAAAGCGGGCTTCCCCGTTCGGGCCGAAGGCGCGGCTCGGCACGGGCAGCGCCCAGCTGTCGTCCGGGCCTTCCACGAACAGGTCCGCCTTGTCCGAGGAGACCGTCGCGGTCACCACCAGCAGCGGTGCCGGCGCGCGGACATCGCCCGGCGTTGCGTCCGCGGGCAAGGCTTCCTGTTCGATCACCCGCGCTGAGACCAGCGCCGGGGCGGGACCGGCACCAAGGGCGACAACCACCGGCACCTGCGCCCGCGCCGCCGCGAGCGCGGGGTTCGCGGCCTCCGCGCCGGCGGGAATATCGAGGCTGGCCTCAGCATGGACCGGCACGCACAGGGCTTCGCACACCGCGAAATCCAGCGACAGGTCGAGCCGCGCCGCGCGTCCCGGCTCGGCGAGCCGCACCTTCAGCGGCAGCATCACGCTGCCGCCCTTGTAGCCGATGGAAAAGCCGCTCGCCCCATCCGAGAAGCGCTTGGGTGCGGGAAACGCCACATCCACCCCCGCGACATTGCGCGAGCCGCTCCAGTCGAAGCGGGGCGGCACGCCGCTGTCGCCGGGATAGCGCCAATAGGTCTTCCAGCCGGGGGCGAGGCGGATCTCGATCCCGGCTTCCAGCACGCCGTCCGCCACCGCGCCGGAAACCAGGCGCACATCGGCATTCTGAGCGCGACTCCACACGGTTTCGGCCGCCGCCAGCGGCGCCGCCGGGGCAAGCAGGGCAAGCAGAAGGGCCGGGGCCAGCACCGGCGATCGGGGACGGGGAAAGCTCATGGTGTGCGCCTACAGCCTCAGGCCCGCGAGCGCAAATAGGCAACGCGCACTTTCATGTGACGGCACAAGGACGTGACCGCCGATCCCGTCAATGTGGCTGCATCCCCGGCCGGTTCACCGTTTTCAAATCCGGGCGGTCGGGTTAGGCTGTGGGAATGATGGTCGATCGCAAGGCCTTTTCCCTCGGCACCCCGCCGGATTTTCTCGACGGGCAGATGCTTATTGCCATGCCGTCCATGCAGGACGAGCGTTTCTCCCGCGCCCTCATCTATGTCTGCGCCCATTCCAGTGAAGGGGCGATGGGCATCATCGTCAATCAGGCGGCGTCCCATATCAATTTCGCCGACCTGCTGGTGCAATTGGATGTGGTGCCGGAGGACGCCCGCATCCTGCTGCCGCAGCGCGCGGGGGCGGTGAAGGTGCTGCGCGGCGGCCCGGTGGAGACCGGGCGCGGCTTCGTGCTGCATTCCTCGGATTATTTCATCGAGAATTCCACCTTGCCGATCGACGGCGGCATCTGCCTCACGGCGACGCTGGATATCCTGAAAGCGATCGCCGGCGGCACCGGCCCGCACAGCGCGGTGCTGGCGCTCGGCTATGCCGGATGGGCGCCGGGCCAGCTGGAGACGGAGATCCAGGCCAATGGCTGGCTGCATTGCCCGGCCGACCCGGACCTGATCTTCGGCGAGAGCGTCGAGACCAAATACGACCTCGCCCTGCGCAAGCTCGGCATCGACCCCGGCATGCTCTCCAGCGAGGCGGGGCACGCCTGAGGGGTGGGTTCCCCGGGACGGGCGCGGGTGACGGCCAGCCTCAGCCCGCGGCCGCGCGGCGGCGGTCCTTGGGGGTGGAGGGCTCGAACAGGGCGCGGCACTCCTCCGTGGTCAGCGGCTCGCCGAACAGGACGCCCTGCGCATATTCGCAGCCGAAGCGGCCCATCTCGGTGGCCTCCGCTTCGCGCTCCAGGCTCTCGGCCACCACTTCCATGCCCAATTGATGGGCCAGCGACACGATGGAGCCGACGATGATCGGCCGCGCCGCGCGGGCCGCGCCCTTGGCGCTGTCGCGCACGAAGCGCTGGTCGATCTTGATGGTGTCGAACGGAAAACGCTGGAGATAGGCGAGCGCCGACTGGCCGGTGCCGAAATCGTCCAGGCACAGGCCGGCGCCCAGTTCGCGGATGCGGGCCAGCATCACCGCGGCATATTCCGGGTTTTCCATCACCAGGCTCTCGGTAACTTCCAGCTTGAGCGAGCCCGGCGCCACCGCATTGCGCGCGAGCACCGCCTTCAGATCCTGGATCAGATCGTGCCGCAGCAATTGGCGGGACGAGACGTTCACATGCATGAACAAAGGCGGATCCACCCGCACCAGGCGCTGCCATTGGCCGAGCTGGCGCGCCGCATGTTCCAGCGCGAACAGGCCGAGATCGAGGATCAGCCCGCTTTCCTCCGCCACCGGCAGGAAATCGGAGGCGGCCATTTCCCCGAGCGTCGGGTGGCGCCAGCGCATGAAGGCCTCGAACCCGCCGATGGCGCGGTCGTGCATGCGCACGATGGGCTGGTAGCGCATGAAGATCTGATTGCGCTCCAGCGCGTGGCGCAGTTCGTTTTCCAGCGAGACGTGGTCGATCTTCTGCTGGCGCATGGCGGGGCGGAACACCTCGATGCGGTCGCCGCCGATGCGCTTGGCGTAATACATGGCGAGTTCCGCGTCCTTCAGCACCTCGCTGCGCTTGCTCTGCTCCTGGCCCGGCAGCACAAGGCCGATGGAGGCGGTGATGAACACTTCCTTCTCGGCGAAGGTGATGGGCGCGCGCAGCGAGCGGCGCATGGTGTCGGCGAAGGTGGTGATGCGCTCGGGATCGCGCTCGGACATGAGGATCATGCCGAACTGGTCGCCGGAAATGCGCGCCAAAGTATCCTGCGGCTTCAGCAGGCGCATCAGGCGGCGGGCAACGGTGAGCAGGATCGAATCGCCCACCCCCATGCCCACCGAGACGTTCACCTGCTTGAAGCGGTCGAGGTCGATGACCATCACGGTCGGCTTCAGGCTCTCGTCCATCTTGGCGAAGGTGAGCGCCTGGTCGAGCCGGTCGAGGAACAATTCGCGATTGGGCAGGCCGGTGAGATTGTCGCGCACCGCATCGTGCAGCAGGCGTTCGGCGGCGATGCGCTCGCCGGTGACATCGATGAGCGTGCCGATGCAGCGCACCACCTCGCCGTCCGCGCCCACCACCGGGCGGGCGCGGAGGTTGAAGGTCATGTAATGGCCGTCGATGGCGCGCAGGCGGAAATCCTGGTCGATGCGGCCGCGCCGCTGCTCGATGATGCCGTCGAGGGTGGCGCGGAAGCGGTCGCGGTCGGCGGGATGCAGCACCTCCAGCCAGCCGGCGGCCTCGGTTTCCAGCGAGCGGCGCTTCAGGCCCAGCGCCTCTTCCGCCTCGGGCGAGGTGTAGATGCGGTCGCTGTCCACATCCCAGTCCCACACGATATAGCCGGAGCCCGCCAGCGCCAGCGCGCGGCGCTCCAGATCGGAGGTCGAGCCCTGCACCGCGCCGAGCCCGGCAAAGGCGTGCTGCATCACCGTGAAGCCGATCAGCATGACGATCAGCACCAGGCCGCCGGAGAGCGCCGGGGCGACCAGATCATTGGTCACGAGGCCGGCCACCGTGAGCCCCGCCATCACCACCCACACCACCAGCAGCAGCCAGGTGGGGATGATCAGCACCGCGCGGTCATAGCCGTGCTGGGACAGCCAGATCACCACGCCGAGCCCGGCCACGGCCACGGCCAGAAGCGAGAGGCGGGCGATGCCGGCGGCCATGGGCGCATCGGCCAGCGCCACCGCGACCAAAGCGGCGAGAAACACCAGCCAGCCGGCGGCCACATGCATGTAGCGCACGTGCCAGCGATTGAGGTTGAGATAGGCGAACAGGAACACCAGCAAAGTGGCGGTCAAGATCGCCTCGCCGGCCGCGCGCCAGAATTGCTCGGCGATGGGGGAGAGGCCGAACACCTTGGACCAGAAGGAGAAATCCAGCCCGATATAGCCCAGCACCGCCCACGCCAGCGCGGCGGCGGCGGGGAACATCACCGAGCCCTTCACCACGAACAAAATGGTGAGAAACAGCGCCAGCAGGCCCGCGATGCCGATCACGATGCCATGGTACAGGGTGAAGCTGTTGACCTTGTCCTTATAGGCGTTGGGCTCCCACAGATAGAGCTGGGGCAGGTTCGGGCCGGTCAATTCGGCGACGAAGGTGACGGTGGAGCCGGGATCGAGCGTGACGGTGAAGACGTCGGCATCGGGGGCATCCTGGCGCTCGGGCTTGAAGCCCTGGCTGGGCGTGAGCGACAGGATGCGCCGGTTGCCGAGATCGGGCCAGAACAGGCCGGAGCCCACCATGCGGTAGAACGGTGCGACGATCAGCCGGTCCACCTGCTCGTCGGTATTGTTGGCGAGCGCGAAAGTGACCCAATTGCCCTGCGGCCGCCCGTCCGAGGTGCGCACCTCGATGCGCCGGACCACCCCGTCGGCGCCCGGAGCGGTGGACAATTGGATGCGGTCATTATCGGTGTGCTGGCGTTCGACCGCGGGCAGAAGATCCGTCACCTTGGCATCGAGACGGACGGCGATGGTCTCGACGGCATGCGCCGCCGGCGCACCGAGCCCGAGAACCGCCAGCAGTGCGATGCAAAAGAAAAGGGTAGAACGCAACGGCAAACCTCCGCACCCGGCTTTCAGCCGGGCCGAACGGGCATGAGTATCGTTCCGATGCGGCGTGAGCAAGGCATAGCCGACGCTATGCCCGCTGCAGCGCATCATGCACGAGCGGTGTCCGCTCACGCGACGATGAGCATGATTTTGCCGATATGCGCGCTGGTGTCCATCCGCGCATGCGCCTCGTTTGCCTTCTCCAAGGGGAAGGCGCAATCGATCAGCGGCCGCACCGTGCCCGCCGCGATCAAGGGAATCACATGCTGGGTCAAGGCGTTGGCGATGGCTTCCTTGTCCGCCACCGGACGTGCGCGCAAGGTGGAGCCGGTATGCGTCAGGCGCTTCAGCATCAGGCGCATGAAGTCGATGTTCACCTTCGAGCCGTCCTGGAAGGCGATCTGCACGATCCGCCCCTCCACCGCCGCCGCCTCGTAATTGCGCTGGATGTAGGACCCGCCCACCACGTCGAGGATGACGTTCGCGCCCTTGCCGCCGGTGGCACTCTTCACCTCGGCGACGAAATCCTGGGTCTTGTAGTCGATCGCGAGGTCGGCGCCGAGCTTGAGGCAGGCCAGGCATTTCTCCGGCGAGCCGGCGGTGGTGATGACGGTGGCGCCGAACGCCTTGCCGAGCTGGATCGCCGTGGTGCCGATGCCGCCGGTTCCGCCGTGCACCAGCAGCGTCTCGCCGCGCTTGAGGCCGGCGCGGTCGAACACATTGCTCCACACGGTGAAGAAGGTTTCCGGGATCGCCGCAGCTTCCACCATCGACAGGCCCTCGGGCACCGGCAAAGCGGTCGCCTCGTGGCTCAGGCAATAGTGCGCATAGCCGCCGCCGGTGACGAGCGCGCATACCGCATCGCCCAGCTTGAAGCGCGTCACCTCCGGGCCCAGCGCCACGACGATGCCGGCGATCTCCAGGCCGGGAATGTCGGAGGCGCCGGGAGGGGCGGGATAGAGCCCGCGCCGCTGCACCACGTCGGGGCGGTTCACGCCGGCGGCTTCGACCTTGACCAGGATCTCCCGCGCGCCGGGCACCGGCATCGGCCGTTCGCCGGGAACGAGCACCTCGGGGCCGCCGGGGCCGGTGATGTTGATGGCGGTCATGGTGGCGGGAAGCTGTGAAGATTGTGTCATGGCGCGGTTCCGGGAGAGGGCGGCGGGCGCCCGACCGTGACGGTGCGGGACGGGAAAAAGCGCCCGGCGCGCACGCCGGGGGTTCGCCCTACTAGCCCATGCCGGGCGGGGAAAAAACGGAAAGATGGACGCGCCGGGCGCGAGCGGCTTTTATCCGCCCCGACGATCCGGAGCGGGCCTGCCCGTCTTCGGAATGCTTTCGGTTCCGCCGCCGGCGTTTCAGCAGCCGGCGCTGCACCGGCCAGGAGAGCGCGCCATGGATGACGACCGCCCCATCGCCCCGAAACCCGCCCCGGTGCTTGCCCCGGCGGATCTCGACCGGCTCTCGGTGGATGAGATCGAGGCCCGCATCTTGCTGCTGCGGGAAGAGATCGCCCGGCTGGAGCGGGCCAAGGCGGCGAAGATCGCCTCGCGCGATGCCGCCCATTCGGTGTTCAAGTTCTGAACCGGGCGCGACGCTCGGGGCGCCGAGCGCCCAAGCTCCAGACACGGCAAAGCCGGCTCGGATGAGCCGGCGCGAGGGCGCGGTGAAACATCCCGCGCGCGGATCTGTGAACAGCCGGACGGTGCGACCGAGCCCCGCAGGGCGCGGCGCCGCACCTGCGCAATCAGCCCTTGAGCAGGCCGCCGAACTTGTTCTTGAAGCGGGAAACACGGCCGCCGCGGTCGAGCAGCTGCTGGGTGCCGCCGGTCCAGGCCGGGTGCGTGCGCGGATCGATATCGAGCTGAAGGCTGTCGCCCTCCTTGCCGAAGGTCGATCGCGTCGTGTACTCGGTGCCGTCAGTCATCACCACCTTGATGAAATGGTAGTCGGGGTGAACGTCGCTCTTCATGGGTTGCGTCCTTCTCGCCGCGCCGAGCATTCAAGCCCGCAGCGGTATGAATTCGTTTCCTGAGGGAATGAGGCGGGTCTATAACCGAGAGCATCCGTTGACACAAGCCGACACAGCACTGGAACCCGCCGTCGATTCCCCCAAATCGGCCAGAAGCCGCCGCAGCATTGGTCCGCTGCTGGCGCTCGGACCCTATATTCTGTGCTATCGCGCGCGGGTATGCGGCGCGCTGATCGCATTGACGGTGGCGGCGCTCGCCACCCTCGCCATGCCGATCGCGGTGCGGCGGATGATCGATTACGGCTTCGCCGTCGATCATGCCGGCCTGATCGACCGCTATTTCGCGGTGCTGATCGTCGTCGTCGCCGTGCTCGCCCTCGCCTCCGCCTCGCGTTATTACCTTGTGACCACGCTGGGCGAGCGGGTGGTGGCGGATCTGCGGGCCGCCGTGTTCGCCCGTCTCACCACGCTGGACGGCGCCTTCTTCGACACCGCGCGCGCCGGCGAGCTGACCTCGCGGCTGGTGGGCGACACCACGCAGATCAAGTCGGCGGTCGGCTCCTCCGCCTCCGTGGCGCTGCGCAATCTCGTCATGTGCATCGGCGCCGTCATCATGATGGTGGTCACGAGCCCGCGCCTGTCGGGCCTGGTGCTGATCGTCATTCCGCTGATCGTGCTGCCCCTCGTCGCCTCCGGCCGCAAGGTGCGCGCCCGTTCGCGGGCGGCGCAGGATACGCTGGCGGAAGCCTCCGCTTATGCTTCCGAAGTGATCGGCGCCATGCGCGCGGTCCAGGCCTCCACCGCCGAGGGCTCGGCCCGTGCCCAGTTCGACCGGGCCGTGGAGAAATCCTTCGAGGCCGCGCGCGGCGCCACGGCGGCGCGGTCCTGGCTCACCGGCGTGATCATCTTCCTGGTGTTTTCCGGCGTCGTCGGCGTGCTCTGGGTGGGCGCCCAATCGGTGCTCAACGGCTCCATGTCGTCGGGCCAGCTCAGCCAGTTCCTGCTGTTCGCGGTGCTGGCGGCGAGCGGGCTCGGGGAATTGTCGCAGGTGTGGGGCGAGGTTTCGGCCGCATCGGGCGCCGCTGAGCGCATCGGCGAATTGCTCAAGGAAGAGCCGCAGGTAAAGGCTCCGGCCGCCCCCGTGGCGCTCGGCCGGGTGTCCGGCGCGATCCGGTTCGACCATGTGGGCTTCACCTATCCCACCCGCCCCCATGCGCCCGCTCTGCGCGACGTCTCCTTCACCATCCGCCCCGGCGAGCGTGTGGCGCTGGTGGGCCCCTCCGGCGCCGGCAAGAGCACGGCGTTTCAGCTGCTGGAGCGCTTCTACGACCCGCAGACCGGCGCGATCCTGCTGGACGAGATCGACGTGACGCGCTGCGATCCCGTGGCGGTGCGGCTCAATCTCGCTTTGGTGCCGCAGGATGTGGCGATCTTCGCCGACACGGTGCGCGAAAACATCCGCCTCGCCCGGCCGCAGGCGAGCGATGCGGAAGTGGAGGCAGCAGGCCGCGCGAGCCACCAGCGCGCTGGATGCCGAGAGCGAGACCCTGGTTCAGACCGCGCTGGAGCGCTCCATGGAGGGGCGCACCACGCTCGTCATCGCCCATCGCCTGGCCACCGTGCTCTCCGCCGACCGCATCCTGGTGATGGAGGACGGGCGGATCGTGGACGAAGGCACCCATTCCGAGCTGGTGGGCAAGGGCGGCCTCTATGCCCGCCTCGCCGCGCTCCAGTTCAACGCAGCCGCCTGAGCCGGCGCGCGTTCAATCTTCCACGAGGTCGGCCACCTCGGGATGGCGGGCCGCCCAGGCCACCAGGAAGGAACAGCGGAGGACCGCCTTGTTCCCCTGCGCCCGGATGTGCGCGAACACGCCGGCGGCGAGGCGCGAGCCGATGCCCTGGCCGTTCAGCGCCGGCGGCACTTCGGTGTGGGTGAGGATCACCCGGTCGCCCTCGCGCCGGTAGGTGGCCAGCGCCAATTCCGTGCCGATCTTCAGCTCGAAGCGGTGCTGGGCGGGATTGTCGGTGACGTCCGTTTCCATGCGGGATCCCATCTGCGCGCGCTGCGTCGCTTCAAGCATAAGGCCGAAGGCGGGCCGATCGCAGCGCCGGGGCGCGATCACTTTCCGTTGTGCACGGCCACGTTCGCCCGAACGCGCGGCGGCTCAGGCGGGGGGCTGCCATTGCATGCGCCAGATCGCCCGGCCGGACATGGGATTTTGCCCCGCCGAAGCGATCGCGAACCCGAGCTTCTGATAGAAGGCGACGGCGCGCGGATTGTCCTGGTTCACATCGAGCGCGATGCCGGCGGGCGCGCGCTGCCGGGCGGCGTCCATGAGCGCTTCCGCCGCCCCCTGGCCCCAGAAGGCGGGCGCGACCGCCAATTGGTCGAGATAGCCGCTGGCCGGATCGATCGCATGCTCCAGGAACCAGGGGCGGCGGGCCTCGAAATCAATGTCCGGCATGGTCCGCGCCCAGGTTGCGACCCAGAGGTCCGCGAGCGCGGGCAGATGGGCCGGGACGAACGGCACGATGGGGAAGGGCGAAGCCATGGTGCGCCTTGTCTGATGAGCGAGCGGCCAATCTAAAGCGTTTTCAGCAAAAAGGGATTCCGGTTTTGCGCTAAGAAAACACGTGAAAGCAAAAGCCTGGAGCGCGGACCTGCGGCGCCGTGCACGCACCGGCAGGGATCAGATGGGCGAGCGGAGGAAAAAGGCGGGGAGGGGTGAGGTCCAGGCGGACGAGACCTGTCCGGCGGAGGCGGCCGGCCCCTCCCCGGGCGCGCATCGTCTGCGCGCAGGGGAATTTCTGTCGCGCTCAGTCCGGCAGCACCAGATGGCCGGCAGCGTCGAAGGGAAAGAAGGGATTGTGCGCCACTTCCCACAGATGCCCGTCGGGATCGGTGAAATAGCCGCTATAGCCGCCCCAGAACACGCGCTGCCCCGCCTTCACCACCGTCCCGCCGGCCGCCTGCGCCGCCGCGAGGGTGGCATCCACCTCCCCCTCCCCGGCAACATTGAAGGCGAGCGCGATGCCGGAAAATCCGCCCGCGCCGGTGTCCGCAAGCATCGCGTCGGCGGCGAGGGCCGGGCGCGGGAACAGGGACAGCACGGCCCCGCCGGCATCGAAGAAGGCGACGCCCTGCGTGGTCCGGTCCCGCCGCACAAGGCCGAGGGTTTCATAAAAGGCGATGGCGCGGGGAAGATCGGCCACCCCCAGCGTCACCAGATGCAGGCGAAGCTGTGGCGCGGCGCCGGGACGGTCGGCGGAGGGGGCGGCGGGCGACGCGGGGTGAGTCATGGGCGGCCTTATGCGAACAGGGACAATTGCTCGCCCACCTGGGTGGCGCGCTTGAAATGCTCGGTGGTCAGCTTCAGCCCGCGCCCCACGAGGCCGAGCCGGCGCGCGGCGATCTCGAACCGCCGACCGATGGTCCAGGCATAGGGCCCCTCCCCCCGGCCGCGCTTGCCGAAGCCGGAATCATAATCCTTCCCGCCGTGCATCTCGCGCACCAGCGACATGATGTGGCGCGCCTTCTCCGGGAAATGGGCGGCCAGCCACTCGCGGAACATGTCGGCGATCTCCAGCGGCAGGCGCAGCGTGACATAGCCGGCCTCGATGGCGCCGGCCGCCTTGGCGCTGTCGAGAATGCGCTCGATCTCCATGTCGTTGAGCGCGGGGATCAGCGGGGCGACGAGCACGGCGGTGGGAATGCCGGCCTCGCTCAGCCGGCGGATGGTCTCCAGCCGCCGCGCCGGGCTCGCCGCGCGCGGCTCCATCAGGCGGGCGAGCTTGGGATCGAGGGTGGTGATCGAGATCGCCACCTTCACCAGGCCGCGCGCGGCCATGGGGGCGAGAATGTCGATGTCCCGCGCGACCAGGCCGGACTTGGTGACGATGCCCACGGGATGGCCGAAATCCCGCAGCACCTCCAGCAGCCGGCGCGTGACCTCATATTGCCGCTCGATGGGCTGGTAGGGATCGGTATTGGTGCCCATGGCGATGGTGCGCGGCGTATAGGTGCGATGCATCAGCTCGCGCGCGAGAAGCTCCGGCGCGTCCGGCTTGACGAACAGCTTGCTCTCGAAATCCAGCCCCGCCGACAGCCCGTGATAGGCGTGGGTGGGACGGGCGAAGCAATAGATGCAGCCGTGCTCGCAGCCGCGATAGGCGTTGATCGACCGGTCGAAGGCGATGTCGGGGGAGGCGTTGCGGGTGATGACAGTGCGCGCCCGCTCCTCCACCACCTCGGTGCGGAACGCCGGCAGGTCCTCCAGGCTCGCCCAACCGTCATCGAACAGGATGCGGGCGGCAGGCTCGAAGCGCCCGGCGGCATTGGAGACCGCGCCGCGCCCCCGGCGGCGGGCTTCGCCCACCTGCGCCAGCGGGTCCACATCCACCGCCGTCAGCATGTGGTCCGGCGCGGCCGATGCCGCTGCGGCAGAGGCATCGGGGACCGTCGCGACTTCCGCTTCGGCATGCGCCTCAGCCAGGGCCTGGGCTTTGGCGGCCGCGCGCAGGCCGCGATCGGTGGTCAAGCGGCCAACAATCTGGTCGCTTTTGTTGCTTTTTTTTGTCGCGGAAGCGACGGAACGCTTCGCCTGGGCTCGCGCCGGCCGCGCGGCGGACTCGGCGGTCGTGGCGCCGGCAGAAGCTACCGGAAGGGCAGAATCGCGCTGAAAATCCATGGTTTCATGCTACATCAGCCCACGAACAAAACAAGAACAAATGCGTGCGCGGGGTCTGAGTTTTTGGCCTTGAACCTTGGCGTATCTGGTATATTGTCCACCAGCGCGAGTTGCCACAGAAGCCCTTCTCCGCTAAAGGGCCAAGGCCACCGTCAGCTGAGGGGGAACGCCAATGGCCGAGCACGGCACGATTGAATATGTGACAGCCGAGGGCAACGATTACGCCGAGCATGCCCGGACGTTTGCGCTTTTTACGCAGCTCACGAAATACGGCACGATCACGGTCGCCGTCATTCTCGTCCTCATGTGGATTTTCCTGCTCTGAGTCACGCACTCGGACTTCGGAGACGTTTCAATGAAAATCGCTGTCCCCGTCGAGATTGATCTCGGCGAGCCGCGGGTCGCTGCGAGCCCCGATACGGTGAAGCGCCTGACTGCGCTTGGCGCCAACGTCGTGGTCGAAAGCGGCGCCGGCGTGAAATCCGGCATCCTCGACGCGGATTATGAAGCCGCCGGTGCCACCATTGCCCAGACCGCCGTCGACGCGGTGACCAGTGCCGATGTGGTACTCAAGGTGCGCCGCCCGACGGAAGCTGAACTTTCGTCCTATAAGCGCGGCGCCCTGGTGTTCGCCATCATGGACCCCTACGGCAATGAAGCGGCCCTCAAGGCCATGGCCGATGCCGGTGTCGCCGCCTTCGCCATGGAGCTGATGCCCCGCATCACCCGCGCCCAGGTGATGGACGTGCTGTCCTCCCAGGCCAATCTCGCCGGCTATCGCGCCGTCATCGACGCCGCCGAGCAGTTCGGCCGCGCGCTGCCGATGATGATGACCGCCGCCGGCACGGTTCCCGCCGCCCGCGTGTTCGTCATGGGCGCCGGCGTCGCCGGCCTCCAGGCCATCGCCACCGCCCGCCGCCTCGGCGCCGTGGTGACCGCGACCGACGTGCGCCCCGCCTCCAAGGAACAGGTCGAATCCCTCGGCGCGAAATTCGTTGCCGTGGAAGACGACGAGTTCAAGCAGGCCGAGACCGCCGCCGGCTACGCCAAGCCCATGTCGGCCGAATACCAGGCCAAGCAGGCGGCCCTGGTCGCCGAGCACATCAAGAAGCAGGACATCGTCATCACGACGGCGCTGATCCCCGGCCGCCCCGCGCCGAAGCTGATTTCGGCCGCCATGGTGGCCTCCATGAAGCCGGGTTCCGTGCTGATCGACCTCGCGGTCGAGCGCGGCGGCAATGTGGAAGGCGCCGAGCCCGGCCAGGTGGTGGACGCCAATGGCGTG
>NCEH01000061.1 GCA_002304505.1 Rhizobiales bacterium 32-66-11 | reverse complement strand
ATGCCCCGCCTGGATCCGCTGCCGGAGCACCGATGCGACCTGGATATAGAGCGGCACGCGGCTTCGGTCATAGGCTGCCGATAGTTTGGACTTTGTTTGCATAAAGGACCATCAGACTCGGCGGCGTTCGAGCAGAAACCGTCTCCACTTCACGCCTGAGATTGCAGTTTAACCCCATGAGGCGCAAAGGTGAATCGGGAAGTGCCTGCGACTTGTGCATATTAGCCCATCTTCTCGCGCTGGGCATAGAATTACCGAAGGCGTACGAGATGCCAGAACGCGTGCACAATTAATGCGCAGCCAATGGAGCAGGCAGAACCTACGCCAATTACCAGCGCCCCTCCATTTTTAATACTTATATTCGGCAACATTATTATATTATCATGTATATCTGATATATTATTTCGTTATTGTAGAAAATACCAAACACCTCATAGACAATAAATATATATATTATTAGAATATGCGACGTTCAATTGATTTGGTGTGTCATGGCTTCTTCTCTGTCCAACCAACGCGCAGATCTGGATGCCTTCGACCTCGCCATACTTACTATTCTTCAAAAGGACAACACCACACCCCAGCGCACCATTGGTGAGCGTGTGAACCTCTCGGCGGCCGCTGTGCAGCGGCGCATCAAGCGGATGCGCGAAACCGGCGTGATCGCCGGCGACGTCACCATCCTCAACCCCGCCCGCGTCGGCCAGCCGCTGACCCTGGTGGTGGAAGTCGTGGTGGAAAGCGAGCGCATCGATCTCGTGGACGCCGCCAAGGCCAATTTCGTCCGCTGCCCGGAAGTGCAGCAATGCTATTATGTTACCGGAGACGCAGACTTCGTGCTGATCGTCACCGTCCCGACCATGGCGGATTATGAAGATCTCACCCGCCGCTTGTTCTTCGAGAACAGCAATATCAAGCGATTTCGCACGCTTGTCGTGATGGACCGGGTCAAAATCGGACTCACCGTGCCGCTGGAACGGTGAGGACGGAAGGATCTTGGCGGCTTTTTCCACCAGCCGCCGGTCCCGTCTTATCCCGCTATTTTGCGCCATAGCTCTTTCAGCCGCGACACGATCACCGAATACACCAGCGACCCCGCGTTAAGCTCCGTCACCACCGGCGCCGCGGGTGCGCCCTCGCCCTGGCCGAGCCGCGCTTCCAGATTCTGCACGAACGCCGAAACCAGCCGCCCGGCGATATCCTGCACGAGGCCGGAACGGCCGAACTGGGCCAGCATGCCGGTCAGTGTATAGCCGATGCTCACGTCCACGCGCGTCGCCCGGCCGTCCTCGACCGGCGTCAGCGTGTAGCCGATGAGCCCGCGCGTCGCCGAATTGCTGCGCGTATCGCGCCCGCTGCCGGAGATGCGCCCGGCGTGCCGGGCATCGTCGCGCGAGATGTCCGCCACGCCCTGGAATTCCGCGACCATGGGGCCGACCTTCACGCGGATCTGCCCTTCCACATGCTCCGGCGTCGGCGTGCCCACAAGCGACGCGCCCGGCAGGCAGGCGGCGACCTCGTCCACACGGCCGAAGAAATCCCACACCACATCCACGGGATGGGCGACCACGAAGCTTTGCGGAAAGCTGGTCTGCGGGACAAAATCGGCATCAAGCTTGGCAGTTTCACGCGGCGTCGCCGCGCGCGAAACCGGCGACGCGATCCTGGCGGGCGGCGCATCGGCGGTCTTGTCCGCGCCACCGGCAAAGGCGCCCGCATGGCCGGAGCCGACCGGCCCGAGGGCGGTGCGCAGATCGGCACGGGGCGCCGCGCCGCGCGCCTTGCGCTCCACGATCACCGAGCGGATCGCCCGCACAATGCCCACATAGCCGGTGCAGCGGCACAGGTTTCCGCTCATGGCGACGCGGATCTCGTGCTCGCTGGCGTCGGGCATGCGAAGCACAACGTCGCGCGCGGAAACGATCATGCCGGGCGTGCAATAGCCGCATTGAAGGCCGTGTTCGCGCGTGAAGGCGGCCCGCAATTCGCCCGCCACCTCGTCGTCATTGAGCCCCTCGATGGTGGTGACCTGCGCATTCTCGCACGCTACCGCATAGGTGATGCAGGAGCGCACCGGCTCGCCGTCCACGATGACGGTACAGGCGCCGCACACCCCGTGCTCGCAGCCGAGATGGGTCCCGGTCAGATCATGGGAATCGCGCAGGAAATCGGCGAGATTGGTGCGCGGCTCCACATCCGCGCGCAGCGGGCGGGAATTGACGGTGAGGGAAACCATGCTCATGCCGCGTCCGCCTGCTCGAATGCGCGGCGCAGCGCCACCGCGTGTGTCCGGCGATCCAGCAGATCGCCCATGCCGGCGGCCTGCGCCACCTCTTCCGCCGCGCCCGTCGAAAAGCCCGAGGCGCCGAACAGCGCCGCGCGATCGATAACGAGGATGGGCCGCGTTTCGGTCGCCCCCATCACGGCGCGGAACACGCCGCGGTCGGGATCCACCAGCACCGCGCCGATGGCGTGGGCGAACTCGCCGGTCTTGCGGCAGCTCTTGAAATAGCCCCAGCGGGCCGAGGCGCTGCATTTGGGAATGCGCACCGCCTCCAGCAATTCGCCGGGATTGAGATCGGCGGCGAGCGCGCCGAGCATGTAATCCTCCACCGCCACCTCGCGCACGCCCGAGGCCGACCGCAGAATCACCCGCGCGCCCACGGCGGAGAGAATGGAAATCCAGTCGGCGGAAGGGTCCGCATGGGTCAGGCTGCCGCCCACCGTGCCGCGGTTGCGCACCGCGCGATAGGCGATGCCGCGCGCCACCCCCGCCAAAGCGCCAGCGGTGACATCCGGCACGCGGCGGTCCTCGAAATCGGCATGGGTCACGCAGGCCCCGACGATCAGATCGCTGCCGGTGTCCTCGATGCGCTTCAAGGCGGGAATGGCGGTGATATCCACCAGCAGTTCCGGCTGCACGAGGCGCATGTTCAGCATGGGGCCGAGCGACTGGCCGCCGGCGATGATCTTCACCACCCGCCCCTCGTCCTGCATCAGGGCGAGCGCGGCGCCGATCTCGACCGGGCGCTCATAATCGAAACGGACGGGCTTCATGCCACGCTCCCGGCGAGTTTGGCGACCTTGGCCGCCTCGATGGCTTCCAGGACGCGGCGCGGCGTGATGGGCGAATGCAGCAGCTCGGCGCCGATGCCCTTCAGCGCATCGTTCACCGCATTGCCGATGGCGGCGGGCGGGGCGATGGCGCCGCCCTCGCCGATGCCCTTCACCCCGAATTCCGTATAGGGGGCGAGGAATTCCATATGGTCGAGCCGCGGCTCGGGGACTTCGGTGGGGCCGGGCAGGAGATAATCCGCGAAGGTGGAGGCCAGCGGCTGGCCCGAGGCGTCGAACTGCATCTCCTCATAGAGCGCGGTGCCGATGCCCTGGGCGAGGCCGCCATAGATCTGGCCGTCCACCACCATGGGATTCACCAGCTTGCCGCCGTCCTCGACGATCACATAATCGAGGATCTCGATGTCGCCGAGTTCGGGATCCACCGCCACGACAACCACATGAGCGGCATAGGAGAAGGTGCCGGTGTCGCGCACCGGCTTGTAGCCGATGGTGGATTCAAGGCCGTGGGGATCGATGCCGGCCGGCAGGTCCTGCGGGCGGCGATACCAGGTGTGGGCGATCTCCTGAAGGCTCACCTGGCCGCTGGGCGCCACCGCGAAGCCGTCCTTGATCACCACTTCGGCCAGGTCCGCCTGGAGCAGATGGGCGCCGATCCGCGCCGCGAGCCGCGCCACCTCCTTGCAGGCGGTGGCCACCGCGCCACCGGCCATCACCATGGAGCGCGAGCCCCAGCTTCCGGTGGAATAAGGGGTATATTCGGTGTCGCCGTGCACCAGCTTGATGCGCGCGGTATCGATGCCGAGCACTTCGTGGGCCACCTGGGCGAAGGTGGTTTCCATGCTCTGGCCATGGGAATGCACGCCCACGCGCAGTTCCAGCCCGCCGTCCGGCGTCATGCGCGCGGTCGCCTGTTCGTGGCCAGGCACCATGGGAATGCCCCAGCCGGAATAGACCGAGGTGCCGTGGGCTCCCTGCTCGCAATAGATGGAATGGCCGATGCCGATCAGCCGGCCGTCCGCCTCGCCCTGCGCCTGGCGCGCGCGCACCTCATCGAGGCGGGACATGGCGATCGCGCGGTTCAGCGCCTGGGGATAATCGCCGCTGTCGAAATGCTTCTTGGTGATGTTGTCGAACGGCATCTGCTCTGGCCGCACGAGGTTCTTCAGCCGCAGTTCGTGCGGCTCCATGCCGATCTCGCGGGCGATGGCGTCCAGCACCAGTTCGAGCGCGAAGCACACGCCGGTGCGCGCCACGCCGCGATACGGCAGGATCGGGCATTTGTTGGTAGCCACCGACCAGGTGCGGCAGCGATAGGCGGGGAAATCATACGGGCCGGGCAGGATGCTGACCACCTGCGCGGCCTCAAGGCACGCCGAGAAGGGATAGGAGGAATAGGCGCCGGAATCGACGATCGCCTCGCAATCGATGCCCCGCAGCGTGCCGTCGCGATCGGCATAGGCGGTGATGGAATAATGATGCTCGCGGCAGTTCGCGCCGGCGGTCAGGCTCTCGCGCCGGTCCTCGATCCAGCGCACGGGATGGCCGAGGCGCATGGCAAGCCAGCCGAGGCAGATATCTTCCGGCAGCAGGATGCCCTTATAGCCGAAGCCGCCGCCCACGTCGGGCGAGATGATGCGGATCTGCTCCTGGTTCAGCCCCAGGCATTCGGCAAGGCCGTTGCGCACGATGTGCGGCATCTGGCTGCCGGTGTGGAGAACGAGCTGCTCCTTGCGATGGTCCCAGTGCGCCACCGTCCCGCGCCCCTCCATGGGCGCCATGCTCTGGCGCGCGGTGGAGAGGGTGCGGGTGATCTTGATGGGGGCATCGAAGGCCTTCTCGATGTCCACTTCCATGAAGCTTTCGAGAAAGACGTTGTCGCCCCAATGCTCGTGCACCAGCGCGCTGCCGGGATCGCGGGCCTTCACCATGTCGTGGACGGCGGGGAGTTCCTCGAGGTCCAGCTCGATGGCGGCGGCGATATCCTCGGCCTGCGCGCGGGTGTCACCGACGCACACGGCGAGCAGTTCGCCCACCTGGCGCACCTTGTCGGTGGCGAGCGGCCATTGCTCGGAAACCTTGAAGCCCGGCAAGGTGGTGACGGCCCGGATCGGTTTCACCCCCGCCAGGTCCGTGGCATTGAAGGCGCGGCCGCGACAGGCATCGGGAATATGGACGCCGTGGATGCGGGCGTGGGCGAGCGGGCTGCGCACGAACGCGACATCCTTCAACCCCGGAAGGCGGATATCGGCCACGAACTGGCCGCGTCCGCGCAGGAAGCGGTCGTCCTCCTTGCGCGGGAGCCGCGCCCCGACACCCTGCTTCGTCATCCCATATTCCCCGGTCGCTCTTGAAACCCGCGGCATGCGCCATGATGGGCGGATGCCTCTGCTTTTGAAATGCCACCGGCAACCGGGGCGCGACAGCAAAGACGGGGCATCGACGGTGTCAGGCGCTGGCCCGTCGATGCCCCGCCCCCGAAAGGGATGGGGGGTCAATCTCACCCCTTCCGGATCAATGGACCACTTCGACCTTGCCGTTGACGATCTTCACCACATAAGTGGCCGGGCTGCTCTGGCCGCTCTCGCGTCCCTCGGGGCCCGCCTTGGCGAACACGATCTTGCCGTTGAGGCCGGGCACTTCCACCTTCCACAGGGCTTCGGTGATCTTGGCCGGGTCGGCCGCGCCGGCCTTGGCGATGGCGGCCGCGATCACAGTGATGCCGTCATAGCCACGGAAGCTCTCGGTGAGGCCGGCAGCGGGATAGCCCTTCTTCTTCCAGGCTTCCACGAACGCCTTGGCGCGCTCCGGATAGGGCGTCGCTTCGGGCGACCAGGGGGTGAAGAACAGCAGGTGATAGGTGCCGTTAGCGGCGGTGCCGGCCTGCTCGGCCAGCTGGTCGGGGCTCTGCGAGCCGCCAGTGGTGATGATCTGCTTGTTGAGGCCGAGCGCCTGCGCCTGCTTCAGCACCAAGGTCAGCTGCTCGACGGCGGTGGTGACGATGAGGGTATCGCTGTCCGACGCCTTGATCTTGGCGAGCTGGGCGCTGAGATCCTGCGCGCCCTGGTCCATGGTCTCGACCGCGCCGACCTGGATGCCCTTGTCCTTGAACATGGCCGAGAAGTCGCTGGCGGTGCCGCGGCCCCAGTCATTGTTCACCACCAGGAAGTCGGCCTTCTTGATCTTGAAGCCGTCGATCACCTTGGCGAAATTCTGCGCTTCCAGCGACGAGGGGGCGGAAATGCGGAACACGTAGGGATTGCCCTGGACCGTGATCTTGGAGGAGGAGGAGGTCTCCACCACCATCGGCACGTTATACTGCATCAGCTTGGGCATGACGGCGAGGGTCAGGCTGGAGCCCCAGGCCCCGAGCATCACCGGCACCTTGTCGCGCACGATCAGCTTCTCGGCGACGGCGGCGGCTTCGGTTGGGTTGCTCTTATTGTCCTCGATGATGAGGTTGAGCTTCTTGCCGAGCACGCCACCCTTGGCATTGATCTCTTCGGCGGCGAGCTTGGCGCCGTCGGCGACGAAATTGCCGGAAGCGGCAAAGGCCCCGGTCAACGGCATGTTCACGCCGATGGAAATGTCCTGCGCGGCCGCCGGCAAGGCGAATGCCACCGACAATCCCAATGCGCAGGCAGCAGATGTCAGAAATCCGGATTTCAGCTTCGCCATATCACCTATCCTCTGAAGGGGGTTATTTTCGTTATTGAAGTACTGGCATCGTCTTGCTGCGATGAACATGCGCGAAAGGCCCACATAACGCGCATGAATGACGCGCGAGCGGATCGGAGACTTTCCGAAATCAGCTTCGGGCGTCAATCATTCTATATACCATCAGATAGGAAAACTCCTCCTGTCAAGGCTCTCTTGCGCAATCGCTCCGCGGGGCGCAGCATTTTTTTGCCGCATCCGCTTTGCCGGGCTCCGCAGCGGCAAGGTCATAGGCCGGAAAAATGGCGCCGGCTCTGGATTTTCGGCCGTTCGCTGGCCCTGTCGGCGGGGCCGGAAAGGCGATTGAAGAATTGAGTTGTCTTATCATTCTGTTTATAGCACCATTTGCCCTATCGAGATCGAATTCCCCGGCAGAAAATTCGTCCGCGAAACCGCCAAGAATTTGATTCCACACGAAAATCAGGAACACTGCCCATGCCCGGCGACGCCAAGCCCATCATTGCCATCCTCGGGGGAACGGGCGATCTCGGTTCCGGCCTCGCCAAGTCCTGGGCCGCCGCCGGCTATGAGGTGGTGATCGGCTCGCGCAGCGCGGAAAAAGCCGCCGAGGCCGCAGCCGCCCTCGGCGGAACAGCCCGCGGCGACGACAATGCGGGCGCGGCGCGCGCCGGCGATATCGTCGTCCTCGCGGTGCCGTTCGCAAGCCACGAAGCCACGCTGCTGGACGTGCGCGACGCGGTGCAGGGCAAAATATTGGTGGATGCCGCCGTGCCTCTGGTGCCGCCCAAGGTTTCCACCGTCCAGCTGCCCGCCGAGGGTTCGGCCGCGCAGATCGCGCAAGGCCTGCTGGGCGAAGGCGTGCGCGTGGTTTCTGCGTTCCACAATGTGGGGGCGACCAAGCTGCATGGCGGCGGCAAGGTGGATTGCGACGTGCTGGTGTTCGGCAATGACAAGGACGCCCGCGACCAGGTGATCGCTCTGGCCGGCGTGGTCGCGACGCGCGGCATCGACGGCGGCGTGCTCGCCAATTCCGCCGCCGCCGAGGCCCTGACCTCCGTGCTGATCGGCATCAATCGCCGCTACAAGGTGCCGGGCGCGGGCATCCGCATCACCGGCCTCGACATTCCCGCCGTCGGCTGACCCCGTGATGGCCGCGCCCGCGCTTTCGCTCCACGCCGTGCCGGGGCTTCCCCTGGTGGAGCCCGGCGACGACCTCGCCGAATTGCTCGGCGCGGCGCTGGAGGCGAGTGGGCTCGGCCTTGAGGACGGCGACATCCTGGTGGTGGCGCAGAAAATCATCTCCAAGGCGGAGGGCTGCTATCTGGCTCTCGCCGACGTGACGCCTTCGCCTGAGGCGGTCGAGATCGCCGCACGCCTGCGCAAGGACCCGCGCCACGTGGAAGTGGTGCTTTCCGAATCGTCGCAGATCGTGCGCGAGGGGCCGCACGTGCTGGTGGTCGCCCACAAGCTCGGCTTCGTCATGGCCAATGCCGGCGTGGACGAATCGAACATCGACCATAAGGACGGCGCGCGCGTGCTGCTGCTGCCGCGCGATCCCGACGGCGCCGCCGCCGCCCTGAAGGCCCGGCTGGACGCGCGCTTCGGCGTGACGGCGGGCATCGTCATCAACGACAGTTTCGGCCGCCCCTGGCGCAACGGCGTCGTCGGCGTCGCGCTCGGTGCGGCCGGCGTGCCGGCGCTGGTGGACATGATCGGCGCGCCGGACCTGTTCGGCCGCGCCATGCGAGTGACCGAAATCGCGGTGGCGGACGAACTCGCCTCCGCCGCCTCCCTGCTCATGGGCCAAGGCGACGAGGGACTGCCGGCGGTGCTGGTGCGCGGCTATCGGCGTGCCGCGCCCGAACGGCCCGCCGCCGCCCTCATCCGCCCCCGCGAACGCGACATGTTCCGATGAATGCGCCCCTCCCCTCCTCCCGCTCCGGTTCCATCGTGGCCTTGTGCGGCGGCGTAGGCGGCGCAAAGCTGGCCCTTGGCCTGGAACGGGCATTCGGTGCCGCGGTCGCGCTCGTGGTGAATACGGGCGATGATTTCGAGCATCTCGGGCTTGCCATCTCCCCCGACCTCGACAGCGTGCTCTATAAATTGGGCGGCCTTAGCGACGAGGTGCGCGGCTGGGGACGCGCCGACGAGAGCTGGAATTTCATGGCCGCGCTGGGCGAAATGGGCGCGGAAACCTGGTTCCAACTGGGCGACCGCGACCTGGCGCTGCATGTGGAGCGCACGCGCCGCCTGCGGCTTGGCGAGAGCCTCACCCAGATCACGGATCTGGTGCGGACGCGGCTCGGCATCGCCGCCCGCCTGCTGCCCATGAGCGATGCGCCGGTGCGCACGCTGGTCCATACGGACGAAGGCACCTTGCCGTTCCAGCGCTATTTCGTCGAACGCCGCTGCGCGCCCGCCGTCACCGGCTTCACCTTCGCGGGCGCGGACACCGCCCGGCCGACCTCGCAAGTGCTGGCCGCGCTCGCCGCGCCGGACCTGCGCGCCGTGGTGATCTGCCCGTCCAACCCCTATCTCAGCATTGATCCCATTCTCGCCCTTCCCGGCCTGCGCGCGGCGCTCGCCGCCGTGCGGGTGCCGGTGGTGGCGGTCTCGCCCATCATCGGCGGTCAGGCGATCAAGGGGCCGACCGCCAAGATCATGGCGGAGCTGAATATCCCCGCCACCTCGGCCGCCATCGCCGCCCATTACGACACGCTGATCGACGGCCTCGTGATCGATGCCGCCGACGGCGACGACCGCGCCCGCATCTCGACACCCATCGCCGCGGTGCCCACCTTGATGAAGACCGCTGACGACAGCATGCGCCTGGCACGAGACGTGCTGCGCTTCGCCGATGCGCTGGCGAGCGCTGGCGCGGTCATCCATGCGGAAAGGGAGGCGGTGCGTCCATGAACAGCCATGTTCCCGCAGGCGATTTTCGCATCCCCCGCGATCTGTGGGCGCTCATTCCGGTGAAGCGGTTCGCGCTCGCCAAGCGGCGCCTCGCGCCCCAGCTCTCGCCGCCCGAGCGCGCGGCGCTGGCCAAGGCCATGCTGCGGCACGTGCTCGGCGTGCTCGCCGGCTGCCGGGGGCTTGCCGGCATCCTTATCGTCACCAGCGATCCGGAAGCCATGGCGCTCGCCCGCGCGTTCGGCGCCCATGTGCTGCCCGATGCGGTGGAGAGCGGCACCAATGCCGCCGTGCGTGCCGGCATGGCCGCGCTCGACCGCGCCGGCAAGGGCGGGGTGATCGTGGTGCCCGGCGATGTGCCTGGCATCACGCGGGCGGAAATGGATGCGGTGGTCGATGCCCTCGCGAGCGCGCCCGTGGTGCTGGTGCCGGCAACGCGAGACGGTGGCACCAATCTGCTCGCGGCCTGCCCGCCGGCCCTCATGGCGCCGAGCTTCGGGCCTTCCAGCTTCGCCCGCCACCTGGAAACCGCCCAGGCCGCCGGCCGCGAACCGTGCGTGCTGCATCTGCCCGGCCTCGGGCACGATATCGACGTGAGCGCGGACCTCGCCGCCCTGCCCGCCGCGCTTTCGCCTGTTCTTTTGCGAGCCCGCCCCGGCGCGGCTCGGCCCCTGCCCTCGCCGCTTGAGGAGCCCTTGTCCCTATGATCGCGCCCTCCATTCTCGCCGACCTCGCCGCCGGCGCCCGCCTCGCCCCTGACCAGGCTTTCGCTCTGGTGGGCTTGAGCGATCTGTCCCCGCTGCTGGAAGCGGCGGCGCGACGGCGCGACACGGCCCACGGCCATTACGTCTCCTATTCGCGCAAGGTGTTCATTCCGCTCACCCAATTGTGCCGCGACGTCTGCCATTACTGCACCTTCGCCCATGCCCCGCGAAAGGGCGAGCGCGCCTTCCTCTCGCGCGACGAGGTGCTGGCGATCGCCCGCGCCGGCCAGAAGGCGGGCTGCAAGGAGGCGCTGTTCACGCTCGGCGACAAGCCGGAGCTGCGCTATCAGTTCGCCCGCGACGCGCTGGCCGAACTCGGCCACGCGACCACCCTCTCCTATCTCGCCGAGATGGCGGACCTGGTGTTCCGCGAAACCGGCCTTCTGCCCCATGTGAATCCCGGCCTGCTGACCGCCGAGGACGTGGCGGCGCTGCGGCGGGTGTCGATCTCCCAGGGCATCATGCTGGAGAGCACCTCCGAGCGTCTCCTGGCCAAGGGCGAAGCGCACCACGGCTCGCCCGACAAGATCCCGGCGGCGCGGCTGGAAACCATGCGCATCGCCGGCGAACAGGGCGTGCCCTTCACCAGCGGCATCTTGATCGGCATCGGCGAGACCCGGGCCGAGCGCATCGAGGCGCTTCTGGCGCTGCGCGATCTCAACGATACCTACGGGCATATCCAGGAAATCATCGTCCAGAATTTCCGCCCCAAGCCCGGCACCCGCATGGCCCATGTAGAGGCGCCGACCCTTGACGAGCATGTGTGGACCATCGCCATGGCGCGCCTGCTGTTCGAGCCGGACATGAACATCCAGGCGCCGCCCAACCTTAGCCCGGGCGCGCTCAGCAAGCTGGTTGCCGCCGGCATCAATGACTGGGGCGGCGTTTCCCCGGTCACGCCCGACCATGTGAATCCGGAAGCCCCCTGGCCGCATCTGCGGGTGCTGGAGTCCGCCACCAAAGCCGCCGGCAAGACATTGACGGAGCGGCTCGCCATCTATCCCGCCTTCGCCGCCCAGTCCCGCCGCTGGGTGGACGAGGGGCTGCGCACGAAGCTGCTCGACCTGATCGACGGCGACGGCTGGCCGCGCGCCGACGACTGGTGCCCCGGCTCCACCGACCGCCTGCCCGCGAAGGAAGGCGCGCTGCTGAAGCCCTCCGCCCCCGCCAGCACCGACGGCGCGCTCACCCGCATTCTCGACCGGGCTATTGCCGGCATTGCGCTGGAGGAAGCCGAGATCGTGCGTCTGTTCCGCGCGCGCGACGAGGAATGCACCGCCGTGTGCCGGGCCGCCGACGGCCTGCGCCGCACGATGAACGGCGATACGGTGAGCTACGTCGTCACGCGCAACATCAATTATACCAACATCTGCTATTTCAAATGCCAGTTCTGCGCCTTCTCGAAGGGCAAACTGAGCGAGAATCTGCGCGGCCGCCCCTATGACCTCGAGATGGAGGAAGTGGCGGACCGGGTGCGCGAAGCCTGGGCCCGCGGCGCGACCGAAGTGTGCATGCAAGGCGGCATCCACCCCTCCTATACGGGTCAGAAATATCTCGACCTCTGCAAGGTGGTGAAGGACGCGGTGCCACAGATGCACATGCACGCCTTCTCGCCCCTGGAGGTGAGCCAGGGCGCCAAGACGTTGGGCGTGAGCATTCCCGATTTCCTGGCGGCGCTGAAGGAGGCGGGGCTTTCCACCTTGCCCGGCACGGCGGCGGAAATCCTCGATGACGAAGTGCGTGCCCATCTGTGCGCCGACACGAGCGCATCGCCGCCCTGGCGAACCTTGACCGCAACGCGCCCGATGGCGCCAATCTGTGGCGCATCCACTGGAACAACGCCGTGGACGGGCGCGGCATCTCATCCGCGTGCGCGACCTGCAGATGGAGACCGGCGGCTTCACCGAATTCGTGCCGCTGCCGTTCGTGCACATGGAAGCTCCGATCTATCTGAAGGGGCGATCCCGCAAGGGCCCAACCCTGCGCGAGACGATCCTGATGCATGCGGTGGCCCGGCTCGCGCTGCATCCGCACATCACCAATATCCAGGCCTCCTGGGTGAAGCTCGGGCCGGAGGGCGTGAAGCTCGCGCTCGCCGCAGGGGTGAACGACCTCGGCGGCACGCTGATGGACGAGACCATCTCCCGGTCCGCCGGCGCGAGCCACGGCCAGGAGATGACGCCGCGGTCCATGGAAATGATCATCCGCTCCGCCGGCCGGGCGCCACGCATGCGCACGACGCTCTATGACGACGCGCCCGCGTTGCACGGCGAGCGCGCCCGCAACGTGAACGCACCGACCGCCTTGCAGATGGCCGCCCAGGGCTAAGAAAAACGCGGCCCAACGCCGGTTTGGCCGCAAAAAAGATTTGCCATTCCCTAAGCGTATTGTACTAATAATAGTATGATAATATGACCTTAGGTCGCCAGATCCGTTTCGGCGGGGGAGTTGTCTTGAGATGAGTGCAGCGCACGTACCCGGATCGGCTCCGGGCATCGTCAATGCTGAGCAGCGGCAGGCCGCGATCCCGAGCGCATCGCCGCCCTGGCGAACCTTGACCGCAACGCGCCCGATGGCGCCAATCTGTGGCGCATCCACTGGAACAACGCCGTGGACGGGCGCGGCATGGTTTCGGTTCCCGACCACATCGTGCTGCCGCCCGCGCTGACCGGCGTCGCCGCGCCCATCGTGGTACTGCTCGGCGCGCGCTTTCCGCTCATCGGCGCACACAAGGTGCTGCCGGCCTATGCGGGCCTCGTCACGCAGCTCGTCACCGGTGCGTTCGATCTCTCCCACCACAAGGCGGTGTGGCCCTCCACCGGCAATTATTGCCGGGGCGGCATCGCGGTGTCGCGCATCATCGGCTGCGCGGGCGTCGCCGTGCTGCCGGCCGGCATGAGCCAGGAGCGCTTCGACTGGCTGGAAAAGTGGGTTTCCGACCCCGCCCACATCGTCCGCACGCCGGGTACGGAAAGCAACGTCAAGGAAATCTACGACGCCTGCAATGAAATGCAGAAGGATGAAAGCAATATCATCCTGAACCAGTTCTCGGCCTATTCGAACTATATGGTCCACCGCGCCGCCACCGGCGCCGCCTGCGCCAGCGTGTTCGAGAGCCTGAAGGCCGGCGCGCCCGCAAGCCGTCTCGCCGCCTTCGTCTCGGCCACCGGCTCGGCCGGCACCATCGCTGCGGGCGATCACCTGAAAGCCCTCTACGGCACGCGCATCGCGGCGGTGGAGGCGCTGGAATGCCCGACCCTGCTGGAGAACGGCTATGGCGAGCACAATATCCAGGGCATCGGCGACAAGCATATCCCGCTGATCCACAATGTGATGAATACGGATTTCGTCATCGCGGTCTCGGATCGGGCCAGCGACCGGCTGAACCTGCTGTTTGGCACCGAGGCAGGTCGCGCCTATCTCGCCGACCGCAAGAAGATCGACCCGGCGCTGATCGCCGCGTTCGACAATGTGGGCATTTCGGGCCTCGCCAATATCGTCGCGGCCATCAAGCTCGCGAAATACATGCGCTATGGCGCCGATGACATGGTGGTGACCATCGCCACCGACGGCGCCGGCCTCTACGAGACCGAGCGCGCGTCTTATCTCGCCAAGCATTATGGCGGCAATTTCGATCAGGTGGATGCGGCCGAAAGCTTCGCCTTCGCCATCGAGGCGGCCTCCACCGCCGACATGCTGGAACTGCGCGAGAGCGACCGCCGGCGCATCTTCAACCTCGGCTATTACACCTGGGTGGAGCAGCAGGGGATCGCCTTCGAGGATTTCGAACGCCGCAAGCACCAGTCCTTCTGGGATGGCCTTGCTGCGCAACTGCCGGTCTACGACCGGCTGATCGAAGAGTTCAATGCGGAAGTAAACGCCTCCTAGCAAAGCAACAGCTTCCAGGGACAAAAAGGAGACGAAGGTGACGGCATCAGGCGTGACGCCCTATGCGCAATTGCGCCAAGACCTCGCGCAGCGGGACAAGAGCCTGCGCGAGAAGGTGGTGACGCTGGAGGAGGCCGCCTCCTTCGTTCCGGACGGCGCGAGCGTGGGCCTCGGCGGCTCCACCATGTCGCGCACGCCCATGGCGATGATCTGGCAGCTCATGCGCGCCCGAAAGAAGGGCCTCACCTGCTCGCGCAGCATCATTTCCACCGACGGCGATCTGCTGTTCGGCTCCGGCATCTGCGACCACATCATCACCAGCTGGTTCGCCCAAGGCATCCTGTGGGGCCTCTCCAAGGTGATGCGCCACCATGTGGAGAACGGCAGCGCGAACTACGAGGAATGGAGCCACATGGCGGTCGGCATGCGGTTCCGCGCCGGCGGCATGGGCGTGCCGTTTCTGCCGATCCGCTCCATGCTCGGCTCGGACGTGCTGCGTATCCGCCCCGAGGCGAAGGAGATCGACTGCCCGTTCACCGGCGAAAAGCTGCTGCTGGTGCCCGCCCTCAATCCCGACGTGGCGCTGATCCACGTCCAGCGCTGCGACGCCTATGGCAACGCGCAGATGGACGGGCTGCAGTTCATGGACATCGACCTCGCCATGGCGGCGAAGCGGGTGATCCTGACCACGGAGCGCATCGTCTCCAACGACCAGATCCGCCGCGCGCCCGACCAGACGAAGATCCCGTTCTTCTGCGTCGATGCGGTGGTGGAAGTGCCCTATGGCTCGGCCCCGCACGAATGCTACGGCCTGTATGAGCCGATGATGAAGCACATGTCGCAATATGTCGCCCAGGTGAACAAGGCGCCCGTCGAGGGCATGCGCGAATACCTGGAAAAATACGTCTACGGCCCCGCCTCCTGGAACGAATACCTCTCGCTCATCGGCCTTGAGGAAATCCTGGAAGCCAGCCAGCGCGGACGGAGCATCTACAATGACTGAGGCGCATCGCTACACGGCGACGGAAATTCTCGCCATCCTCAGCGCCCGCCAGCTCAAGGACGGGCAAGTGGTGTTCGCCGGCGTCGGCATTCCCCTGCTCGCCGCGACCCTGGCCCAGCGCCTGCGCTGCCCCGGCCTCACCATCCTGTTCGAGGGCGGCGTGGTGGGCGCGTTCGTGGAGCCCGGCAAGCTGCCGCCCTCCACCAACGACCAGCGCTGCACCAAGCGCGCCAACATGGTGCTCGGCTCCACCGATGTGCTGCTGCTGCTCCAGCGCGGCTATGTGGACATCGGCTTCATGGGCGGCGCGCAGATCGACCAGTTCGGCAATCTGAACTCGTCCTTCATCGGCGATCCCGCGCACCCCAAGACCCGCCTGCCCGGCACCGGCGGCGGCAACGACATCTCCTCCCTCACCAACATGATCGTGGCCATGAAGCACGAGAAGCGGCGGTTCGTGGAGCAGGTGGACTTCATCACCAGCCCCGGCTTCCTCCGCGGCGGCACCTCGCGCGCCGACAGCGGCCTGCCGGCGGGCGGCATGTTCCGCGTCATCACAGAGCTTGCGGTGTTCGGCTTCGACGATGCCGAGCGGCGGATGAAGGTGCTCGCGCTCAATCCCGGCGTCAGCCGCGAGGAAGTGCAGGACAATACCGGATTCGACCTGGTGTTCGATGCCCAGAACGCCATCACCGAGCCGCCGACCGAACACGAATTGTCGACCCTGCGGATGCTCGATCCCGAGCGCCTGTTCACCGCCTGAGCTCAACTCAAGTCAACGCGTTTTCTGCGCGAACCAGTATCCACTTCGCTCGAAAACGCTCCAGGGCCAATGGAGGAACAAGAATGACCATCCTGTCCAAGACCTTCGGGATCGCCTCGCGCAATTTCACCGCCTATCCGGAAATGCCCGATGCGCCCGGCCTCGTCGAATACGGCGTGAAGTGCGAGGAACTCGGCTATGATTCCATCTGGGTGTGGGATCACATGCTGCTCGGCGTGGAGCCTAACTTCCCCATTATTGACTCTCTGACCGTGCTGACCGCCATCGCTGCCCGCACCACCCGCATCAAGCTCGGCACCGGCATCCTGGTCCTGCCGCTGCGCAATCCGGTTGCGCTCGCCAAGCAGCTGTCCAGCATGGACCAGCTCTCCAAGGGCCGCATGGTCATGGGCATGGCGTCCGGCTGGTACAAGCGCGAATTCGATGCCATGGGCATCCCGTTCGAGAAGCGCGGCAAGATCATGGATGAGAATCTGGAGATCCTGAACCGCCTGTTCACCGAGGAGAAGGTGGACGGCGAGTACATGTTCCACAAGATCTCCGCCGCTGTGATGTATCCCAAGCCCTATCAGAAGCCGCGCATGCCGATCCTGATCGGCGGCTATGTGGACAAGGTGTTGCAGCGCGCCGCCACCGTCGGCGACGGCTGGCTGACCTATTTCTACCGTCCCGAGGACTTCAAGAAGTCCTGGGCGAAGATGCGCAACTTCGCCGAAGAAGGCGGCAAGGATCCCGACACCCTGCTCAATGCCTCCCAGCTTCCGATCATGGTCGGCGATTCCAAGGCCGCCGTGCAGGACGAAATGATGGATTGGCTGAACAAGGAATGGGACTTCCCGGCCTATAGCGACTGCACCCGCGAGAGCGCCATCATGGGCAACGTGGACGAATGCGTCGCCCAGCTTCAGGAGCAGATCGACGCCGGCGTGCAGAAGATCATCTTCGTTCCCTACAAGTATCGCCCCGACCAGGTCGAGGTGATCGCCAAGGAAATCATTCCCCGCCTCAAGGCCCTCTGAGGCGGTGCCTCAAGCCCCCGGGCCGGTCCCGGGGGCGTTTTCTTTTGTATCGGGACATCGCCGCGAGCCGGCGCAACGAGACCTTCCGGAGACAGAGCAATGAGCGACCCCAACCGTCAGGCCCTTCTGGACACGATCGACGCCAACCGCGACAAGGCGATTGCGTTCCTGCAGAAGATGATCACCATCCCGAGCGTGACCGGCGATGAAGCTGCGATCCAGGCCTTCCTCAACGACTACATGACCAATATCGGCCTCGACGTCGACATGTGGGAAACCGACTGGGAAGAGCTGAAGAAGCACCCCGGCTATCGCCCCGTGGACCGCGGCTATGAGAACCGCCCCAATATCGTCGCCACCTTCAAGGGCGCCGGCGGCGGACGCTCGCTGCTGCTCAACGGCCACACCGACGTGATCCCCGTGGGCAATGGCGAAGGCTGGAGCGACAATCCCTGGTCCGGCCTCATCCGGGACGGCCGCATCTACGGGCGCGGCTCGGCCGACATGAAGAGCGGCGTCGCCAGCCACATCATGGCGGTGGAGTTCATGAAGGAACTCGGCCTCCAGCCCAAGGGCGACGTGTACATCAACGTCGTGATCGACGAGGAAGTCAGCGGCCACGGCACGCTCGACACCGTGATCCGCGGCTATAAGGCGGACGCCGGCATCTCCGGCGAGACCAGCGATCTTCACGTGCAGCCCGCCTGCATCGGCCGCATCTGGTTCGAGATCGAGATCAACGGCAAGCCCGCCGGCATCCAGCAGCGCTACAAGGGCATTTCCGGCATCACGCTCGGCAACAAGATCGCCGCCGCGGTGCAGGAACTGGAAGACGAGCGCGTCGCCACCATCACCCACCCGCTCTATCCCAATGCGCTGGATTCCCTGCCCTGCATCGTCGGCAGCTTCCAGGCCGGCAATTATCCGAGCGCCTTCCCCGCCACCTGCCTGCTCAAGGGCTCCATCGGCACCGTGCCAGGCGAGGACCACGAAGGCGTCAAGCAGAGCCTGGTGAAGAAGATCGCCGAGCATGCCGCCCGCGACCCTTGGATGAAGGATCATCCCCCGGTGGTGCGCTTCGTGGGCTATGACGCGGAGGCCTCCGAGATCCCCCGCGACCATCCCATCGTGGACATCGTCAGCAAGACCTACACCGAGATTTCCGGCCATCAGCCGATCATCTCCGGTCGCCAGGGCGCGGCGGATACCCGCTTCCTGAACCTCTATGCCGATACGCCCACCGTGATCTTCGGACCCGGCTCCACGGCCGTGATGCACTCGAACGACGAATATGTCTCGATCGAGGATTACATCACCGCCATCAAGGTCATGGCGCTGAGCATCTACGACTGGTGCGGCGTGGAGAAGAAGTGAAGCTAAAGCTTCGCTCAGTTCAAAGTTCGGCGGCCGGTTCGAAAGGACCGGCCGTTTTCTTTTGGCAGCGGCTTGCCTCCTCCCGTTCGCGCCATGGGAGCCGCCTGCGTCGGGCGGACATACGCGCTCGGAAGCGCGATTGCACTCCCATAAGCGAAAGCACCTCTTCCCCATCGTCAAACGCAACAAGATTGCATTTGTGATCGGAAATTAGAGCGCCGCGCCCTCTCGCTGCACACTAACGTTGCGTTCAGAGCACAAGGACGCGGCATGCTTATTCCCAATGCACTTTCCGATCATGGCATTCCGCTGGACCCGCGGGACGCCGAATGCCTGTCGATCACGGCGGCGGACGAGGTGGAACGCTTCCTCTCCCACCGGCCCGAGCATGTGCCGACGACGCTTCATGTCCTGCCCGCCCTCGCCCGCGCGCTGAAGGTCGCCTCCATAGCGGTGAAGGATGAAAGCACCCGCCTCGGGCTCGGCAGCTTCAAGGCGCTGGGCGGCTCCTACGCGGTGATCCGCCTGGTGTTGGAGGAGGCGAGCCGGCGCCTCGGCCGCGTCGTGGATGTTGCCGAACTGCTGACCCCCGAGATCCGCGCCATCGCGCAGACCATGACGGTCGGCTGCGCCACCGACGGCAATCACGGCCGCTCGGTCGCGGCGGGCGCGCAATTGGTGGGCGCAAATGCGGCCATCTTCGTGCATTCCGGCGTCAGCCCCGACCGGGTGGAGGCCATCGCCCGCTTCGGCGCGCGGATGATCCACGTGCCCGGCACCTATGACGATGCGGTGGAGGAAGCCGCGCGCACCTGCGCCGCCGAGGGCTGGATCGTCGTCTCCGATACCTCCTGGCCGGGCTATGAGCGCATTCCGGGCCTCGTCATGCAGGGCTATACCGCGATGATTCGCGAGGCCCTCGCCGCGATGCCGGAAAAGCCGACCCATGTGTTCATGCAGGCCGGCGTGGGGGGACTCGCGGCGGCGGTGGCCGGCCATCTCGCCGTGATCTACGGCGCGGAGCGCCCGCGCTTCATCGTGGTGGAACCGGCCCGCGCCGCCTGCCTGTTCGAGAGCGCCAAGGCCGGCCAGTCGGTGAAAATCGACGCTGGCGAACCCACCATCATGGCGATGCTGGAATGCTACGAGCCGTCGCTGGTGGCGTGGCGCATCCTGTCCCGCGCCGCCGATGCCTTCATGACCGTGGACGAGGCCGATGCGGAGGACGTGATGCGCCGCCTCGCCCGTCCGCTGCCGGGAGATCCGGCGATCGTCTCGGGCGAGAGCGGCGGAGCGGGTCTCGCCGGCCTCATCCAGGTGGCAAACAGCGCGCAGATGCGCGCCCTGCTGGGCCTCGACGAGACCGCGCGCGTGTTCGTCATCAACACCGAAGGCGCCACCGATGCCGGCCGCTATGCCGCCATCGTGGGCGCATCGGCCGCCGGGATCGCCGACGCATCTGGCGCACCGCGGGCTTCGGCGTAGAATTGCGTGCCCATCCTGCTGCGGGGCTTGAAATCCCCGCGGCCACTCGTATTATTGTGCTAATAATAATACGTTTTAGTATCCCCGAAAGGGAACGTACGAAAAACGGACCTTCCACGAGGCTTTCTCTTCGCGCCGGCGCTATTCGTCAGATGACCGGCACGAAACGCAGCCTTCGTTGAACGTATAACAATAACCGGCGCCGCTGTTCCGCAGCCAAGGATGCCGGGCACCTTCAGTGGGAAATTGACGGCGGGTCGGTCCTCCTCCTCCCTCAGCTTCTCCCGTTCAATGGGTTCCGCCCGCATTGCGCGCGCTCGTGCGCGGTCCCGCGCAAGGTGCGGCGGCGCCCCCAATAGGAGCGCTCATGGACCAGTTGCTGCAACATCTCGCCAACGCGCTGATCATGGGCGGCACCTATGCCCTGCTCGGCATCGGGCTGACGCTGATCTTCGGCATCATGCGCGTCGTGAACTTCACCCATGGTGAACTCTACGCGCTCGGCGCCTACATGATGTATTTCGTGGCGAACATGCTGGGGCTGAACTTCTTCCTGGCCATCGGCTTTGCGATCTTCGCCGGGCTCGTTCTCGGCGCCCTCATCGAACTCATCCTGCTGCGGCCCAAGCGCACCGCCGACATCGACACCACCATGCTGCTGATGATCGGCGCCTGGATCGTGTTGCAGAATGTCGAAACGCTCACCTGGGGCAGCGTCGCGAAATCCATTCCCTCGCCGCTGCCCACCGAGCCGCTGGTGATCGGGCCGGTCTCGCTCTCCTGGCTGCGCCTGCTGGTGCTGGGCCTCGCTCTGGCGCTGATCGCGGCGACCTACGCGCTGATCAACCGTACAAAGCTCGGCAAGGCCATGCGCGCTACCTTCCAGGACAGCGGCACGGCGGCGCTGATGGGCGTGAACATCAACCTCGTCTACACCATGACCTTCGCGCTTGGATCGAGCCTCGCGGCGGCGGCGGGCGCCCTGCTCGGCCCGGTGTTCGTGGTGACGCCCACCATGGGCGACCTCGCCTCGCTGAAAGCCTTCGCCATCGTCATCCTCGGCGGGTTGGGCAGCATATCGGGGGCCACCATCGGCGGGTTCATCCTCGCCTTCGTCGAGGAATTGGGGGCCGGCTATATCTCGTCCGGCTACCGCGACGCCATGGGCTTCATCATCATCATCCTGGTTCTTCTGTTTCGGCCCACCGGCCTGTTCGCGCGCGTGGAGCGTATCGGATGAGACGCCTGCTTCCCTATCTCGTCATTCTCTTCTTCGCCTGCGTGCCGCTGTGGCTGAAGGACCAGTATTTCCTGCATACGCTGGTGGTCTCGGGCATCTTCATCCTCGCGGCGCTCAGCCTCAACCTGCTGCTCGGCTATACCGGGCAATTGAGCCTCGGCCACGTCGCCTTCTTCGGCATCGGCGCCTATGTCAGCGCGCTGACCACGCTCGGCTTCGAGGTTACCCTGTTCGGCCACACCTTCGTGCACGGGCAATGGCCGGCGGTGGTGGGGCTTGTGTTGGGCACCATCATTGCGGGGCTGTGCGGCTACATCATCGGGCGGCTCTCGTTCCGCGTGCGGGGCGCCTATTTCGTGATCGTCACGGTGAGCTTCGCCGAGGTCACCCGCCTCGTCGCCCTCAATTGGGTGGAACTCACCAACGGCCCCCTCGCTTTGCCCGGCATCCCGCCGCTGACCCTCGGCTCCGACCTCACCGGCTATGTGACGCTCTGGGCCAAGTGGCAGAATTATTACGTGGTGTTGTTCTTCATCGCGCTCGGCTACATCATCATCAAGCGGATCGTGAATTCGCCCTATGGGCGCGCCATGATCGCCCTGCGCGAGAATGAATCCCTTGCCATGTCGGTGGGCATCGACGTGACACGCTATCTCGTGCTCGCCGCCATCATCTCCGCCGCCATGGCGGGCGCGGCGGGCGGGCTCTATGCCCATTATCTTCAGATCATCGATCCCATGATCTTCATGTTCCTCAATACGGTGACCATGGTGATCATGGTGATCACGGGCGGCAAGGGCACGCTGGCCGGGCCGCTGGTCGGTGGCCTCATCTTCGGCATCGCGCCGGTGCTGCTGCGCGAATATGTGGGCCCCGAAGTGCAATGGATCCTCTACGGCGTGCTGATGATCCTGATCGTCTTCATCCTGCCGCAGGGCATCGTGCCGGCGATCGAGCGCTGGTTCTCACGGCCCCCGGCCGCCCCCGCGTCGCTCGCCCTGACCGAGAAGGGAGAGCAGGCATGAACGCCTTCGCGAAAGCCAAGATCGCGCTCTCCATCGAGCATGTGGCGGTGCATTTCGGCGGGCTCGTCGCCATCGCCGACATGAATTTCGACGTGCGCGAGGGCGAACTGGTCAGCCTCATCGGCCCCAACGGAGCGGGCAAGACCACGGCGTTCAACGTCATCACCGGCTTTCTGCGGCCAACCAAGGGCCAGGTGACGTTTCGCGGCACCTCGCTCAACGGCCTCAAACCGCACCAGGTGACCAATCTCGGCCTGGTGCGGACGTTCCAGCGCACCAGCGTGTTCGACAAGAATACGGTGTTCGAGAACGCCCTGATCGGCCTGCATCGGCGCAACCGCGCGACCCTTTTCGGCACCTTGCTGGGCCTGCCGAAGGAGAAGCGCGAGGAAGACAAGCTGCGCGAAGAAGCCTGGGAGATCCTGCGCGTGGTCGGCATCGATCATCAGGCGAACGAGCTCGGCGGCAGCCTACCCTATGGCGACCAGCGCCTGCTGGGCGTCGCCCTGGCGCTGGCGGCCAATCCCTCGGCTTTGCTGCTGGACGAGCCGGTCTCCGGCATGAACGCCACCGAGACGGCGAACTTCATCAAGATCCTGCAGAAGATCCGCGCGCGCGGCGTCACCATCCTGCTGGTGGAGCACGACATGCCCATGGTGATGGGCATTTCCGACCGCATCGTCGTGCTCAACCACGGGCGCATTATCGCGGAGGGTCCGCCGAGCAAGATCCAGAGCGATCCCGAAGTGATCCGGGCCTATCTCGGCCAAGGGGTGAAGCATGCTTGAGATCCGCAACCTCGTCTGCCGCTATGGCAAGGTCACGGCCCTCAAGGGTATTTCCCTGAAGGTGGAACGCGGCCAGATGGTGGCCCTGGTGGGCGCCAATGGCGCGGGCAAAAGCACCACGCTGCGCGCCATTTCCGGCCTCGTGCCGGCGGCGGGCGGGCAGATCCTGTTCGATGGCGAGGACATCACCCGCGCCTCCCCGGCGCGCATTCTCGGCAAGGGCATCGCCCACTGTCCGGAAGGACGGCGGGTGTTCGGCCAGATGAGCGTCGCCGAGAACCTGGAGATGGGCTGCTTCCTGCGCTCCGACGGCAAGGGGATCGCCGCCGACATGGCGCATATTTTCGAGCAGTTCCCGCGCTTGGCCGAGCGCCGGCGGCAGATTGCCGGCACGCTCTCGGGCGGCGAGCAGCAGATGCTGGCCATCGGCCGGGCGATGATGTCGCGGCCGAAGCTGATTTTGTTCGACGAGCCCTCACTCGGGCTCGCGCCCAATATCGTCGAGCAGGTGTTCGAGATCATCCAGACCATCCGCGCCGCGGGCACCACGGTGCTGATGGTGGAGCAGAACGCCTATGCCGCACTGGAAATGTGCGACTATGCCTATCTGCTGGAGACCGGCACCATGGCCCTCGAAGGCACCGGCCAGGCGCTGATCGAGGACCCGCATGTCCATGAAGCCTATCTGGGCGGAGGCTTGTCGCATTAGTCACGCCCGCACATCGCCGGGGCGGCGTGAAGCCCTGATGAAAATGCAGGCGGGCGCGCCGCGCCGGGCTTTCGCAATCGACCCTGTTTTTCTCCGGAGGAGGCGACGCCAGTCGCCTCCTCTTTTTTGTTTTGAGCACCATAATCATTATTTTTCAATGATTTGAATGGGGGGCGCCGGAGGGTTTGCGCGCGTGCCCGCGCCGCGCGTGACCCCGGTTTTGCCGGCCGCTGGGCGGTCTGCGCCTGAGAAACATGCAGGCGCGGTGAAAATAGCGCCTTGACACAAATCTAGATGACTAGTTTTCTAGTATAAACCAGCGTCGAAGAACGCATCCAGAGGTAGCATCAATGTCATCGCTTCACGCACGTCTTGCTGCGGGCCTTTTGCTCGTCGCCTCCTGTCTGCCTGCCTCCGCCCAGACCAAGGTGCGCTATCTGCTCACCTCGCCCAGCCCGACGGTGGCCGAAGCGCCGCACTCCTCGGTCCCCGAGACCCTGGGCTTCTGGAAATCCCAGGGGCTGGACGTGGAGGTTTCCCCCTTCAGCGGGTCCACCGCCGCCGCTCAATTGGTGATCGCCGGCACCGCTGAATTCACCATGGCGAGCCCCGAAGCCTTGATCTTCGGCCGGCAGGACGGCGCGAAGATCATCGCGGTGTATAACCATGTGCGCGAGCCGATCTATACGATCGCGGTTCTCAAGGACAGCGGCATCACCCAGCTGAAAGACTTGAAGGACAAGACCATCGGCGTGGTCAGCCTGTCGAGCGGGGCGGTGCCGGTGGCAAAGGCGATGCTGCGCTCCATCGGCTTCGATCCCGAGAAGGACGTGAAATGGCTACCCATCGGCCTCGGCGCCCAGGCCGCCGCCGCCATCAAGGCCAACCGCGTGGACGCGCTCGCTTTGTGGGACTGGAGCTATGCCCAGCTGGAGAATTACGGCCTCGCCTTCCGCCATTTCGAGACGCCGGAAACCTCCAAGCTGCTCAGCCTGATGCTGCTCGGCAATGAGGATTATGTGAACGCCAATCCGACCGTCGCCGAGAAGATGGGCCGCGGCATCGCCATGGGCACCCAGTTCACGCTCGCCAATCCGGAAGCGGCGGTGCGCATCCACTGGCAGAAGTACCCCGCCTCCAAGCCCACCAATATTCCCGAAGACCAGGCGCTGAAGGAAGCCATCCATATCCTTCAGGCTCGCCTCGCCAAGTACAAGGTCGACGGCCGCACCGATCCCCGCTTCGGCGCCTTCACCCGCGAAGAATGGATCCAGACGGAAGATTTCTTCTACAATGCCGGCCTCATCAAGTCGAAGCCGGACGTGGGCACCTATTACACCAACAAGTTCGTCGAATATTACAATGCCTTCGACAAGAAGGCGATCATCGCCCAGGCGAAGGACTACAAATGAGCGGGTCCACCGCGCCGGCGATCGCGATCCGGGAGGTCAGCAAGACCTTCCGGTCCCGGTCCAACGAAGTCATCGAGGCGTTGCGCGCAACTTCGCTCGACATCGACGACAAGCAGTTCGTATGCATCATCGGCCCCTCGGGCTGCGGGAAAAGCACGTTGCTCCGCATGATCGCGGGGCTGGAGAAGGCCTCTTCCGGAACCTTGGCCATTCGCGGCACAACCATCACCGGCCCGCGCCGCGACACCGGCCTGGTGTTCCAGACCCCGGTGCTGCTGCCCTGGCGCACGATCTTGAAAAACGTTCTGGTGCCGGCCGAAGTGCTGAAGCTGAACCGCAAGGAAGCCGAGACGCGGGCCAAGGATCTGCTCCAGCTCGTCGGCCTGGAAAAGTTCATGGACCGCTATCCGGACGAATTGTCCGGCGGCATGCGCCAGCGCGCCGCCATCGCCCGCTCGCTGATGCACGATCCCGACGTGCTGCTGATGGACGAACCCTTCGGCGCCCTCGACGCGCTGACGCGGGAATCCATGAATCTCGAACTGCTGCGGATCTGGCAGGCGAGCGCGAAGACGGTGGTGCTGGTCACCCATTCCATCGAGGAGGCGCTTCTCCTCGCCGACAAGGTGGCGGTGTTCTCGCCCCGCCCCGGCTCGATCATCGAGGTGGTGGACGTGCCCTTGCCGCGCCCGCGCAGCAGCCGCACCCGGGTCGATCCCGTGTTCGTGGAGCTTGCCGACAAGCTACGCGCCTACTTCGCCTCGGACCCGCATTGAGCGCATCGGAAAGCAAACGCAATGAATTCGCGCCTCAAGCAGATCCTCCATCGCTACGGCCCGCCGCTGGTCGCGGGCATCATCATTTTCGGCCTGTGGGAGGCGCTGCCCCGCCTGTTCGGCGTGTCGGCGCTGCTCATCCCGCCGCCGTCGTCCGTGCTGCGGGCACTCTGGATCATCTTCGATCGCGGACTGCTGGTGGGCGCGACCCTCGTCACCTTGTTCGAGGCGCTCTCCGGCTTTCTCATCGGCTCCGCGGCGGCGGTGGCCTGCGCGTTCCTCGTCACCCGCTCCGAACTGATCGAGCGCGCGCTGATGCCCTATCTCGTGGGCTTCCAGGCCCTGCCGAAGGTGGCGCTCGCCCCGCTCATCGTGGTGTGGGTGGGCATCGGGATCGAATCCAAGATCGCCATCGCCGCGATCATTTCCTTCTTCCCGGTGCTCATCAACGCCATCATCGGCTTCTCCACCATCGAAGCTGAGAAGATCGACCTGATGCGCTCGCTGGTCGCTTCGCGCTGGCAGGAATTCCACATGGTGGTGTTCCCCAATTCACTGCCCTTCATCTTCGCCGGATTGAACGTTGCCATCGTGTTTTCCATCACCGGCGCGCTGGTGGGTGAATTCATCGGCGCCGACCGGGGCCTCGGCAATCTGCTGATGCAGCTGAACTACAATATGGACGTGTCGGGCATGTTCGCGGTGCTGGTGGTGCTGGCCCTGCTCGGCATCGCGCTGCACGCCATGGTGCGCTTCTTCCATGTGCGCCTGGTGTTCTGGGGCAAGCCCAAGGGTCTCCAGGGCAGCGACCATTAACTCTCGAAATAGAAAACAAGATCGGAGAAAGTCCATGAGCGATCCTCTCGTGAAGATCGCGCGCGACGGCCATGTCGTGACGCTCACCCTCAACAATCCGCCCGTGAACGCGCTGTCCTCCGCCGTGCTGGAAGCCCTGATCGCGGCGCTGGACACAGTGGAAGCCGAGGGCGAGGCGCGCTGCGTCATCCTCACCGGCACGGGCGAAAAGGCGTTCAGCGCCGGCGGCGACCTGCGGCAGGAACGCGATTTCGGCGGGCCGGAAGCGGCCAAGGCATTCCGTGAGCTCGGCCGCCGCACGCTGAACCGGCTGGAGGGCTATTTCGTGCCCGTGGTCAGCGCGATCCACGGCTATTGCATCGGCGGCGGCACCGCCATTGGCTGGGTGTGCGACATCCGCATCGCCGCCGACAATGCCGTGTTCCGCGCCGGCGACGCCTATATCGGCATGGTGCCGAGCTGGGGCATGGGCCTCACGCGCCTGCCGCGCCTGGTCGGCCGCAACCGCGCGCTCGACATCCTGCTGATCGGCGAGAATTTCGACGCCAAGACCGCGCAGGAATTGGGGCTCGTCACCAAGGTGGTGCAGCGCGAAAAGCTGATGGAGGAAGCCACCGCCATCGCGCGGCGCATCTCCAAGGCCTCCCCCAACGCCATCCGCGCCACGCGCGAGGCGATCGCCTTCAACATGCGCGAAGGCTGGAGCGCCATGGCGCAGTTCGAGGAGGAGATCTGCCAGCAGGTATTCTCCCATCCAGACGCCCATGAGGGCCCGAAGGCCTTCACCGAGAAGCGCGAGCCGGTGTTTGCGAGGATTTGATGGGTATCGAGAGCCTGCTGCGGCCCCGCTCTCCATCGCCATTGTCGGCGCGTCCGACAAGGTGGGGCCGGGGCTGAACGCCTGGAACGCCCTTCAGCATGTCGGATTTGAGGGGCAAGTCCATCTGGTGAACCCGCGCCGGGCGGAGCTGCTCGGCCAGAAGGCCCATGCCAGCCTCGCCGATATTCCCGGCACCGTGGATGCGGTGTTCGTGGCGGTGGGCGCGGATGCGGTGGCCGGCGTTGCGCGCGAGGCGGTGGCGAAGGGCGCGGGCGCCCTCGTCATCCTCTCCAGCGGGTTCGGGGAAACCGGGCCGGAGGGCGTGGCCGCGCAGGCGGAGCTGGTCGAAATCGCGCGCACACACGATCTCGCGGTGTGCGGTCCCAATTGCCTGGGCCTGCTGAATTTCGCCGGCAAGACCGCGCTGTTCGGCACCTCGCTGCCGGACCAGATCGCGCGCGGCGGCATCGCGGCGGTGCTGCAGAGCGGCTCGGTTGGCATCGCCCTGCTGAATTCCGCCCGCGGCCTCGGCTTCAGCTATGTGGTCACCTCCGGCAACGAGGCCGTGACCACGGCGGCGGATTATATCGAGGCGTTCCTGGACGATCCGGCGGTGACGACCATCGTGGTGTTCGCCGAGCAGATCAAAAAGCCCCAGCATTTCATCGCGGCGCTGCGGCGCGCGCGGGCGAAAGGCAAGCCGGTCATCGTGCTGAAGAGCGGCCGCTCGGCCAAGGGGCAGGAAGCGGTGAAGGCCCATACCGGCGCGGTCGCCGGCAGCGTCGAAGCCTGCGACGCCGCGCTCGCGGACGCCGGTGCGATCCAGGTGTTCTCGCTCGACGAACTGATCGAGACCGCCTTGCTGGTCTCGCAGCTGGCGCAGGTGCCAAAGGGCCGAAAGGCGGCGGCGCTCTCGCTCTCGGGCGGGGAAATCGCGCTCGCGCTCGACATGGCGGAAGAGGTGGGCTTTGAATTTGCCCCCATCGCCCCGTCCACGGCGGAGGAACTGACCCGCCTGCTGCCGGATTATGCCCATATCGGCAATCCGCTCGATCTCACCTGGGCCGGCTTGTACGATCCGGAGGTGGCGCGCGGCTGCGCCCGGGCGATCACGGCTCAGGACGACGTGGGGCTGCTGGTGCTGTTGCAGGATGCGCCGTTCGGCCTCGGCGCGCAGCAAGCGGCGCGTTATTCCGCGCTGCTGAAATCGGTCGCTGCGGGCGCGCAGGACAGCGGTAAGCCGCTGGTGGCGCTGTCCAATCTCTCCGACCAGCCGCATGTGGAGCTGAACGCCGCCGCCACCGCGCTCGGCGTGCCCTATCTGCGCGGCACGCGCGCCGGCATGATGGCGCTCTCGCGCTATGGCCGCTGGGCGGCGGCGCAGGCGCCGGTGCGCGCCGAAGGCCTTTCCGCCCACGCCCCGCTCGCCCGGGCGCGCATGAGCGAGATCCCCGCCACGCGTCTTGCCACCGAGCGCGAGGCAAAGGATGTACTGGCGGCCTATGGCATTTCCGGCCCGCGCGAGATGCAGGTCACGACGGCCGAAGCGGCCGTCGAGGCGGCGCAGGCGCTTGGCTATCCCGTGGTGCTGAAGGGCCTGGTGGAGAATCTCGTCCACAAGTCCGATGCCGGTCTGGTGAAGGTGGGGCTGAAGACGCCCGAGGACGTCCGCGCCGCCGCCGCGCGCATGCTGGAGGCGGCCGCGGCCGTGAAAACCGGGGCGGTGCTCGGCCTGCTGGTTCAGGAACAGGCCTCCCCCATCGCCGAACTGTTCATCGGCGGACGCACCGATCCCGATTTCGGCCCGCTGATCGTCATGGGCGCGGGGGGCGTGGAGGTGGAGCTCTACAAGGATGTTGCGGTCCGCCTCGCGCCCATCACGCCGGAGCAGGCCCTGGACGCGCTTTGTACCACGCAAGTCTCGCGCCTGCTGGACGGGTGGCGCGGCAAGCAACCGGCAGACAAAATGGCGGTCGCCCAGATCATCAGTGCGCTTTCGACTTTTCTCGCCGATTTTTCGGCGGAGATTTCCGAGGTGGAGATCAATCCGCTGGCTGTATTCGCAGCCGGCTCGGGTTGCAGTGCCCTGGATTGCGTGATTATACCAAAACCTGCCCGTCCCGATTGAAAGTCCCATGCGTCCGATGACCGAAAGCCCCCTCGCCGCCGCAGATATTGGACGGGCCGCCGCATCCTATCGTGAGATCAAGTCGCGCATCATGGACCGCCGGTTCGCGCCCGGCGAGAAGCTGAGCGAAGTGCGGCTGGCGGCGGAACTCGGGGTCGGACGCTCGCCCATCCGCACCGCCCTCGCCCGCCTCCAGGGCGAAGGGTGGATCGCGGTGTCGCCGCAGAGCGGCACCTATGTGAAGGGCCTCACCGACGCCGAGATGAACGAGGTGTTCGAACTGCGCCTGATCCTGGAGCCGGCGGTCGCCGGCCTTGCGGCCGAGCGCATGTCATCGGAAGAGCTCGCCAAGCTGCGGCGCGCCTTCGAGGCGTTCGGCACGGAGATCGCGGAAGGACGGGTGGAGGAATATTTCGCCCTTGATCTGCAAACCCACCGCGCCATCTACAGCGCTGCCGGCAACGGGCTGATCCACGGCATCCTGGTGAACCTGCTGGACAAGGTGCATTGGATTCAGCGCACCAGCGTCGGCTCGCCGCGTCCGAGCAGCGCGCTCGGGGAAATCCGCGACCTGCTCGCCGCGCTGGAATCGCGCGATGGGGAGCGGGCCGCCCAGGTGATGCGCACCCACATCCTGCGCACGGCCAAGTTCCGCAATCTGCCCGCCGGTGCGACCGAAGCCGAGGCTCCCGCACCCGAAGCCCCCGCACCATCGAAGGAAAAGGCCGAGCCGACGCGCCGACGCGCCCGCGCCGCCGGCTGAGGAACCGCACGACCACAGCCCTTCCGAACGCGCCTGCTCAGGGAATGCGCTGGGTCAGGCGCACGTTCGGCGAGGCGAACATATAGGTGGGCAGCGAGGCGATGGCGGGGCCGGAAAAGCGCTGGGTGGAAAGCCCGCCGGTCGCGTCATAGGAAAAGCCCATCGCCACCACTTCGCGCGGCGCGGTGAGGAAGGCCGTGAAGACCCGCATCTCGGGGGCCCGCAGATAGGGTTCCGCGGTCAGGCTCGGCGCCAGGAACATGCGGCCGAAGGGAATTTCCGCCGCCTTGCTCTTTTCCCGAAGCCGCGGCTGGGGCCCTGCCGACATCACGAGATTCTGCGGCAGGCCGCCCATGGGATCGCTGGCCGAGGCATAGCCGAGCACGGACGGCGCAGGCGCATCGGTGCCGCGTGTGATGACCGCGGGCAGCGGCACGGGGCCGAGCGCGGCGGTCTGCACCGGCGGGTGCTGGACTGGCGCATTGGGCCGCTTGAGCGGCAGGGGCGCCATGGTGGCCTGGGCGGTCTGCTGCGCCGTTGCGAGGGCGGCGGCGATTTCGGCCGGCCGCGCGGCGGGAACGGGCGCGGCCGCCATCGCGACCCGGCTCGCCGGTGCCGCCGGCGCGCGCGCGGTGGGGGTATCCGTGTCGGAATCGGTGACCGGCGATGTTTTCGCGGTGGCGACCTTGGTGCGCGCGGGCGCCTCGTCCGCGCCTTCGTCCTCGTCGCCGCCCTTCTTGCCGAACAGCGAAGCGAAGAAATTCTTGATGCCCTTGCCGGAATCGTTGGAGGCGACCTGCGTATCCGCCTTGCCGCCCCGCGCCTCAAGCTCGGCCACGGCGGCGTTGTAATTGGCGAGCGGCTTGCCGTCGGCGGGGATATGCACGGTCTTGCCGTCCGGGAACACCTTCACGAGCTGATCGTGGGTCATGCGCGGCCACATGCGCACGCCGCCGGTGTCCATGTGGACGAACGGCGAACCGGAGGTGGGATAAAAGCCGACGCCGCCGCGTTGCAGCCGCAGGCCGGCGGCGCGGAGGTCGGCGAGATTGACGCCGGGAATATAGAAATCCATCGCCTTGCCGCGGGTGTGCTGGCTCTGCTGGGCCACCCCCTTGCTGCGCGCGCGGAGCATGGCGTTGGTGGCGGGCGAACGATAGCCGCACACCACATGGATGCTCTCCTTGGCATCCACCTCGCGATAGACTTCCCAGATCAGATCGAACAGATGGGGGTCCATGTCGATGGGCTCGTCCTTGCGCCAGTCGCGCAGGAGCCAGCTCAGCTTCTTGAGCACCTCGGGATCGTAGCGGCCTTCCTTCTTGAAGGTGAACGCGCCCTTTTCGCCCGTATGCATGTTCTCGATATAGATGGTGCGGGTGTCGCCATTGGCGACGGCATTCTGGAGAGACGTGGCGCCGCCGGCGACGATGGCGACAGCGATCACCAGAGAGCGCACCCCCTTCGCCCTGAAGGCGCGGGACACGATCTGCGATGCGGAACGGGATGTTTTTTGCAAAGGCTCGAACCCGAGGCTCAGATTCATCTCAGTCGCGCAACCGGTTGGTCGCGCGGCGCGAAGCTCAACAGAGTCTTGTCGGGTTCGGTTAAGGACGCGTTGACGCCCCTCGCCCCCACCCCAGCTTCCCCGGCTTATCAACCGGTTCGTAAGGTCACAGCAGCGTGACTAACGGGCGAGTATGGCAAAAACGTGCCGGTTCCATGTGGCATGAATATCACATGCAAGCTTGAAGCGAGCCACGATCAAGACCTTGGCCGTGGTGCTCAGCGGGCGGCCGACTGGGGCCGGCCCGCCGCCATGGTTTGGCCACCGGTGAGGCCGAGCTGGGCTTTGACCTTTTCGTTGATGCCATAGATGTCTTCGCGCACCTGCAGCCGCCCGTTCTCCACGAAGGCGGTGAAGTACACCAGATGCACCGGAATATGGTGCTTCAGATTGACGTAGCGCTCCGCGCCACCGAGCATCTTGCCGATCTTCGTGTCGGTCCATTCGGTCGAGCCGAGGCCGAGGTTGAAGATCACCTCGCCGAACTTCAGCGGTTCCTGAACGCGGATGCAGCCATGGGAGAAGGCCCGCTTGTCCCGCGTGAACAGCGCCTTGGACGGCGTGTCGTGCAGATAGACCGACTGGTTGTTCGGGAACATGAACTTGATGCGGCCGAGCGCGTTGCGCTCGCCGGGGGGCTGGCGGAAGGAATAGCCGCCGAGGCCGGCATGCCAGTTCACTGTGCCAGGATCGACCACCCGGCCATTGCGCACCACTTCCATGCCCTGGCGGGCGAGGAAATAGGGATCGGCCTGAAGCTTGGGCAGCATTTCCTTGCGGGCGATGCTCGGCGGAATGTTCCAATAGGGATTGAGCACGACATATTCCATGTCGTGGCTCAAGATCGGGGTCGGAGTGTCCGGCTTGCCCACCACCACGCGAGTCTCGTGGACCTCGCGGTTGTTGTCATAGATGCGGACCGTGAATTCGGGAATGTTCACCATCACGCGCGTCGCGCCGATGTCGCGCGGCAGCCAGCGCCAGCGCTCCATATTGGCGATGATATCGGCGGTGCGGTCCACGCCGCGGGCCGCGGCCGCGAGATTGAAGGCGGAAATGGTGCTGGCGCCGACGACGCCGTCCGGATCGAGGCCGCTGCTGGCCTGGAACATCTTCACCGCATCCACCAGGTCAGCGTCGTACAGCCGGTCGTTGACGCCGCCGCGCACGCCGAGACGGGTCCGTAGCGCCGGAACGCGGGCATCCACGTCGCCGGGCCGCAAGGTCTGCCCCGGCGGAATGCGCACCACCGGCGCTGCTGCGGGAGCCTTGTAGCTGGAGGCAAGCTGCGCCTTGAGGGCGCGATAGCCATCATGCGGCGGATTGTAGGCCTCAAGCGCCGCGCTTGCGTCCGAGCTGGTGCTGAGATTGGACAGAACTTCGCGCGCGTCCGGGAAGGTGCGGGTCGCGGCGATCATCTGCGAAATGCGGCTCGGGTCGAACCGGCCCGCCTCGGCATGCCGCGCATAG
>NCEH01000060.1 GCA_002304505.1 Rhizobiales bacterium 32-66-11 | reverse complement strand
AAGGTGAACCAGGTGATGGACTTCGCCCGGCAGAACCAGCACCCCCTGCAGTGCACGCTCGAAAAGGCGTGATTCGGGCGGCGGTCGCGCAATAGGTGATTTCGTCTTCCGCCGGGCCGTGAACCGGGCTAACCGAAGCCGTCCTCCCGGTCCCAGCGAGCCGCCCTAACATTGCCATTCCTTACCGCCACTGATCGATACATCGCCCGGCTCGTGTTCGTGCCGATGTGTGCGGTCTTCGTGATCGCGGCGTCGCTGCTCGTGCTCGACAAGATGCTCAAGCTGTTTGATTTCGTGGCGACAGAAGGCGGGCCTGTCAGCGTCGTCTTCAAGATGCTGGCAAATCTCCTCCCCGAATACGCCAGCCTCGCGATTCCGCTTGGGCTGATGCTGGGCATCCTGCTCGCGTTCCGCGGCCTTGCCACCTCGTCCGAACTGGACGTGATGCGCGCGGTGGGCTTGTCCTACACCCGGCTTCTGCGTGTGCCCTATCTCATCACGATTGTGCTGGCGGCGCTCAACCTGCTGATCGTCGGCTATCTCCAGCCGCTCTCGCGCTACTACTACGAACAGCTCCAGTTCGATCTGCGCTCGGGCGCGCTGGGTGCATCGATCAAGGTGGGCGAGTTCAACACGCTCCAGGACCGCACCGCGCTGCGTGTCGCGACGCTCGCGCCCTCGCTATGGCCGATCACGATCAGGCTGGAGACATCCGCCCGCGCCGCGAGCGCGCGCAGGGCGTTGACGCTGTCGTCCACATATTGGTCGAAGCGCAAATCCTCTTCCCGCGCCACCAGGGCGCGGCTGGCGCCGACCCCGCGCTTGTCATAGCGCAGCACGATGTATCCCGCCCCGGCGAGGCCGAGCGCGATCTGGCGATAGAGATCGGTTGAGATGGATGGGCCGTTGCCGTCGCGGTCCAGCGGTCCCGAGCCGGGCAGAAGCAGCACCGCGGGCCCTGTGGCGCGGCCGTCGCGGGTGAGCGCCAAGGTGCCGCTGAGCCCGCCGAGGGCCCAGGGCTGTTCTTCCACCTCGAAGACGGGAGCCGCTCCGAGGCGCCGGGAACCGGTCAGCAGCAGGCCACAGGCGCCTGCCGCCAGAAGCGCGCGGCGGCTGATCACGGGAGGTCAGCCGTTGAGTTCGGTTTCGGTCAGGCGACGGGCTTCGTCGGCCAGCATGATCGGGATGCCGTCGCGGATCGGGAACGCGAGCTTGGCCGCGCGCGAGATCAGTTCCTGGCGCGCGCGATCATAGGAGAGCGGCGCCTTGGTGAGCGGGCAGACCAGGATTTCCAGAAGCTTGGGGTCCACTTCGTGACCCGGTCGCTGCGGTTGCGTCATCGAACATCCCCTTGAAACACCATAAGATCCACCCTCCGCAAAGGGTCCCCGGATCGGCCACGGCAGAAACCAAACGCGGCCGAGTGTAGCTGTTGCAGCGCACACGTCCATGATGAATTTTGCCGGCATCGCTCCGCGCCGCCATGGCCAAGCCCAAGATATAGCAGAAGAAAGTGCGCTCCCCGAGGGGTTTTGGCGGACGGCGGGAAGAGGGGGGCGGAACCCCTTCCTAACCCTCTCCCGCACGCGGGAGAGGGGATGAGGCGAGCTTTTGCGGGAGAACGTGCGGTCAGTCCGCAAGCCCGAGGGTCGGCGCGGCGCGGCGTTCGAGGATGCCGCGAATGGCGTCCACCAATTCGCCTTCCTTCACCGCGAACTGGGCCGGGCGGGCGGCGCGATATTCCGCATTGTCGGTGATGCCGGCGGCGATTTTCTTGCCTTCCACGAGATCCTTCACCTGGACCTCGCCCGCGTCCTTCTCGTTCGAACCCTGGATGATGACCGCCGGCGCATTGCGCTTGTCGGCATATTTCATCTGCGCCTTCATGCCGGCGCCGCCGAGATACATTTCCGCGCGGATGCCGTTGGCCCGCAGGTCCGAGACCATCTTCATGTAATCGGCGATGCGCTCGGGCTGCTTGTCCATGACCAGCACCACCACGGGGCCGATTTCCGGCTCCGCATCCATCTTGCCGAGATGGGCCAGCGCATGGAGCAGGCGCGAGACGCCGATGGAGAAGCCGGTGGCCGGCACCGCCTCGCCCCGAAAGCGCGCCACCAAGCCATCATAGCGCCCGCCACCCGCCACCGAGCCGAACCGCACCGGGCGCCCGTTCTCGTCCTTCACCTGGAAGGTCAGCTCAGCCTCATAGACCGGCCCAGTATAATATTCGAGGCCGCGGACAACGGAGGGGTCGATGAGAATGCGCCCGTCGTCATAGCCGGCGGCAGTGATGAGGGCGGCGATGAGTTGCAATTCCTCGACGCCGGCGCGGCCGGCCGCATTCTCGCCCACCACGTCCACGAGCCGGGCGAGCCCTTCGACACCCGTGCCGGCATTGACGAAGGCCAGCACCTTGTCGATGGCGCCGCCCTCAAGCCCCGCGCCCTTGGTGAAGTCGCCGCTCTTGGCCTCCGGGTTTTCCCAGCGGCCCGCGCCCAGCAGGTCGCGCACGCCGTCCACACCGATCTTGTCCAGCTTGTCGATGGCGCGCAGCACCGTGAGCCGCCGCCCGACATTCTCCTCGCCGCCGAGGCCGATGGCCTCCAGAACGCCGTCCAAAACCTTGCGATTGTTCACCTTGATGACGTAATCGCCGCGCGCGATGCCCACCGCTTCCAGCGTGTCGGCGGCCATCATGCAGATTTCCGCATCCGCCGAGACAGAGGGCGCGCCCACCGTATCAGCGTCGAACTGCATGAACTGGCGGAACCGGCCCGGACCGGGCTTCTCGTTGCGGAACACGAAGCCGGCGCGATAGGAGCGGAAGGGCTTGGGCAAAGCGTCGAAATGCTCGGCCACGTGGCGGGCGAGGGGCGCCGTGAGGTCGTAGCGCAAAGAGAGCCATTGCTCGTCATCGTCCTGGAACGAGAACACGCCCTCGTTCGGCCGGTCCTGGTCGGGCAGGAACTTGCCGAGCGCGTCGGTATATTCGATCGCCGGGGTTTCCAGCGCGTCGAAGCCGTACAGCTCATAGACGGCGCGGATCTTGTCCAGCATGGCGCGGGTCGCGGTCAGCTCGGCGCCATGGCGGTCGACGAGGCCGCGCGGCAGCCGGGCCTTCGGCTTGTTGCTCTGCGTGGACATGGGAAAATGCGCCTGTTGTTCTTGTGCGGAAAGCCGCGTCTTAGAGGAGGCCGGCAGAGGCGGCAAGCCGGCGCCCCGTGACGCAGCCCCGCGCCGGACGTATGAAAGGGCCATGAGCGATCCCGCAGCCGCCGGCCCCGGCGCCTCCGATCCTGATGGCGCCGATCTGGATGGTGCCGATTTCGATCCGCCGCCCGACCGGCCGCTGAAGCGCGGCTGGACCACCGGCGCTTGCGCGGCCGGCGCCGCCAAGGCCGCGTTCGCGGCGCTCGCGGGCGGGGATTTTCCCGATCCGGTGGCGGTGGAATTGCCCTCCGGCGCGCGGCCGGCGTTCGCGCTGGCGGTCCATGCGCGCGAGCGGGACAGCGCCATGGCCGGCATCGTGAAGGATGCGGGGGATGATCCCGACGTCACCCACGGCGCGCTGGTGATGGCGCGGGTGCGGCGGCTTCCGGCGGGCAGCGGCATTCTGTTTCGCGCCGGGCCGGGGGTGGGCACGGTCACCCGTCCCGGCTTGCCGATCCCACCGGGCGAACCCGCCATCAATCCCGTGCCGCGCGCCATGATCGCCCAGGGCATCGCGGAAGTGGCGGCGGCGCACGGCATCGGCGCCGATGCGGAGGTGGAGATATCCATTGAGCACGGCGCCGAACTGGCGCTGAAGACGCTCAATCCGCGCCTCGGCATCCTCGGCGGGCTCTCGGTTCTGGGGACGACGGGCATCGTCATCCCGTTCTCCTGCTCGGCCTGGATCCATTCCATATCTGCGCGCCCATCCCGTGGCCAAGGTCACGGTGGCGGGCGGCGTCGCCAAGATGACCAAGCTCGCCCAAGGCCTGCTGGACCTGCATTCCAAGCGCGGCGCGCCGGATCTGGACGCGCTGGCGCGCCTTGCCGAAGCGGCGGGCGGCTCGGGGGGGCTCGCCGCGCGCATCCGCGCCGCCAATACGGTGGCGGAAGCCTTCCAGCATGCGACGGCAGAGGGGCTCGCGCTCGGCGACCTGGTGGCCGCGCGCGCCTGGACCTATGCGGCGGCGGCGCTGGGGCGGGCGGATGTGGCTTTGGAAATCCTGGTGTTCGACCGCACCGGCACGCTTATGGGCCGCGCCCCCCTCGCCCCGGCGGGGACGGGCTGAGCTCTAGCTCCCCATGCCCCGGAAGCGGCGGACATAATCCACGTCATAAAGCGCGCTCTCGCGGAAATCGCGCGCGCCGAGCGCCGGCCCCACCAGGATCAGCGCCATGCGCTCGATGGGGTCGGCGGCGATCTTGCCGGCGATGTCGCCGAGCGTGCCGCGCACCAGCTTTTCATCCGGCCAGCTCGCCTTGGCCACCACCGCCACCGGACAATCGGCGCCGTAGAAGGGGATGAGTTCGTCCGCGACCCGCGCCAGCCCATGAATGGCGAGATGGATCGCCAGCGTCGCGCCGGTGGCGGCGAAGGCGGCGAGGGTCTCGCCCGGCGGCATGGCCGAGGCGCGGCCGGAAATGCGGGTGATGACGAGGCTCTGCGCCACTTCCGGCACGGTCAATTCGCGCCCGAGCGCGGCGGCCGCGGCGGCAAACGCCGGCACGCCGGGGGTGAGCGTATAGGCAATGCCGTGGCGCTCCAGCCGGCGGATCTGCTCGGCCACCGCGCTATAGACCGAAAGATCGCCCGAATGCAGCCGCGCCACGTCCTGCCCCGCGTCGTGGGCGCGCACATATTCCTGCTCGATGCGGTCGAGATCGAGCGGGGCGGTGTCGATCAGCCGCGCGCCGGGCGGGCAATAGGCCAGCAATTCCGGCGCGACGATGGAGCCGGCATAGAGGCACACCGGGCAGCGGGCCAGCAGATCGCGCCCGCGCACCGTGATGAGGTCCGCCGCGCCTGGGCCGGCGCCGATGAAATGAACACTCACGCATCTTCTCCGCTGCGCGCGAGCGCGCAAGTCACGGGGCCGAGCGCAAGGCGCGGGCCGAGCAATTGGGCGCCGAGCCCGGCGGCGGCGAGCGCCGCCGTCTCCGCCGCCGAGGGCACGCGCAGCAAGGCGACCACGCGCTCGGAATGGGTCTGCGCCCGTTCCGCCATGGCTTCGAGCTGGCCCTGGGGCACCAGCACCAAGGGCAGGCCGAGTTCGGCCGCCGCCTGGGAGATGCCCACTTCCCCGCCCTTCACGGCCGGGGTCGCCACGGCGCTGAGATCGGTGCGCCCGAGGTCCGCGCGCTCCAGCGCGCCGTCGATGGCGGCGATCACTTCCTCCGCAGAGGCGCCACGGCGGCTGCCGATGCCGGCGACGATCATTGCGCCTCCCTTCCTGGCTTCATCCAGCGCCATTGGGTGATGGGCATGGCCGGGCGCCAGCCCGTCATGCCCTTGATGGGCTCCGCCCGCGATAGGGCCAAGCGCAGCAGATCACCCCCGAGCCGCGCATGCAACGCAAGCAGCACCGCTTCGGTTTCCAGCGTCACGCCGTTCGCCACCAACCGTCCGCCGGGCTTCAGCGCCGCTTCCGCCGCCGCGACCACCCCGTCCTCGCTCGCCCCGCCGCCGAGGAAGATCGCGTCCGGCGCCGGCAGGCCCGCGAGCGCGCTGGGCGCCGTGCCCTCGATGATGCGCAGATGGGGCACACCCAGCGCCTCGGCATTGCGGGCGATCCGCGCCGCGCGCGCGGGATGGGGTTCGATCGTGATGGCGGCGAGCGAGGGATCGGCCAGCAGCCATTCGATGGCGATGGAGCCGGAGCCGCCGCCCACATCCCACAGCAACTCGCCCTTGCGCGGCGCGAGCGCGGAGAGGGTCATCGCGCGGATCTCGCGCTTGGTGATCTGCCCGTCATGTTCGAACAATTCATCGTCCAGCCCGCTGGCGCGGGTGAGCACCGCGCCCGTGCCCTCCACTTCGATGGCGAGGACATTGAGTGGGTCGATGCCGGACAGGGCAAACCCGGCGGCGGGCGCGCTGCGGATGCGTTCGCGCGGGCCGCCCAGCGCTTCGAGCACGGTGAGGCGCGAGGCGCCGAAGCCGAGGCCCGCAAGCAAAGCGGCAAGCGCGGCCGGGCCGGTCTCATCCGAGGTCAGCACGAGGATGCGGCAGCCGGGATGCAGAAACGGGCGGATGCGGCCGATTTCGCGCCCGTGCAGCGACACTTGCGCCACCTCGGCCAAGGCCCAGCCGAGCCGCGCCGCCGCGAGGCTGAAGGCGGAGGGCGCGGGCAAGACCTGCATTTCGCCGGCGGGAACATGGCGCGCGAGGGTCGCGCCGACGCCGTGCAGGAACGGATCGCCCGAGGCGAGCACGCACACGTTTTTTCCCCGCGCGGCGAGCACCTGGGCCACCCCTTCGGCAAACGGGCTCGGCCAGGGATGCGCTTCGCCTTTCACGGCCTCAACCGCCAGCGCGAGATGCCGCGCGCCGCCGAACACCATCTGCGCCTGTTCGATGCGCGCGCGGGCGGCGGGCGAAAGCCCCTCCAGCCCGTCCTCGCCGATGCCGACGATGGACAGCCAGGGGGCGGGTGCGGCAGTCTCCAGCCCCGTTCCTCCGGCGCCGGTGGCTTTACCCGATGTTTCGTCCTGGTCCTGCACTTCAGCCATGAGGCGCCCCGTGCTCATTCTGGGCGGCACCCGCGATGCCCGGCAATTGGCGGCGCGACTCGCCGGCCGCGACGATCTTAGCGTGTTGCTCTCGCTTGCGGGACGCACCGAAAATCCCGCGCCGCAGCCGGTGCCGGTGCGCAGCGGCGGCTTCGGTGGCGCCGAGGGGCTGGCGGATTTCCTGCGCGCCCACGGCACATGCGCGGTGATCGACGCCACCCATCCCTATGCCGCCAACATCTCGCGCAATGCCGCTTCGGCCTGCGCGGCGACCGGCGTGCCGCTGCTCGCCCTCGGCCGGCCGGCCTGGGCGGCACAAGAGGGCGATTGCTGGCGCGAGGTGCAGGATGTGGCGGCGGCCGTGGAGGCGCTCGGCATGGCGCCGCGCCGGGTGTTCCTGGCGCTCGGCCGCAACGAGGTGCGCGCCTTCGAGGCGGCGCCCCAGCATGCCTATCTGGTGCGCAGCGTCGATCCCATCACGCCGCCGCTCGCGGTGCCGCAGGCCGAGTATATCCTCGCACGCGGGCCGTTCAGCGAAGCCGACGACCATGCTCTGCTCGGCGCAAGCGGCATCGAGATCATCGTCGCCAAGAATTCCGGCGGCACCGCCACCTATGGCAAGATCGCCGCCGCGCGCGCGCTCGGCATCGCGGTGGTGATGCTGCGCCGCCCGCCCATGCCGGACGTGGCGCGCGTGAGCGAGGCCGATGCGGCGCTGGCGTGGCTGGACGCCCGGCTCGGCTGCGCCGTGGTGCGGGAATGATTGCGGAAGCAGGCGCGCGCGCTGTTCCAGTGTGTCTTGGCCGTCTTGCCCGTCATGCCCGTCTTGGCCGTCTTGGCCGGGCCCGTCCCGGCCATCCACGCCGGGCCGACCGCGCGGGCGTTCAAAAGCCCGCGCCAGCCGGTCCGCGTGCATGCGCGGATCACGCCCGCGCATGACGGTGTCATCGGCAAGCCATGTCGCCTGGACGCGCGTCAGGCTATGAGCCTCGATCCGCTCCAGACCGCCGCCGGTCTTCATCCCGCGGCCCGCGCAGATCGGGGGGAATAGACCAGCGGGGACAATCCCGGCCGTTCCACGATCCGCGTCTCCTCGCTGCCGATGAGGACGCAGGTGGCCATATCCGCCTGTTCGCCCTTCGCCTCTGCGAGGGTGGAAAGGACGATGCGCTCGTCCGGCCGTCCCGCCGCGCGGCCGAAGATCACCGGCACGGAGGGCGTCAGCACGCCGCGCAGCAGCTCGAACGCCGCATCCAATTGCCAGGGCCGGGCGCGGCTGATGGGATTATAGAGCGCGATCACGAATCCGGCCTCAGCCGCCGCCTTCAGGCGCGCTTCCACCAGCGGCCAGGGCTTGAGATTGTCGGACAGGGAAATGGCGCAGAAATCGTGCCCGAGCGGCGCGCCGATGCGGGCGGCCACGGCCAGCATGGCGGTGATGCCGGGCACCATCTCCACCTCCACCGCGCGCCAGTGCGGCGGGCCGTGCTCGATGGCTTCGCACACCGCCGCCGCCATGGCGAACACGCCGGGATCGCCGCCCGAGACCATGACCACCCGCGCCCCCGCTGCCGCCCGCTCCAGCGCCGCGCCGGCCCGGCTCAGCTCCTCACGATTGTCGGTGGCGTGGCGCGTCTGGCCCGGCTTTTCCGGCACGCGGGCGAGATAGGGGCCATAGCCGAAAATCTCCTGCGCCAAATCGAGCGCGGCGCGGGCCTGGGGTGTCACCTGCTCCGGCGATCCGGGGCCGAGGCCGACGACGCTAAGATGCCCGCTCACGCCGCGCCCTCCCAGCCCGGCACCAGCACGATGGCGAAATAGGGCGCGCGGGCATCGTCGCGCGCCGCGAGCGGACTATGGGTGCAGCCCGCCATGGTGCCGCGCTCCACATAGATGGCGCGCTCCAGCCGACCCGCCCGCTCCAGGGCGCGGCGGATCTTCGGCAGGTTGCGGCCCACCTTCATGATCACGGCGGCATCGGCCTGGGCGAGGCGCAGCGCCAGCGCATCCTCGTTCAGCGTGCCGGGCAGCACCATCAGCACGTCCTCGCCCTGGGCGATGGGCGCGCCCACCGTGGACCAGCACCCCGACATGCCGGTGACCCCGGCGATCACCTCGGTCGGGAAGCGATGGGCGAGGCGCACATGCAGGTGCATGTAGGAGCCGTAGAACAGCGGGTCGCCTTCGCTGAGCACCGCCACCGTCTGCCCCGCCATCAGCCGTTCGGCGAGCGCGGCGGCGGAGGCGTCGTAGAAGGCCGCGATGGCGCTGCGATAGGCCTCGTGACGGTGAGGGATTTCCGTCGTCACGGGATAGAGCAGCGGCACTTCCTCCGCGCCCGGCGGGAAATGGGCGCTGGCGATGGCGCGGGCATGGCTGGAATTCCCGGCCTTGGCGAAATGCGCGATCACGTCCGCCATGCCGAGCGCGCGCACCGCTTTGAGCGTGATGAGTTCGGGGTCTCCCGGCCCGACGCCGACACCGATCAAACGTCCCGTCACAGGCCGGCCCTCGCAAGCGAATTCAGAGCGGCGGCGGTGATGGCGCTGCCGCCGAGCCGTCCGCGCACAATGGCAAAGGGGATGCCGCGCGGGTTTTCCGCGAGCGCATCCTTGGATTCGGCCGCCCCGACGAAGCCCACCGGCATGCCGAGGATGGCGGCGGGGCGCGGCGCGCCGGCATCCAGCATTTCCAGAAGATGGAACAAAGCGGTCGGCGCATTGCCGATGGCCACCACCGCGCCTTCCAGATGCGGGCGCCACAATTCCAGCGCGGCGGCGGAACGGGTGGTGCCAAGCCGCTCCGCCAATTCCGGCACTTGGGGTTCGCGCAAGGTGCACAGCACGGGATTGTGGGCCGGCAGGCGGGCGCGGGTGACGCCATGGGCCACCATCTGCGCATCGCACAGGATCGGCGCGCCGGCCTTCAGCGCCGCGCGGGCGGCATCCACGAATCCGGGGCCGAACACGAAATCGCGCGCCGCCTCCACCAGCCCGCAGGCATGGATCATGCGGACCGCAAGGTCGGCTTCGTCCGCGCTGAAGCGCGAGAGGTCCGCCTCGGCGCGGATGATGGCGAAAGAGCGCTCGTAAATGGCGGTGCCATCGCGCACATAATCGAACCCGGCAGCCATCAGGCGGAACGCTCCATAAAAGCCTGTGCGAGCAGGCGGGACAGGGCCTGCGCCCCGCTTTCCCCGGGCTGTCTGCCCGGCGCGGCGAGGCGGGTGAGGGTGGGGATGAGATCGGCCTCGGTGAGCGCCACCGCAGCCGTGTCGTACGCGGTGCCGTCTCGCACGAGGGCGATGGGAAAGTCTACAGCCGGCAAGTGTCCCACGGGGACGTCGCTTGGGAGCGCGGCCAGTGGTGTGGGCGCGGCTTCGCGCCCCACGAGCGTCACGGCCGCAGGCGCGGGATGGGCGCAGCCCTTGGCGCAGCCGGAGACATGCAAGCGGGGCGAGCGCGTGCGCCACCAGCGGGGCGAGGGCGCGCGCTGGCAGCAGGCCGGACGCGCAGGCCGGCGCGCCCGGACAGGCGGCCACGAAGCCGCGCGGGTCGGCGGGATCGGTCAGGAGGCCGAGGGCGGCGGCGGCCCGTTCGAGGCGGGCGGCGCCGTCCTGCGTCAAGCCAATGGCCAGCAGCGCGCGGCCGGGGGCGAGGCGGATCTCCCGCGCGCCGGCCTGTTCGGCGGCTTCGATGAGGGCGATGAACGTCTCCGCCTCCAGCGCGCCGAACGGCAGGCCGATGCCGCGGGCGAATGTGCCGTCGGCAAGCGGGTGAAGCTGGAGCGGACCGGGACGCGTTTTTGGGGCAGGGCGTGGGGGAGCGGGCCGGGCCGAGAGATCACTCTCCCCATTCACCACCGTGCTCCCTCTCCCGCTTGCGGGGGAGGGCTCGGGCAGGGTTGAGAGATCCCTCTCCCCAAGCGCCAGCGTACCCCCTCTCCCGCTTGCGGGGGAGGGTTGGGGAGGGGGCGGAGGAGATAGGTTTTGAGGGGGCGGGGAAGAGAGGTTTTGAGGGGGCGGGGGTATGACGTCGACGACCGCGTCCCCGTCCGCATTCGCGCGCATGCTGACGGATTGCGGTACTGTGTCGAGGCCGCTTTCCCCCTCCCCAGCCCTCCCCCGCACGCGGGAGAGGGAGCTTTGCGGCTCTTGGGACGGGAGGGGCTGGGGGGAATCGGAGCTTGCCCCTTTCGCACCGGCGGTTTCAGGAACGACCGCAGACCGGGCCGAGAGATCCCTCTCTCCAAGCTCCGCCGAGCTCCCCCTCCCGCTGGTGGGGGGGCTTTGTGGCTCTTGGGCGGCGGACTCTGCTCCTTGCGCCATATGGTGCGGTTCGTCCGCGCGCAGCACGTCGTCCATCCGCGCCCCACGCCCGAGCGCGGCGATGCGCGCCAAGAGTGCGACCACGGCCGCGACAGTCTCCTGTCGGCCCAGCGTGGCGAAGGGACGGGCCCGCGTGGCATCGCCCGCGAGCGCCACCTGCCACGCCACGCCATCGCCCGCCCGCACCGCTTGCAGCCGCACGTCGGCCTTGGAGGCATCGAGCGGGCAGGCGCCGCCGCCGTCGATCACGACCGAAACCTTCGGCCCAAGGCGGGGCAGAAGGCCGGCGGCGGCCACCGCCGCACCGATCTCCCCGGCAAGAAGCCGGGCGTCGGCGATCTCGCTGGCGTCGATGCCGGCGAGCGGCGAGGCGTCGATGGCGAGGCCCTCGCGCGGCACCAGAGCGAGGGCGGCGACGGCCTCATTCAGCGGGCCGACGCTCGCCTCCGAGAGGCCGCGAATCTGCAAGCTGCCGCGCGCAGTCACTTCCACTATGCCATTGCCGAATGCCTCTGCCGCCCGCGCCAGCCCCACCAGGGCGCGCGGCGCGAAGATGCCGTCGGCGGGCACGAGGCGCACCAGAAGCCCGTCGCCGGTCGCCATGGGGGCGCTCAGCGCTGGGCAGGCGCCGCGCCGGCGGGCCAGCACGCTCATTCCGCCGCCTCCGTGCCAAGGGTCGCTTGATGTCGCGCCTCCGCGCGGGTGGTCGCGATGTTACGCGCTTCCGTGCGAGTGTTCGCGATGTCGCGCGCTTCCGCGCCGAATGGTCCTTCCTCGCGCGCCTCCGCGCTGAAACGTCCTTCATCACGCGCTTCTGCGCTGAAACGTCCTTCATCGCGCGCTTCCGCGCGCAGGGCGGCGAGATCGCCGTCGAGATCGTTGCGGCGCGCGTGCCACAGGCCGCGCCGGCGGGCGTCCTCGAACCGCCGCGCCATGGCGTCCGCCGCCTGCGGGTTTTCCCGCAGCAGGAAGGCGCGCACGTCATCGTCCGCCAGATAGGCCGCGTGCAATTGGTCCAGAAGATGGGAGGCGACCTGATGGGTGGTCTCGGCGAAGGCCACCAGCCGGTCGACGGTTTCGGTCAGCTCGGCGGCGCCGCGCGGGCCGTGGCGCATCTGGCCGGCGATGAAGGTGGCGGACACGCGTCCGTGGACGATGCGGGCGAGCGCATCCTTCAGGGCGCGGGCCTTCGGCTTTTCGGGATCGCTGGTATCCAGCACCACCAGATCCACCGCTTTCCCGAGCAGCGCGGCGGCGGCGGCGAACCCGCCGATGAAGGCGCCATCCTCGGCGCCGTCCAGAAGGTCGCGCGCGGGATCGTCAGCCGTGTGCAACAGCGCATCGGCCCGCGCCACCTGGGCGGCGAAGGCGCCGGCGGCGGGGCGCGCCGTGCCCTCCGGCCCGTCATAGACATGGGAGGCGGCGGCAAGATAGGCGGCGCCGAGTTCGCCGCGATCGGCGAAAGCCCCGCGTGCCAGCGCGTCCTCGATGCCGGCGCCATAGGCCCCCGGCGCGGAGCCGAACACGCGGGCGACATCGCCGCCGGCGCGGGCCGATGCGGCAAGGGAGTTCTCGTCCGCCTCTTCCTCGCGCGCCGCCACCGCGCGGGCGGCGGCGTCCAGCAGGGCGAGCTGGGCGGGGAAGATATCGCGGAACAGGCCGGAGACGCGCCAGCTTACATCCACGCGCGGCCGGCCGAGGCTCGCGGGCGGCAGCACTTCGATGCCGGTAACGCGGCCGCTGCCATGATCCCAGATCGGCCGGCAGCCCATCAGATGCAGCCCTTGGGCGATCTCCTCGCCGCCCGTGCGCAAGGTGGCGCTGCCCCACAGGTCGATCACCACTGATCGGGGGTAATCGCCGTGCTCCTGGAGATAGGTCCGCACCACCTCGTCGGCGGCGAGGCGGCCCAGATCCAGCGCGGTGGCGGTGGGCAGATGGCGCGGATCGGCGGTGAAGAGATTGCGCCCGGTGGGCAGCACATCGCGCCGTCCACGCGCCGGGGCGCCGGCCGGCCCCGCGCTCACATGGCGGCCATCGAGCGCGGTGAGCAGGGCCGCACGCTCGGCGTGGGCGCTTTGGGTGCGGTCGGCATCATCGTCTTCCGCGCCATAGATATGCAGGCCGTCCTTCACCTGCATGTCTTTCACATCGCACAGCCAGGCATCGATCCGGCGCAGCGCCTCGTTCGGATCGGTCCCGGCATCGATGCCGGCACGCACGGACAGGCCGGTTTCGGCGGCGCTCTCGACAATCAGCCTGGCGAGCCGGTCGCGGCGGCGGGTATCGAGCCCGTCCGCCTCGGCATATTCGTCCACCAGCCGTTCGAGGGTCTGTTCCGCTTCGGTAAGTCCGGCGCCGGTGAGCGGCGGCGGCAGATGGCCGAGGGTGACGGCGGCGATGCGCCGCTTCGCCTGCGCCGCCTCGCCGGGATTGGAGACGATGAAGGGATAGATGACCGGAAGCGCGCCCAGAACCGCCTGCGGGAAACAGTCGGGCGTCAGCGCGACCGCCTTGCCGGGCAGCCATTCCAGCGTGCCATGGGCGCCCATGTGGACGAGCGCATGGGCCTCAAGGCCGTGCCGCAGCCACAGGCCGAAGGCGAGGAGAGCATGGCGTGGCGGCAGCGCGGGGTCGTGATAGTCCGCCCGCCGGTCGAGCGCGGCGCCGCGATCCGGCGCCAGGGCCACCGTCACATGGCCGAAGCGGGCGAAGCGGAAATGAAAGGCGTTGCCCTGCAGGTCCCGGTCGTCCTCCGGCCGTCCCCAGGCGGCGGTGATCGCGGCGCGGACGGGCTCCGGCAGGGCGGCGAACAGGCGATGATAATCGGCGAGCGGCAGGGCCTCGCTGGCGACGATCCGATCCAGCAGGGATTTCGAATCGGCGGGCGCAGGGCCGGCGTCGTAGCCTGCGTCCGCCAAGGTCTCCAGCGCCCGCCGCACGCTTTCCGGCACATCGAGGCCCACCGCATAGCCGGTGCGGCCGGGGGCGCCGGGATAATCCGGCATCAGAACGGCGATGCGGCGCTCCGCGCGGGGCGTGAGGGCGAGGCGGATGAGGGCTGCGGCGCGCTCGGCCACATGGGCGATGGCCTGCGGCTCGGCGCGGTTGAGCGCGGCGGTGAAGGCAAGGTCCGCGTCCGGGGCGGCCATGTCCTTGAACGAGATGGCGCCGGCCAGCACCCGCCCGTCCAGTTCCGGCAGCACCACATGCATGGCAAGATCAGCGGCGGCGAGGCCGCGCGGGCTGTTCGCCCAGGCGTCCCGCGCAGTGGTGGCGGGAATGATCTGGAGCACCGGCGGGCCGCCAGCGGGGAAAATATCCTCCGCATCCCCGGCCGCAAACGCGGTGGCGGTGAGGATCAGGTCCGGGGCGGTCTCCGCGATCGCGTCGCGCACGAAGGCGCGGGATTTGGCATCCTTCAGGCTGGTGAGAAACAGCGGCACCGGCGCGATGCCCCGCGCGCTGAGCGCGGCGCAGAGATCATCGATGGGCGCAAGATCGCCGGCCAGCCAAATGGAACGGTAGAACAGCAGCAGGGCACGGGGCAGGGGAGCGGTGGGGGCGGCGGGGGGAAGGGCAGGGACGTCGCTAGGAAGCGGAGGGAGAGCGCTGGCACGGTGGAGAGGGCGGCGAGGCGCGGGTCGTCCTGGTCCTCGCCCGGCAGCAAAGCGAGCGCGATGCCGTGCGAGCGGGCGAGATCCGCCAGCCGCTCGGCGCCATAGCGCCACCAGTCGAGCCCGCCCAATTGGCGCACCAAGATCACCTTGGCGTGGCGCGCCGCCTTGTCGATCCACAGATCCACCGACATGGGATGGCGCAGATCCTTCAGCCGCGCGAGCCGCAGGCTCGGCAGCCGCTCGCGTCCCTGCCGCCACGCGGCGGCGAGCGCCAGGAGGTCGCTGTCGGTGAAGGACAAGGCAAGCACATCGCCGGGAGGCTGGCGCAGGTCGATGGGCTCGGCCAGGTCCTCGATGGTGGCGGATGTGCTCGCGAGCAGATGCATGGAGAAAGCTTATCCCAGCCTCAGGCGGAAAGCGCCGGTTCCTCGGCCAGCAGCGCGCGTTCCACCGCCGCGCGGTCGAAGCCCTTGAGGCCGATCACCACCAGCGCGCCGGAGCGCGGCTCGTCCGCCCGCCAGGGCCGGTCGAACTGGTGGGAAATCCGCGTGCCCACGCCCTGCACCAGCAGGCGCAAGGGCTTGCCGGCCACATGGGCGAAGCCCTTCACCCGCAGCACGTCCGGCGTTTCGGCGGCACGTGCCACGCGGGCGGCGAGGGCGGCGGGATCGGCGATGTCCGGCAGGCGGACGATGAAGCTGTCGAAATCGTCGTGGTCGTGGTCCAGCTCGTCGTCATGATGGGTGCGGCGGGCGTCGATCTCGTCCTCCGTGCCGATGCCGAGGCCGAGCAGGATCGCCGCATCCACCTTGCCGCCGGACGCGCGCACCACCTTCACGGCGCGCGGCAGGGCTTTGGCGATCCGGGCATCGGCGATGTCCGCGCCGGCCGCGTCCAGCAGGTCCGACTTGGAGAGGATGATCAGGTCGGCGCAGGCGATCTGGTCCTCGAACACCTCTTCCACCGGGTCGTCATGGTCGAGGTTGTCGTCGGCGGCGCGCTGGGCGGCGAGGGCTTCCAGATCATCCGCGACCCGGCCTTGGGCGAGCGCGGGGCCGTCGACCACCGCCACCACGCCGTCCACGGTGACGCGGCTCTTGATCGCCGGCCATTGGAACGCCTGCACGAGCGGCTTGGGCAGGGCAAGGCCGGAGGTCTCGATCAGGATGTGGTCCACGCGCGGCGTGCGGGACAAGATGAGGTCCAGCGCCGGGACGAAATCGTCCGCGACCGTGCAGCACAGGCAGCCATTGGCGAGTTCGACGATATTGTCCTCCGGGCAGCTCTCGATGCCGCAGCCCTTCAGAATCTCGCCGTCGATGCCCACGTCGCCGAATTCGTTGACGATCACGGCGAGGCGCTTGCCCTGGGCATTCTCCAGGATGTGGCGGATCAGGGTGGTCTTCCCCGCGCCGAGGAAGCCGGTGACGATGGTGCAGGGGATGCGGGCGAGAGAAGTCATCGCTGGTCCTCGGAAAAGCTCATGGGAGGGATGCGGGCAATCATGCCGCGCTTGAGGCTGTCGGGGCGTCCGCGCCAGGGCAGGATGCCGTCGGTGGAGGTGGCGAAGAGCGCGGCGCCGGTCAGGAGGTCGGCGGCGCTGTCGGGGGAAAGATCGCCGAACACGTAGGACCATCCGCCGGTGCGCACCAAGGCGGCGGAAAGGGCGCGCTTGCAATTGGAGAGGCAGCGCACCTCCTTCACGGCGATGGCGGCGTCGGGGGTCTGCGCATAGGCGTCCAGGGCCTGCCGTGCCAGCGCGGCGCCGGCGGGTGGCGCGTCCGTGTCCGCGCCGGCAAGCTTGCAGGTGGTGCACACGAACAGGGTCACGGCGGGAACGCTGGCAACCCGCAGGGAATCCCGCGCCGGCCCGTCGGCGGGCGCAGTGGGGCGTGGCGTCGTGTCGTTCGCCGCGAAAGGCGCATCGTCGTTGGAAGGTCGCTCCACGCCGCTTTCCATGGGTGCGCGCGGCCCGCAACCGCGTGCCACAGAAAGAATCGCCATGCCAGGGCACCCCGCCCGGCGCGCATTCCTGTCGGTGGCAGGTCTCCTGGCTCGCGGATCGCCGTTCGCGGCCGCCTTCCCGGAGCGGGCGCAAGGCCCGTCTTCCAGTGGCTTTTCGGCCGGAACTCACCGCCTACAGTTGCGGGGGCAGCTGCGGCTATCGCCCGGAAAACCCGTGCGCGACCGCATTCCCTTTTCACCCGGCGGAAGCGGCAAGCCGCTCGAACCGGGACCATCGACGCCGACACTTAAGAACCGGTCAGGTCCGAAGTCAATGAAGCGGCGCGGCGTGCCGCGGCCGGGCAGGGGTCAATCGAGACGCAGCGCCAGGGGCCGCGGCCGCTCTCTTCCTCCCCCCTTGCGGGGGAGGGCAGGGTGGGGGGTATCTCCCCGTTGGTCCGGGCGGGCGTGGCGCTGGCGGGGCCAGACCCCCCTCCCCATCCCTCCCCCGCAAGGGGGGAGGGGGAGCGCCGGCATTCGGGGTGAACGTCGATTCGCCTTAGGCTCAAGCGGTGCCGCTTCCTCCCCCCTTGAGGGGGGAGGGCAGGGTGGGGGGTATCTGCCCGCTGATCCGGGCGGGCGTGGTGCTCGCGGCGCCGGACCCCCTCCCAATCCCTCCCCCACAAGGGGGGAGGGGGAGCGCCGGCATTCGGGGTGAACGTCGATTCGCCTTAGGCTCAAGCGGTGCCGCTTCCTCCCCCCTTGAGGGGGATGGCTCGCTCAATCATTTTTTTGAGAGAATCACTTTGCTTCTCGATGATGAGTATACTATCTCCAATTAACGATATGTGGTTGCACAAGGGGGGAGGGGGAGCGCCGGCATTTGGGGTGAACGTCGATTCGCCTTAGGCTCAAGCGGTGCCGCTTCCTCCCCCCTTGAGGGGAAGGGCAGGGTGGGGGGTATCTCCCCGCTGATCCGGGTGAAGGTCATGCTGGCGGGGCCAGACCCCCCTCCCCATCCCTCCCCCGCAAGGGGGGAGGGGGACCGGTTCGGCTGAACGTCGATTCGCTTCAGGCGCCCGCCGCCGCGGTCTTGGCGGCGATAATCTCCAAGGCGGCGGCCAGCACGTCCTCCACACCGAGGTGGGTCGTGTCCAGCAGCACCGCGTCCGGCGCCATCGCCAGCGGGGCGGTGGCGCGGTGCGAATCGCGGGCGTCGCGCTTGTGGATGTCGGCCAGCACATCCTCGAACGCGATGTCGCGCGTGCGCTCCAGCAATTCGCGATGGCGGCGGGTGGCGCGCACCTCCGCCGAGGCGGTCACGAACAGCTTCACCGGCGCATGGGGACAGATCACCGTGCCGATGTCGCGCCCGTCCAGCACCGCGCCGCCGGGCTGCTCGGCGAAGCGCCGCTGCAATTCCAGCAAGGCGCCGCGCACCACCGGGCGGGCGGCGACCACGGACGCCGCCTCGCCCAGCGCGCCGGTGCGCAGCTTTTCCGGGTCGAGCGAACGCAGGTCCAGCGTGCGCGCCGCATCCGCGCTCGCCATCTCGTCGTCCAGCGTGCCGTCGGCGAGGCAGCGCGCGGCCACCGCCCGATAGAGCAGGCCCGTATCGAGATGGGGCAGGCCGAGGGTCGCCGCGATCCTGCGGCCGAGGGTGCCCTTGCCGGACGCGGCCGGCCCGTCGATGGCGATGATCATTTCAGCACCGCGCCGAGGCCGCCCATCATGGGCACGAAGGTGGGGAAGGAGGTGGCGATGAAGCGCATGTCGTCCACGCTCACGCCCTCGCGGGCGGCAAGGCCCATCACCAGGAAAGCCATGGCGATGCGATGGTCCATATGAGTCGCCACCGGTCCGCCGCCGATCACGCCATCGGGCCCGAGGCCGGTGACCAGCAGATCGTCGCCGATGATCTCATGGGGCACGCCGCAGGCGGCGAGCCCGTCGGCCACGGCGGCGAGGCGGTCGCTTTCCTTCACCCGCAATTCGTTGAGGCCGCGCATGCGGGTGGTGCCGTGCGCGAAGGACGCCGCCACGGCCAGCACCGGATATTCGTCGATCATGGAGGGTGCGCGCTCGGGCGGCACGTCGACGCCGGTCAGCACGGAATGGCGCACGCGCAGATCCGCCACGGCCTCGCCGCCTTCGGTGCGCTCGGCCAGCGTCTCGATGGACGCGCCCATCTCCTTCAGCGTGGTGATGAGGCCGGTGCGCAGCGGGTTCATCATCACGTCTTTGAGGATGATGTCCGAGCCCGGCACGATCAGGGCTGCCACCAGCGGGAAGGCGGCGGAGGAGGGATCGGACGGCACCGCCACGGGCGCGCCCATCAGGTCCGGCCGGCCGGCAAGGGTGATGCGGCGGCCGTGGGCGCCGTGGGGCTCGACCCGCACGTCGGCGCCGAAATGGGTCAGCATGCGCTCGGTATGGTCGCGGGTGGATTCGCGCTCCACCACCACCGTGTCGCCGCTCGCGGCCAACCCCGCCAGCATCACCGCGGACTTCACCTGCGCCGAGGGCACCGGGGTTTCATACGTGAAGGCCTTGAGTTCGGTGAGGCCCTTCAGGCGCAGCGGCAGGCGGCCGCCGGGCGCTTCCTCCTCCACCACCACACCCATGGCGACGAGCGGATCCAGCACCCGCTTCATGGGCCGGCGGCGCAGGCTGGCGTCGCCGTCGAAGGTGGCGACGATGGGATTTCCCGCCACCACGCCCATCATCAGCCGCGCGCCGGTGCCGGAATTGCCGAAATCGAGCGGCGCGTCGGGGCTCTTCAGATTCCCCGCGCCGACGCCGACCACGCGCCATTCGCCCGGTCCGAGCCGCTCCACCTGCGCGCCCAGCTGGATGCAGGCCTTGGCGGTGTTCAGCACGTCCTCGCCCTCCAGCAGGCCGGTGATGCGGGTTTCCCCGCGCGCCAGGGCGCCGAACATCAGCGCACGGTGCGAAACCGACTTGTCGCCCGGCACGCGCACCGTTCCCGCGAGGCCCGGCGAGAGCCGGCTTGCGCCCGGAACGGCATTTTCCCCATCACCATGGGAAGAAGATTGAACGACGGCGCTGGACATGGACTGCTCCCATTTTCGGCGCGCGGAGCCTCGCAAAGTCCCGCCGGCTGCCGTTCCAGGATGGATTGCATGCCGTCTAACACAAGCGCGTGCACGCTGGCCACGCGGCGTATTCGGATTCGGTGCTTGACAGGGGCATGGGGTTTCGCCAATGGAGCACCCTCCTTTTGACAGCCCCCTAGGATCTTTGCCGTGGCGAAGCCAGAACTCGGCACCAAGCGCATCTGTCCTGTTACAGGGCGCAAGTTTTACGATTTGAACAAGGACCCGGTGGTGTCTCCCTTCACCGGCGAATCCTACCCGCGCTCCTATTTCGAGCCGGTGGTCCGCAGCCGCGGCGAAGCGGCCCGTGCCGCCGCCGTGCCGGTGGTCGCCGACGCGGACGAGGAGGTCGCCGACGTCGAGGTCATCAGCCTGGAAGAGGCGGATGAGGAAGCCGTCGGCGCCAAGGTGCCGGTGGACGACGTGGACGTGGATGTGGACGTCGATGACGACCTCGTCGCGGACGCGGACGACGACACCTTCCTCGAGGAAGACGAGGATGAAGGGGACGACGTCTCCGATTTGATCGGCGAGGGCCTCGAGGACGACGAAGAGGCTTGATACGGTCGGCGGCCTGTGCTTAAAGGCCGCTCTCGCTGGGGGGCGCGATTCCCCTGGCATCCGTCGCGGGGCATTCCCGACGCGCAACTGGTTTCTTAATTGACATCCCATGTCATTTAAATGACCGCCTGCGCGCACCTCGCGATCCGGTGGGGCCATAGCTCAGTTGGGAGAGCGCTTCAATGGCATTGAAGAGGTCGTCGGTTCGATTCCGTCTGGCTCCACCATTTCGTTTCCGCCGGCTCTGAAAAGAGATAAGCGGTGGGGTCATAGCTCAGTTGGGAGAGCGCTTGAATGGCATTCAAGAGGTCGGCGGTTCGATTCCGCCTGGCTCCACCAAATCTCTTCTCCTGACATCACGGCGGGCGTGAACGCTCCTGCGGCCGGCAGCGGGCGCAAGGCGCCCTGCGCAAGGAATCCGGCGAAGGAACCCGGCGCATCGGTCCCGCGCGCCGGCGGTTTTTTGCGCGGCAGATTCTCGCGGGGCCTCCGGCATGGGGCCGCGGGTGACGTTTCGCCGCCCGCCGCCCGCCGCCGCCGTGCCTCAGCTTTCCGGCCGCCACATGTGGAACACCGCCTCGGGCGTCACCTCCACATAGCCGCTCGGGCCGCCCGCCCGCAGCACCGGATGGGCTTCGGCGGTCTGGTAGATCCCGTCCTTCAGCAGGGTGCGGGCGATATGCACGCCCACCACTTCCCCCAGCACCAGCCAGGATTGGATCTCACCGCCCGCCGCGTCACGCAGCTGGATCAGCTGGGTGAGCCGGCATTCGAACGAGACCGGGCTCTGCGCCACGCGCGGCACGTCGATATGCCGGCTCGGCGCCGGGGTGAGGCCGGCGAGGGCGAATTCATCCACGTTCGCGGGCACGGCGGCGCTGGTGGCATTCATCGCCTCGGCGAGCGGACGGGTGGCGAGGTTCCAGGCGAACATGCCGGTCGCCGCGATATTGGCGACGCTGTGCTTCCAGCCCACGCTGGAAAAACCGATGATCGGCGGGCGATAATTGAACGCGTTGAAGAAGCTGTAGGGCGCGAGATTGAGCGCACCTTCGGCCGAACGCGATGAAATCCATCCGATCGGGCGCGGCCCGATGATGGCGTTCAGCGGATCGTGCGGCAGGCCATGGCCCTCGGCGGGGGTATAGAAATAAGAGGCGTCGGCCGTCATGATGATGCTCTGTCCCCAGGTTGCGGGGCCATCCTAATCCCGCGCCGCCGATTCGGCGCCGGCCACGTGCGGTGTCCCGGCGGACACGAGCGCGGCACTGGCGCCGTGCATCGCGCCGACGGCGCCGCCACCCGCCGGTTTGATCATCCGGGTGCGGCTGGACTATGGTCGCGGACGCGGCAGGGGGAGGCAGGAGGTATGAAGATCGGCATCCCGCGCGTGCTGCGACGGCTTGGCGCTCGTCCTGCCGGTCTGCCGGGACTTGCGCGGGTCGCAGCCGTGGCCGGCTTGCCGCTCATCCTGATGGCTCTGGTGGCCTGGTTCGATCGCGACGCTGAACTGAAGGCCGCGCGCCAGAAGGTCATCGCGTCCGCCCACGTCTTGTCCGAACATGCGGGCGCGCGGTTCCTCTCGGTCGACGTCGCCCTGTCCCAGGTGCGGGACGCGCTCGGCGGGCGCCCGGCGACGGCGCTGCGCACCGACACCGGCATGCATGAATTGCTCGTGCGCCTGGTGCGCCGCATGCCGGAACTGGAACTGGCCTTCGTCATCGACGAAAAGGGCATCCTCGCTTCCTCAAGCCGCACCTATCCGGCGCGCGAGCGTGATCTCAGCCAGCGCGAGTTCTTTCTTGCCGGAAAGGCGGGGCAGGAGGGCCTGCTGTTCTCGGTTCCGTTCCGGGGCGCCGCGACCCGCTCCGTCTCATTCGCGGTGAGCCGGGCAATCTGGCGGGACGGGGTGTTTGGCGGCATCGTCGGCGCGATCGTCTTTCCCGAATATTTTCATTCGTCCTATCGCGGCCTGCTGGCCCCGACCCCCGGCGGCGCCGCCGCGCTGGTGCGCAAGGATGGCACCTTGCTGCTGCGCTCGCCGGACCTGCGCGCGCAGGCGGACACGCCGGTCCTGATTCCTGACGTGCCCGAGCAGCGCGGAAAGCACGAATCCGGGCTGCTCGCCGCCAGCGCGCTGATCGAGGGGGGCCCGGCCGCCGCCGCCTATCGCGCGGTGCCCGGCACCGACCTCACGGTGGTCTATGCCCTGAGCGAGGGCGATGTCTTGTCGGCGTGGCAGAAGCGCGCGGCGGGCTATGTGCTGGTGGGGGCGCTGGCCAGCTTCGCACTGGCGGTCCTGATGCGCCGTCAGACCGGGATGGGGGCGCTCGGCGTGCGCGGCCGGCCCGATACCGGCACGCCGCCACGCCCGTCGCTGTCCGACGCGACCGTCGGCGCCATGGACCGCGTGCTGACCCCCGTGCTCGGCGATCTGACCTTCCTCGGCGCCCGAAATCGGGCCGATGGGCACGCGCCGGAATTCGACGACGCGCTGACCGGCGCTGTGCATGGCGTGCGCCTCGCCCAGCGCCTGCTCGATGTCGGCCGGCGCGGCGGCCGCCCGCGGATCGTCCATGCGCCGACCGTGCTCAACAATGTCCGCTGCCTGCTGATCGGCTCGGTGTGGCCACCGATCGAGATTGCCGTCGCCGCAGATGAGAAGGGCCTGGCAGATGAGAAGGGCCTGGATGTGTTCGTGGAAGCGGCCCAGTTCGAACTGGCGGTGGTGGACCTGGTGATGGACCTGAAGCAGCAGGCCGATGCGGGAAGCCAGATCACGCTCGGCGCGCGGCGCGAGGTGGTGCGTTACCAGCAGGCACGCATGGAAGCCGGCGATTATGTGTGCATTAGCCTCAGAGCGGCGTGCGGCGGACAGGCCGACACCGACACGGCCCGCACGGCGCGGCATGAAGAGATCGCCGCCTTTGCCGCGCGGGCCGGCGGCGGCTGGCAGATGACGCGCGGCCCGGGCGGTCCGGAAGCGCGGCTGTGGATTCCCGCCGCCCTCGGCCGGCGCGAGGAACGCCCCGCGCCAAGCGTCGGCGGCCTCGCTTAGCCTTAGCGTAGGCCGAAGAAAGACAGTACGGCGAGAACGACCACCACCAGGCCGACGATATAGATCACATTGTTCATGACGGGCCTCTTGTCCGGGGATGCAGGGGCAACGTCTCCGGCCGCGTTGTGTTCCGCTGAAGCCGAAGGTGGGGGCTCGACGTCGCAGCCTGGTTCGTGCTTGAGACGCGCCGTAGCCCCTCCGGGGTCAAGATCGGAGCCCTAATGCACCGGACATTTCGCATCAGCCTGCTGGTGCTCGCCAGCCTCTCAGGCGTTTCAGCCGCGCCCGCCTTTGCCAGCGAGGCGCAGTGTAAGTTCGGCGGTGGCTTTCAGGTGATTTCGCGCGCGCGCGCCGAGGCGCCGGGCAATGACATCATCGCCCGCGCCGTGCCGGCCAGTGCCGCCGGCCCCTGCATCTTCGCGAAGCGCGGCGGCGATATCGACATCAGCACCGCGGACGAGGCCGATACCGTGCTCGGCCTTGCCGGCACGCACCTCGTGATGGATCGGGGAACCGGGCCGAGCCGCGAACTGGTGATCTATGATCTTTCGGCCCGCAAGGTCGCGCTGACGCTCGCCTATGACGACCAGGTACCGGTGAAGATCACCGCCGCCGGCGTGACGCTCGCGGCGGTCACCGGCCCGGCGAGCGCGGCGAATTGTCCGAAGTTCAAGGACTATGCGGCGAACGGCCTCGGCGCGGCGCTGACGATCGAAACCCACATCGCCTTTCCCGGCCTTGCCCGAACCCAGAGCGGCAAGTCCCGTTGCATCGCCCAGCAATGAGCCGCGTCATTGCTCTTTGACCCCGGCGGGTCAGCGTTTCGAAACGGATGGGTCCCATCCGTTTCGGTTGATCTCTAGCGCTCGGTGAAGAAGGTCATCAGCACCTTGTCTTCGTCCCCGGTGAGGCACAGGAAGCGATGCACCTTGTCGGTCTTGTCGCGCTGGATATAGGCCTCACCCATCAGCACATGGCGCACCCGCTCGGTGCCGACGGTCGAATCGGCCTCGGCGACGGTGAGGCCGTCCACATCGATGAAGATGTCCTCGATCGAGGGCGAGCGCTGGCGCAGCACCGCCAGCGCCCGCAGCTTGCAGGTGCGCACCAGGGCGGTGTCGGAGGAGGCGGGCACCTCTGCCTTGTCCGCGGGCACATCGGCCCCGGAGCCGGGGGGCGCGGGCACCGGCGCCGGTTGCGGCAAGGGCGCGGTGGACGGCGCGGGGGACGGAGCTGAGGGCGATAACGGAGCGGCGGACGGGCTTGCAGGGGCCTGCGCCAGCGGGGCCGTCGCCTGCGCCAGCTGCACCAGTGCGCCGGGCGCCGACGGGTGGAGGTCGGGGCGTAACGCAAGGAGCGATCCCGGCCGCGGTTTGGCCGAAAATGCCGGCCGCGCCGTTACGGCGAGGGAGGTGAGGCAGAGCAGCGTCAGCACCAGCAAAATCACAATCGGAGACGTCACGCGGACCGTGGAAAGCAGCGGGCTGCGGGCATCTCGGTCAAACGCCGCCGCCGCGCGGGCGAGCCGGCGTTGCGCGGCGCCCGGAGGCGGGCAGGGGGGATGGCTGGGATCAGGGTGCCAAATCCGTCCGGTCTTCACGGGCATGGGATGTCCTTGGTGCGTGGTTGGATACCAACGCCGCACAGGCCATTTTGTGCCGCTCAACCTTTGCCGGACCTGGGTTCATCACATGGCTACGGTGCGCGCGTCCGGACATTGGTGCGGGGTTTTCGCCCGGCAGCGCCTGTGGACTGGCGAATATTGGCACCCGTGCAGGAGACAATCCTCATGCACGGGCTTGCTCCGTGCATCCACGCGGCACCGCTGGCACCGGCTTTTCAAGACCCGCGCGGGCGACTCGGCCATGACACGCAAAAGACGACGACCGGTCAAAGAAAGACAATCGCGCGCACCGGCCGTCAGGCGCCTCGACGATGCGCCACGCCGCCGAATGTCGATCGGCCCTTAAGCACCCGCGCCGTTTGGCGCGCGCGATCCGTTCTTACCCAAGGTTCGGCACCCGCCGCGCGAGCGCCGGGGGCGCGAGGGATCAGCGCCGATCAGCGCTTCTCCTCGGTGCCGTCGCTCGCCTCGTCCGCGCCGTCCTCGTCTTCTTCCGCCTCCTCGCCGTCCTCGTCGTCGGAGGGGGCGATCAGGCGGTCGAGGCAATCCATGAATTCATCGCCGATCTGCTCCACGGTCTCGCTGTCGAGCGCGGGGTCGCAGGGCAGGACGAACCGCTGCTCGCCCTCGTCGGTGGTGACATCGAGGATCAGCGCGCTCGGCATGTCCTCGGGGTGCAGGAAGCTGATCCGCAGGCCGGTGAGGATCAGGGCGGGGATATCGGCCATCTGGCGCTCCGAGGGGTAGGGGTGCGGTGACCGGGCAGGAGGTAGCACGATTTGCGCCCGCCGACACCGCCTGCCACGCTTGCGTCACACACGCTCGGGCCGGCGGCGGGTTGCCGGGCGGCGGGCGAGTGGCCTAAAGCATCTGCCCGATGACCTACCGCCTGGATATTGACGGCGTCCGCGCCATAGCCGTGCTGAGCGTCCTGCTGTTCCACCTCGGCGTTCCCGGCGTGCCCGGCGGGTTCGTGGGCGTCGATGTGTTCTTCGTGATCTCGGGCTATCTCATCACCGCGAACATCGTGGCCGACGTGCGGGGCGGGTCGTTCTCGCTGCTGCGCTTCTATGATCGGCGCATCCGCCGCATCGTGCCGGCGCTGACGCTCGTGGTGCTGGCGACGCTGGCGGCGGGCTATTTCATCCTCACGCCCGGTGATTATGCGGTGCTCGGCCGCAGCGCGGCCTATGCGGCGGGCGGCCTCTCGAATTTCTTCTTTCTGCGCAACACCGGCTATTTCAACGCGGCGGCGGAGACCATGCCGCTGCTCCACACCTGGTCGCTCGGGGTGGAGGAGCAATTCTATGTGATCTGGCCGCTGCTGCTGGTGGCGGCGCTGCGGGTCTCGGCGCTGCGGGTCTCGGCGCGCTGGCCGCGCCTGGTGCCGGCGCTGATCGGCGCGCTGATCCTGGCGAGCTTCGCCTATGCGGTGCAGAAAGTGGGCACCAATCCCAAAAGCGCCTTCTATCAGCCCTGGACGCGGGCCTGGGAGCTGGCCGTCGGCGGCGCCCTGGTGTTCATTCCCGCCGCCTGGACCGGCGCGATATCGACGCGCCTCGGCGATCTGCTGAAGCTTGCGGGGCTCCTCGCCATCCTCGCGCCGATCCTGCTGCTGACGGCACAGAGCCCGTTCCCCGGCGCCAATGCGCTCGCCCCCGTGCTCGGCACGGCGCTGCTGCTGCTGCCCACCGGCGCGCCGACCCGCATGGCGCGGGCGCTGGCGCTGGCGCCGCTGCCGTTCGTCGGGCGCATCTCCTATTCGCTCTATCTGTGGCACTGGCCGATCATCGTGCTGATGCGCCATTATCATAATGGCGAGCGGCTGGACCTCGCCTGGGGCGTGGCGGCGCTGGTGCTGTCTCTCCTCGCCGCATGGCTCTCGTGGCGGTTCGTGGAACAGCCGTTCCGCCGCATGCGGCCGGCGCCGCGCCTCACCCTCGGCGCCGGAGTGTTGACGGCCGGCGTGGTGGCGGCGGTGGGGCTCGGGCTCTTCTTCACCGGCGGGCTGCCGGGCCGGGTCTCCCCGCAGCTCCAGGCCCTGGGGTCGAAGGACCGCATGTGGGACTGGGCCTGTCCGCAGCATGTGCCGGACGGACCGGCGAAAGGATTATGCGCCGCCGGCGCGCCCTGGGCGAGCGCGGGGACGCGCGCCATCATCTGCCGGCGGCATCCGGCGCGATTTCGCGGGCATCCCGACCTATAATGAGGATTGCCGCGCCTCGCGCGCGGCGGTGCTGGCCCTGCTGAAGGCCGCGCCCGACATCACGCTCGTGATCCTTGCCGGCGCGTGGCCGTCCACGGCGCAGAATCTCTATCGCCATCCCGGCGAGGCGGTGGGCTTCGAGGCCGGCCGCCGCCTGCTTCGGGACGGGTTCGATGATCTGATGCCGCGCCTCGCCGCGCCCGGACGGCGGGTGCTGGTGATGGCGGATATTCCCCATTGGGCGAGCGATCCGGTGCCGTGCGTGGTGGCCAATGACGGGTCGCTGCTGCGCGCGCCCTGCACCCGCACCGTGAACCGGCTCGCCCCGCCCGATTACGATTCCTGGCAGCGCGATGTGAACGACGTGTTCCGCTCCATGCGCGGGCGCTATGGGGATTCCACCACCATCGCCATTCCCGCCGATGCCCTGTGCGGGCCGCAGGGCTGCCAATCCATGGTGGAGGGCGAATTCTTCTATTATGATCTCGACCATGTCCGCCGCAATCTCTCGCCCGCCGCCACGCGGGCGCTGGCGGAGCGGCTCGGCCTTGCGGATCTGCTGCGCGGCGGGGAACCGCGCCCGCCAGGTCCGCGCGCGGACAAATAGGATTGTGCGCGCCGGCTTGCTTTTCGTGACGTTTGGCGACGGGACAGGCGCATGATGTGCGTCAATGATAGGGCAGCGATGCTGAGCTAAATCTGTCGGCCTGCGCCTGTCGCTTTTTTGTTCGCAGGAGATCATCCGTGCGCTGCCGTCCGATCGCACTTCTCTTCGCGCTCCAGATCGCCTGTGCCGCGCTCTGCGCGGGTCCTGTCGCTGCACAAGAGTCAAAGAACCTCGGGGACCGCCTGCACGGCCTCTGGCAGAAGCTCGCAGGCAACAAACTGCCGGAGGATATCGCCACCACCAACGGGCGGCTTGAGGCCGAGCAGGTGCTGATCTCCGCCAAGTTCGCCGGCCGGGTGCTCCAGGTTCTGGTGGAAGAGGGCCAGACGGTGGAGCAGGGCGCGGTGATCGCGCGCATGGACACGGCGGAGCTCGACGCCCAGCTTTCCGGAGCGGAAGCCCAGGTGCGCCGCGCCGAAAAGGCCATGACGGAGTCGCAGGCGGCCATCACCCAGCGCGAAAGCGAGGTGGTGCTCGCCCATCAGGAATATGAACGGGCCGCGACGCTGAGCGCGCGCGGCTACGGCACCGTTCAATCGCTGGACCAGCGGCGCAGCCAGATGAACGTGGCCGAAGGCGCCAAGCGGGCGGCGCAGGCCAGTTTCGACCAGGCCCAGGCCGCCGCCGACACCGCTCGCGCCGAGGTTGCGCGCATCCGCTCCCAGCTCGACGATTCCGTCCTCACCGCGCCGCGGCGCGGGCGGATCGAATATAAGCTCGTGCAATCGGGCGAGGTGGTGGGCGCCGGCGCGCCGATCGCGACCCTGCTCGACCTGTCGGACGTCTATATGACCGTGTTCCTGCCCGCCCGCGTCGCCGGTCGGCTCGGCCTCGGCGACGAGGCGCGGATCGTGCTCGATCCGGCGCCGGACTATGTGATCCCGGCCACCGTGTCCTTCGTCGCCACGGAAGCCCAGTTCACCCCCAAGACGGTGGAGACCGCGGACGAGCGCGAGAAGCTGATGTTCCGCGTGAAGCTGAAGATCGCGCCGAGCCTGCTGAGGCAATATGAGGCGCAGGTGAAGACCGGCGTGCGCGGCAGCGCCTTCGTGCGCACCAGCCGCACGGCAGCCTGGCCGGCGGAACTTGCCGTGAAGCTTCCCAAATGAGCGATGCGGCCGTCCGCTTCTCCGGCGTCGTGCATCATTACGGAAAGACCGTCGCGCTCGGTGGCATTGATCTGGAGATTCCGGCGGGCTGCATGGCGGGCCTGATCGGCCCGGACGGGGTCGGTAAATCGACCCTGCTTTCCCTTGCCGCCGGCATCACGAAAATCCAGGCCGGCACGATTGAGGTGCTGGGCGCCGACATGGCCGACCGCGCGGCGCGGCGCCTCACCGGCGCACGCATCGCCTACATGCCTCAAGGCCTGGGCCGCAATCTCTATCCCACGCTCTCGGTGGCGGAAAATCTCGATTTCTTCGGCCGCCTGTTCGGCCAGGGCGCGGCCGAGCGGCGCGCGCGCAGCGCCGAGCTGCTCGCCGCCACCGGCCTTGCGCCCTTCGCCGACCGGCCGGCGGGCAAGCTTTCCGGCGGCATGAAGCAGAAGCTCGGCATCTGCACCGCGCTGATCCACGATCCCGATCTGCTGATCCTGGACGAGCCGACCACCGGCATCGACCCGCTCTCGCGCCGCCAATTCTGGGATCTCGTCGCCCGCATGCGGGCGCGGCGGCCGGGCATGAGCGTGATCGTCGCCACCGCTTATATGGAGGAGGCGGACGCCTTCGACTGGCTCGCCGCCTTGCACGACGGCCATATGATCGCCAGCGGCAGCCCAAGCGAGATCCGGGCCCGTGCCGGCGCGCCGACGCTGGAGCGCGCCTTCGTGGCGCTGCTGCCGGAGGAGGCGCGCAGCACCGACGGGCCGGTGGTGGAGCGCCCGCGCGTGCCGCAGGATGGCGTGCCGGCCATCGAGGCGGAAGGGCTCACCTGCCGCTTCGGCGCCTTTACGGCCGTGGACCATGTGAGCTTTCGCATCGAGAAGGGCGAGATCTTCGGCTTTCTCGGTTCCAACGGCTCGGGCAAGAGCACCACCATGAAGATGCTCACCGGCCTGTTGCCGGCGAGCGAGGGCGAGGCGCGCCTGTTCGGCCAGAAGCTCGATGCCGGCGACATGGAGACGCGCCGACGCGTCGGCTACATGTCCCAGGCCTTCTCGCTCTACAGCGAATTGACGGTGCGGCAGAATTTGATGCTGCACGCGCAATTGTTCGAGCTGCCGCCCGACACCATCGGGCCGCGCGTCCAGGAAATGCTGACCCGGTTCGACCTCTGCGACGTCGCCGACACCCGGCCCGAGAGCCTGCCGCTCGGCATCCGCCAGCGCCTGCAGCTCGCGGTGGCGATCATCCACCGGCCGGAGATCTTGATCCTGGACGAGCCGACCTCCGGCGTCGATCCGGTGGCGCGGGACGGCTTCTGGCGCGAGCTGATCGCTCTGTCGCGCGACGATGGGGTGACCATCTTCCTCTCCACCCATTTCATGAACGAGGCCGAGCGCTGCGACCGCATCTCGCTGATGCACCAGGGCAAGGTGCTGGCGGTCGGAACGCCGGACCAACTGAAGGCGCAGCGCAACACGCAATCGCTGGAGGAGGTGTTCATCGCCGTGCTGGAACAGGCCGGCATGGGGCAGGAGGGCGACGCGGCCGCGCCCGAGGCCGCCGTCCCGGTATCCTCCGGTCCGCCGCGCCGGGTCGATCCGCGCCGGATGTGGGCCTATGCATGGCGCGAGACGCTGGAAATCCTGCGCGATCCCGCCCGCCTCGCCTTCGCCTTCTTCGGGCCGGTGCTGCTGCTGTTCACCTTCGGCTATGGCGTGTCGTTCGACGTGGAGCATCTGCCCTACGCCGCCTTCGACCAGGACCAGAGCGCCCAGAGCCGGCAATTGCTCGAAAGCTTCCAGGGCTCGCGCTATTTCACCGAGAAGGCGCCCATTTCCTCGACCACGCAGCTCGACACCCGCATGAAGAGCGGGGAACTCTCGGTGGCGATCGAGGTGCCGACCGATTTCGGCAAGCAATTGCAGCGCGATCGCCAGCCGGAAGTGGGCGTGTGGGTGGACGGGGCCATGCCGTTCCGCGCCGAGACCACGCGCGGCTATGTCTCGGGCCTCGCGCAGACCTATATGGCGGACGAGGTGCTGCGCCGCTACGGCCATGCGGTGCCGCTCTATCCCATCGAGATCGACACCCGCTTTCGCTATAATCAGGCGTTCAAGAGCGTCAACGCCATCGTGCCGAGTGTGATCGTGCTGATGCTGGTGCTGATCCCGGCGGTGATGACCGCGCTCGGCATCGTCAAGGAGAAGGAGACCGGCTCCATCTCCAATTTCCAGTCCACCCCGGTCACCAAGGTGGAATTCCTGCTCGGCAAGCAATTGCCTTATGTGTTCATCGCCTTCCTGAGCTTCCTGTCGCTGGTGGTGTTGGCGATCCTGTTCTTCCAGGTGCCGCTGAAGGGCTCGTTCGCGACCCTGGCGCTGGGCTCGCTCGCTTATGTGTTCGCGACCACCGGCTTCGGCCTGTTCGTCTCCAGCTTCGTTTCCAGCCAGGTGGCGGCGATCTTCGCCACCTCGATCCTCGCCATCCTGCCGGCGGTGAATTTCTCCGGCCTGCTGGTGCCGGTGTCCTCGCTCTCCGGCGGCGCGCGGCTGATGGGGCTCGCCTTTCCCGCCGCCTGGTATCAGCCGGTGAGCGTCGGCGTATTCGCGAAAGCGCTCGGCCTTGCCGATCTGTGGCCCAATATCTTGGTGCTGGTGCTGTTCGCGCTCGGCTTCATCGGCGCGGCCGTGCTCGCGCTGCGCAAGCAGGGGGCCTGACATGCGCGCCCGCCTCATGCGCATCTGGCGCCTCGGCATCAAGGAGCTCTACAGCCTCAAGGCCGATCCGGTGCTGCTGGTGCTGATCGTCTATACCTTCACCTTCGCCATCTATGCGGTGGCCACCGGCGCGAAGTTCGAGGTGGAGAATGCCGCCGTCGCGGTGGTGGACGAGGACCAGTCGGCCCTCTCCCGGCAGGTGCGGGCGGCGATCCTCAAACCCTTCTTCAAGGAGCCGGTGCTGATCGGCGCGACTGAGATCGACCGCGTGATGGACACCGGCCGCTTCGTTTTCGTCATCGAGATCCCGCCGAAATTCGAGCAGGACGCCATTTCCGGCCAGCATCCGACGATCCAGATCGACGTGGACGCCACCGCCATGTCGCAGGCGGGCAACGGCGCCTCCTATCTTCAGAACATCATTCTCCAGGAGGTCAGCGCCGCCCTGCCGGGCACCACCCAGGCGCTGCCGATCGCCGTGGTGATGCGCGCGAAGTTCAACCCGAACCTCAAGTCCGCCTGGTTCACGGCGGTGATGCAGGTGATCAACAACATCACCATGCTGGCGGTCATCCTCTCCGGCGCGGCGCTGATCCGCGAGCGCGAGCATGGCACCATCGAGCATCTGCTGGTGATGCCGGTGACGCCGATCGAGATCATGCTGGCGAAAATCTGGGCCAATGGCCTCGTGATCGTGGTGGCCGCCATCCTCTCGCTGCTGGTGGTGGTGGAATATATCCTGGCGGTGCCGGTGCAAGGCTCGCTCGCCTTGTTCATCCTGGCGACCGTCACCTATCAATTCTCGGTCACCGCGCTCGGCATTCTCATCGCCACCGTGTCCACCTCCATGGCTCAGTTCGGCCTGATCGTGATGCCGATCCTGATCGTGATGAACCTGCTCTCGGGCAGCACCACGCCGCTGGAAAGCATGCCGGCCTGGCTTCAGAACGTGATGCAGGTTTCGCCCTCCACGCATTTCGTGGCGCTCTCCCAGGCGATCCTTTACCGTGGCGCGGGCCTCGCGATCATCTGGCCGCAGCTGCTGGCGCTGCTCGCCATCGGCGCGGCGTTCTTTGCGTTGGCCGCCCTGCGGTTCCGCAAGGCGCTGCTGGGCGCGCAGTGAGGGGTGTCAATGGGGTATTGATGCGGCTCAATGCGGCATCTGCGCGGACGGGCGACGATAGAATCTAAAGTCAGCGGGAGCCGCGGGAGGCGACCATGCGCGTTGCGAATGTGATGACCTCGCCGGTCATCAGCGTTGAACCCACCACATCCATCGCCGATGCCGCGCGGCTCATGCTGGCGCAGCACATCAGCGGCCTGCCGGTGGTCGCCAAGGACGGCACGCTCGCCGGCATGGTCACCGAGGGCGATTTCCTGCGCCGGGCGGAACTCGGCACGCAGGTCAAGCGCTCCTGGTGGCTGGAGCTGCTCGTGAGCCCCGGCACGGAGGCGGAGGAATATGTCCACGCCCACGGTCGCAAGGTGGAAGAGGTGATGACCCGCGACGTCCTCACCACGACGCCCGATGCGCCCTTGTCCCAGATCGTCGAGACCATGACCAGCGCCCGCGTCAAGCGCCTGCCGGTGGTCGAGGACGGCAAGCTGGTCGGCATCATCTCCCGGTCCGATCTGCTGCGCGCGCTCGCCGCCGCGCTGCCCTCGGCGCCGGTGGCGCAAACCGACGATGCGCGACTGCGGGCGGCCATCCTCGGCGAACTCGCCAAGCAGCCCTGGAGCGGCAGCGGCCTGGTTCGCGTGCATGTGGAAAACGGCGTGTGCGAACTGCGCGGCACCATTTTCGACGAGCGCGAGCGCATGGCCGCCCGTGTCTGCGCGGAGAATGTGCCCGGCGTCGCCGGCGTGGTCGATCAATTGGTGTGGGTCGAGCCCATGTCCGGCATGGTGATCCTGCCGCCGGGCGCCGACGCCGCCGAACGCGGCGCCGCCTGAAGAGCGGGTCACCGCTCGCCCACCATACGGAGCACGACATGAAGGCCATGGTCCTCCACGCCATCGGCGCGCCTTTGGTGCTGGAGCAGCGGCCGGACCCTGAGCCCGCGGCCGGGGAAATCCGGGTGCGGGTGGAGGCGTGCGCCGTGTGCCGCACCGACCTGCACGTGGTGGACGGCGATCTGCCGAACCCGGTCCTGCCCATCGTGCCGGGCCATGAGATCGTCGGCATCGTCGAGGCACTGGGCGCGGGGGTCGCGGCCCCGGCGTTGGGGACTCGGGTCGGCATTCCGTGGCTCGGCCATACCTGCGGGCACTGTCCTTATTGCGCCTCGGGGCAGGAGAACCTGTGCGACGCGCCCGAATTCACCGGCTTCACCCGCGATGGCGGCTTTGCCTCCCATGTGGTGGCCGATGCCGCCTTCGCGTTTCCGCTCGACGGTTTCGATGATCCCGTGGCGGCCGCGCCCTTGCTGTGCGCGGGGCTGATCGGCTGGCGCTCGCTCGTGAAAGCGGGCGAGGGCCGGCGCATCGGGCTCTACGGCTTCGGGGCGGCGGCCCATATCCTCGCCCAGGTGTGCCGCTGGCAGGGACGCGAGGTCTATGCCTTCACCCGCGCGGGCGATCATGCGGCGCAGGCGATGGCGCTGTCCCTCGGCGCCCGCTGGGCCGGCAGTTCGGACGAAACGCCGCCCGAGCCGCTCGACGCTGCCATCCTCTTCGCGCCCGTCGGCGCTTTGGTGCCGAGCGCTTTGCGGGCGGTGCGCAAGGGCGGGCGCGTGGTGTGCGGCGGCATCCATATGAGCGACATCCCGCAATTCCCCTATTCCATCCTCTGGGAAGAGCGACAAGTTCTCTCGGTCGCCAATCTCACGCGCGCGGACGCCCACGAATTCCTCGCCCTCGCGCCCAAGGCCGGCGTGAAGACCACCACCACAATCTACCCGCTGGAACGGGCCAACGAAGCGCTCGCGGACCTGCGGGCGGGACGGTTCCAGGGTGCGGCGGTGCTGGTGCCTTAGGGACCGCTCAGCGTCGCAGGCGCGCGGCGATGCCCAGCGCCTTGGCGAGTTCCAGCAGCAGCATCATGGCGACCGCCGCCGCGAGTGCGATGCCGATCCCCGCAAGGCCCACGTCGCCGAAGCGGAACAGCGCCGCCGCCGGCGGCACGCCGAGCACGATCACCAGCATCACCGCCGCCAGCCCCATGACCGCGACCAAAGCGGAATTCGGGCGGGTCAGCGCCGTCAGCAGGGACGAGCTGAAGGAGCGATCCACGATGATCAGCCCGACGCTGGCGAGGATGAGGGTGAGGAAGGCGCGCCCGCGCACCACGTCCGGCGGCAGATCGGCATGGAGCGACAGCAGATAGACGCCGCCGGCGGCCGCGAACGCCGCGAGCCCCTGGATCAGGCTCCAGGCCATCAAGGCGAGCGGCAGCAGGGCGTCCGTGGCCCTGCGCGGCGGGCGCTGCATCAGGTCCGGCTCCTCCGGTTCGGCCTCGAAGGCGATGGAGCACACCGGGTCGATCACCATTTCCAGGAATGCGATATGCAGCGGCCCGAGCAGCGGCGGCAGGCCGAGCGCCAGCGGCAGGAAGGCCAGCCCGGCGATCGGCACATGCATGGCGAGCACATAGCCCATGGCCTTGCGCAGATTGTCGAACGTGCGCCGGCCGAGGCGGATGGTGCGCACGATGGAATTGAAATCATCATCCAGCAGCACCATCGCGGCTGCCTCGCGGGCGACATCGGTGCCGCGCCCGCCCATGGCGATGCCGATATGGGCGGCTTTCAGCGCCGGGGCATCGTTCACCCCGTCGCCGGTCATGGCGACGATGGCGCCCTGCGCCTTCAGGGCTTCCACGATCTTGAGCTTCTGTTCGGGCACGATGCGCGCGAACACCGCCGCCGTCGCCACTGCCGCCGCGAAGGCGTGCGGATCGAGCGCGGCCAGTTCGCGCCCGGTCACCACCGGTTCGGCATCGAGCCCGGCGGCGCGGGCCATGGCGGCGGCGGTGGCGGGATGATCGCCCGTGACCATGGCGATGCGGATGCCGGCCGCCCGGCATTCGCCCACCGCTTCCTTTACGCCCGGCCGCAGCGGATCCGCCAGCGCGACGAGGCCGCGAAACGCGAGCGCCTGTCCCTCCAGTCGGTCGTCCGCGGCATTCCGCAATTCGCCTTCGGCAAGGCCGAGCACCCGCAGGCCCCGCCCCGCCATGTCGGTGGCGGCGGCCAGCACCTGCGCCGCCTTGTCGGGGGAGAGGCCACACAGGCGGGCGATGGCTTCCGGGGCGCCCTTGGCCGCGAGGCGGGGCGTCTCCTCGGCCGCGCCCCACGCGCGCCCCATTGCCGGAAGGTCGTCGCGCAGGTCGAAATCACAGACCGCCACCTGCGGCCAGGGCGGTGCGACCCCGGCGCGGGCGGCGAGATCGTGGAAGGCGCGCTCCATGGGGTCGAAGGTGCGGTCGCGGCTGGAGCGCGCGGCCAGCAGCGCGAGGTGCGCCGCCTCTGGCGCGAGGGGCAAGTCCGCGTCGCCAAGCGCCACCGGCGCGCCGTCCGCATCGCGCAATTCCACCACGGTCATGCGGTTCTCGGTCAAAGTGCCGGTCTTGTCGGTGCACAGAACGGTTGCGGCCCCGAGCGCCTCGATGGCCGCCGCGCGCCGCGTCAGCACGCGGGCCTTGGCGATGCGGATCGCGCCCATGACGGTAAACACGGTGAGGATAAGGGGAAATTCCTCCGGCAGCATGGCCATGGCGAGCGCGATGCCGCCGAGCGTCGCGCTGGTCCAATCATTGCCGGCGAGCCCGTAGAGCACGGCGGCGAGGATGCTGACGGAGATGCCCGCCACCGCGAACAGGCGCACCAGCCGCCGGGTTTGCGCCCGCAGGCGCGGGGGCTCGCGCTCGATGGTGCCGAGGCTCTGGCCGATGCGGCCGAGCTCGGTCTTCCGGCCGATGCCGCGCACGATCCCGCGCCCTTGTCCGCGCACCACCAAAGTGCCGGAGAAGGCGGCGCTGCGGTCGTCCGTCTCGGCATGAAGCTCGCCGTCCCCGGCGATGGCGTCCGGTGCGGCGGCGGATTTCTGCACCGGCACCGATTCGCCCGTGAGCAGGGATTCGTCGATCTCCAGCGCGGCAGTGGCGATCAGCAAAGCATCGGCCGCCACCCGGTCGCCCTCGGCGATGACGATCAGGTCGCCGCGCACCACCTCACGGCCGGGAATGCGCTTCTGCACGCCGTCGCGGATCACCAAAGCGCGCGGGCTGGAGAGGTCGCGCAGGGCCTCGAGGGCGCGTTCGGTGCGCAATTCCTGCACCACCGCGATCAGCACGGACAGCGTGGCGAAGCCGAACAGGATCGCTGCCTCCGCCGGGTCGCCAATGACGAAATAAAGCAGGCCCGCCGCCAGCAGCAGCGCGAACATGGGCTCGCGGATGGTGTCGAGAATGATCTTCAGCGGCGAGCGATGCTCGCCCTGGGGGAGTTCGTTCGGCCCGTCGCGGCGCAGGCGCGCCTCGGCTTCCGCGTCCGTAAGGCCGGTCGCCGCCTCCGGCATGGCAGGGCGGGTCTGGTCCTGGCGTTTTTCGGCCGTTTGTGGCATCGCCCTGTCCTTGTGGAGGCGCCGGCCCGAGAGAGCCTTGCGAAAAAGTCGCCCGGCAAGGGGCTGGCGCGGCGCGCCCGTGCCGCAAGGGTAGGGGCGCACCGGATCCGGGCGATTGATGCAGCGCAATCGCGGGCATTCTCCCTTGAGGAATACCAAAGTGCAACACAGTGCCGGCCCGGCCGGACCCGGCGGCGCGGGCCGTTATGACGGCGGGACGGGAGGAGCAATGATGGCGGTGCGCGAGATCGTGCGGTTTCCAGATCCACGGCTGCGGCAGGCGGCGGCGGAGGTGACGCGGTTCGATGCCGAACTTGCGGCACTGGCGCAGGATCTGCACGACACCATGAAGGCGGCGCCCGGCATCGGCATCACTGCGCCCCACATCGGCGTGGCGGAGCGGCTGGTGGTGCTGGATCTGCCGGAGGAACAAGGGCTTATTCGGATCTATGTCAATCCGCGCGTCATCTGGTCCGCGCCCGAGCTGGGCCGCCATCCCGAGGGCAGCGTTTCCATGCCGGGCGTGGTCGACGAGGTGGAGCGGCCGGCGCGGGTTCGCGTGCAATATCAGGATCTTGCCGGAACGTCGCAGGAGGTCGAGGCGGACGGGCTGCTGGCCGTGTGCCTCCAGCACGAGATCGACCAGCTGGACGGGATCTTCTGGCTTCAGAAGCTCTCGCGGCTGCGGCGGGAGCGGGTGGTGAAGCGGTTCGAGAAGCTGGCGCGCGCCGCCTCCGGCGCCTGAGGGGCACTCCGCCGCCTCCGGGAAATCCCGGATTGCGGTTCCGCGGGGGCGCGGCTAAGCCCTTGGCTTATCAGGCACATGGCGCATCCGCCGCCGGTGCGGGAGACGGAGGCGGCCATGGCCGAGGAGACGGCGCGCGAGCGCATCGTCAGCGGCGAGAGCGAGCAGATGCTGGCCCGCCGGGCGGCGGCGACGCGGGCGATCATGGCCGAGACCGGCATCGACGAGGCGATGATCCGCACCCTCGTCTTCACCTTCTATGACCGCGTGCGGGCGGACGATCTGATCGGCCCGATCTTCGCGGCGCGCATCGCCGACTGGGACGAACACCTTGAGAAGCTTTGTCTTTTCTGGTCGTCCGTGGCGCTCATGACGGGCCGCTACCATGGCCAGCCGATGCCGCGCCACCTGCCTTTGCCGATCGGCGCGGCGCATTTCGACCGCTGGCTCGACCTGTTCGAGGCGACCGCGCAGGAACTTTGCCCGTCGGCCGCCGCGACCCATTTCATCATCCGCGCGCGCCGCATCGCCGACAGCCTGGAATTTGGAATCGCCTGCAAGAACAACGAGATCGCAAGTCCGCGCCGGCGCCCGCCGCTGTCCTGAGGGGCAAAATCGCGCGCCGGCGACTTTCACCCGCGCCGCGCGAACAGGCCGGGAGCGGGGCGCGGAATTTCGATTCCCCCGCGCCGAGGAACAGCGCGGTCATGGACGATTTCGGCGGCTTTTCCGCGGTCCACCGCCGAAATTCGCTGAAACTTCGGCGGGCCGAAATCACGACCGCGCTTTTCCGCGGATTGCGCCGCGATTTTCGCGAAATTCAGCGAATGAACTGGTCGATATAGTCCGCGCCGAGGCCATTGCCGCTGTAATGGGCGCGGCACTTGTCGATGCGGGTGAACACATCGTCGAAGCCGGTCACCTTGCCGTCCGGGTCCACATAGATCATCGCGCCATTCACCTGGAACAGGGTGATCATCTCTTCCACATGGGGATCGACCACCAGCGTATGGGTCTCGCCCGGCGCTTCATAGACATAGCCGCCCTCGGTGGCGATCCAGTCGTGTTCGAGATAGCGCCAGGAGCCCTTGATGACATAGCCGTGCACCGGCAGGGGGTGGCGGTGGCGCGAGAGCACGCCGGCCTTGCGCACCTTCAGCAGGTTCATCCAATAGCCGCTGGAGGCGGAGAGCAGCAGCGGGCGAAACCATACGTTCTCCTCCAGCGGCACCCACACGCGGTCATCCGTGGGGATGGCGTTCGGCACCACCAGTTCGGGGCGCGCCTCGGCCGGCTGGGGCTTGCGATAGGGCTGCCACTTCTCGTCGATGGCGTCGGCGGGGCGGGGCTGGGGCTGGGTCATTCTTCGGTTTCCTCCCGTTACGGGCGATCGCGGTTATCCGCTTGCCTTCATGGTAGCAAAGACGTGGACGGCGTGCTGTGCGCTGCGGTGGAGGCCGGCGCGCGAGATATGTCTTGGCGTGCGTCGGGTGTGTGTTCGTGGCCCCCTCACCCCGGCCCTCTCCCCGGCGGGGAGAGGGGGCTCGAGCGCGGCCGAGGCTGTTCGTGGCCCCCTCACCCCAACCCTCTCCCCGGTGGGGAGAGGGGGCGTTGCGGATGGGCAAGTCAGCTCTCCCGGTCGTCAGTTCTCCTGCTCGTCACGTCTCCCGGTCGTTGCCTCTCCCTGTCCGTCACCTCTCCCCGCCGGGGAGAGGTCGCCCGCTTGCGGGCGGGTGAGGGGGCTCGGGCGCGGCCGGGCCTGTTCGTGGCCCCCTCACCCCGGCCCTCTCCCCGGCAGGGAGAGGGGGCGTTGCGGATGGGCGGGTCAGTTCTCCTGCTCGTCACTTCTCCTGCTCGTCACCTCTCACCGGTCATTACCTCTCCTGTCCGTCGCCTCTCCCCGCCGGGGAGAGGTCGCCCGCTTGCGGGCGGGTGAGGGGCTCGTGCGCGGCCGGGCCTGTTCGTGGCCCCCTCACCCCAGCCCTCTCCCCGGTGGGGAGAGGGGCGTTGCGGATGGGCGAGTCAGCTCTCCCGGTTGTCACTTCTCCCGGTCGTCACCTCTCACCGCTCGTTACCTCTCCCTGTCCGTCATTTCTCCCCGCCGGGGAGAGGTCGCCCGCTTGCGGGCGGGTGAGGGGGCTTGGGCGCGGCCGGGCTGTTCGTGGCCCCCTCACCCCGGCCCTCTCCCCGGTGGGGAGAGGGGGCGTTGCGGATGGGCGGTGAGAGGCCTCGGCCTTCAGCCCTTCGCGCCGCCGATGGCGTTCAGGACCACGTCCTCGATGCCGGCGGCGTCGAGCTTGTAATGGGCATAGAGATGGGTCGGCGGGGCGATCAGGCTGTATTCGTCGTGGATGCCGTGACGGATCAGCTTCACACCCGCGCCCACCTCGGTTAGCACTTCGGCCACCGCGCTGCCGAGGCCGCCGAGCACATTGTGTTCCTCCGCCGTCATCAGCACCTTGGAACGCGCGGCCGCCTTCAGGATCGCCGCTTTGTCGATGGGCTTGATGGTGGGCATGTCGATGACCCCCACCGAGCGGCCCGCCGCATTCAGCTTGCGCGCCGCCTCAAGCGCCGGATGCACCGGCATGCCGCAGGCAATGATGGTGATCTCGTCGCCCGCGAAATGCTCAATGGCCTTGCCGAATTCGAAGGTGACATCCGGCCCATAGACATCCGGCTCGCGGCCGCGGCCGATGCGGAAATAGATCGGCTCGGGATAATGCGCCGAGGCCTTGATGGCGGCAGCGAGCTGGGGGCCGTCGGCGGGCGAGACCACGGTGAGATCCGCGATCGCGCGCATGGTGGAAATGTCCTCGGTCGCGTGGTGCGAGGTGCCGTAGAAGCCGAGCGAGATGCCCGTGTGGTGGCCGATGAGCCGCACCGGCTGGCCGCAATAGGCGACATCCATGCGGATCTGCTCGCAGCACAAAAGCCCGAGGAAGGAGGCGAAGGTCGCCACATAGGGCTTGAGCCCGGTGGTGGCGAGGCCGGCGGCCGCCGTCACCATGTTCTGCTCGGAAATGCCGAACTGGATGTAGCGCTCCGGGAAGCGCTTGGCGAACTTGGCGAGGCCGTTGGAATATTGCAGGTCTGCGGAGCCGGCCACCACGGGCTCGCCTTTCTCCACGAGGCCGATCAGGGCGTCGGAGAGATGGGAGAGGCCCGGCGTCTTGGCGTTCAGCTCGCGATATTGCCACGAGTTGGGCGAGAGCGGGCGGCTGGCGGGGGAATGCTTCGGGGACAGGGTTTCGGTCATGGCTCAGATCTCCCTGTTCATGATTTCTTCGATGGCGATCTTCGCATCGGACGGGTCGAGATAGCCGAGGTGCCAGCCGGGCTCGGTCTCCATGTAGGAAACGCCCTTGCCCTTGAGGGTGCGGGCGATGATGCAGCAGGGCTTGGTGCGGGTGTCGTCCGCCTTCACCTGGCGCAGGAGTGTGGTCAGCTCTTCGAGATTGTGCCCATCCACCACGTGCACCTCCCAGCCGAAAGCGCGCCATTTTTCATCGAGCGGCTCGATGCCCATGACGTCGTCCACGGCGCCGTCGAGCTGGAAGCCGTTGCGGTCGATGATCGCCACCAGCCTGGAGGCCTTGTGGTGCGCGGCGGAAAGGGCCGCCTCCCACACCTGGCCTTCCTGCATCTCGCCATCGCCCAGCATGACGAACACATTGAAGTTGAGCTTCTGCATGCGCCCGCCGAGCGCCATGCCGAGGCCGGCGGAAAGGGCGTGGCCGATGGAGCCGGAGGAGAAATCGATGCCCGGCACCTTGCGCATGTCAGGATGGTCGCCGAGCGGGTTGCCGAGGCGGGTGTAATTGTCCAGCACCTCTTTGGCGATGTAGCCGAACTCGGCGAGGATCGGGAACAGGCCGACGGCGGCGTGGCCCTTGCCCATCAGGAAGCGGTCGCGATCGGGGCGGGTCGGATTGCCCTTTTCGATGTCCATGATGTCGTAATAGAGCGCCGCGAAAATCTCGGCGGCGGAGAACACCGAGCTGTAATGGCCGACCTTGGCCACTTCGATGAGCCGGATGGTCTCCAGGCGCACGAAGCGCGCTTTTTCCCGCAGCATCGCGAGCGTTTCCGGCGTGGGCCGGAAGTTCGACACGCGATGGTCGGGCGGTGAGGATGGGCTTTCGGCCGCGCTCATATGGGCTCCCAATGTTCCGGCCACCTTCGCGCTGCGAGGTTCGGGCGGCTTGATGCGGCGAAGCGGCGCTTTCGCGCTTCGTCGCGCTAGTCATAAAATATGATATATCCTTGTGCAAGGAGATCCGCGTGGTGCTGCGTGGCCTTTTCGGCTTCCGTGCGTCCGTGGGCATGCAACGTGGCGGGGCGCGTGCCCTCTCACCCCAGCCCTCTCCCCGGCGGGGAGAGGGGGCGTTCTCGTGTCGGGGCGGGTTCACCCTTCCTGTCCCTCACCTCTGTCTGTCCCTCACCTCTCCCCGCCGGGAGAGGTCGCCCGCTTGCGGGCGGGTGAGGGGGCTCGGGCAGAGAGGCGCGGCCGGCTGTTTCTTCCGTCCCGCGAATTGCGGACAACTCATACACGATATATCATATTCTAATCGAAATGCGATGGCCGTTGGCAGGGCGTTGGCATGTCGTCAAAATCCATATGGCGCGGCCAACGCGCCGGCTGAGGAAGAGCAATGACGAAGGTCTTCGGCGCGCCGCGTCGCTATATCCAGGGCGCGGGCGCGCTCGATCATCTGGGCACCGAACTCGCCCGCATCACCAAAGATGCGGTGCTGGTGATCGATCCGTTCATCGAGGCCGCCCACGGCGCGCGGATCGCGCAAGCCTGCGCCGCCGCCGGGGTGGACCTGCGGTGCATTGCGTTCGGCGGCGAAAGCTCGCCCGCCGAGGTGGACCGGCTGGTGGCGGAATGCGGCGCGCGCGTGCCGAGCCTGGTGGCGGCCGCTGGCGGCGGCAAGTGCATCGATGCCGGCAAGGCGCTCGCCGGGCGGCTCGGCGCCAAGGTCGCGACCATCCCCACCATCGCCTCCACCGACGCGCCTACCAGCCACAATTACGTGCTCTATGACGACCATCACCGCCTGCTGGCGGTCGAGAAACTGCCCGCCAATCCCGATCTCGTGCTGGTGGATACGCAGGTGATCGCCCAGGCGCCGCGCCATCTGTTCCTCGCCGGCATTGGCGACGCGGTGGTGAAGCTGTTCGAGGTGGAACGCTGCGTGCGCGCCAAGGGCAAGAACATCTATGGCGGCGCCCCGGTGGAAAGCGCGCTGATCCTCGCGCGCGGCTGCTACGACATCCTGCGCGCCCATGCCGAGGAGGCGCTCGCCGCCGTGGACCGTAAAACCGCCGACGATGCGCTCGATCTGGTGGTGGAAGCGACCGTGCTGATGAGCGGGCTCGCGTTCGAGAGCGGCGGGCTCTCCATCTCCCATTCCATGACGCGCGGCCTCTCCGCCGTGCCGAAATATGCCCATGCGCTCCACGGATTCCAGGTGGCCTACGGTGGCCTCGTGCAATTGGTGCTGGAGGGGCGCGAGGAGGCCTTCATGGACGACATCATCGCCTTCTACGGCCGCATCGGCCTGCCGGTGAGCCTTGTCGCGCTCTCCGGTGCCGGGCCGAGCCGCGAGGAGGCCGAAACCATCGCCCGCCTCACCCTCACCGCGCCCCACGCCCGGCATTTCCCCCGCGTGCTGAAGGAAGCCGAGATCGTCGCCGCCATCGCCGCGCTGGAAGGGCGGGCGGGCACCGCGTCGCAGGCTTTCCAAGCGGCAATATGATATATGTTTTGAGGGTTTAAGCGGGAATCGCGGGATCAGATGGCCGAGCTGCAGCAAGTCGAGAAAGAGAATCTGTCGGCGCGGGTCTATGGCCGCATTCGGCGGGCGCTGATCGACGGGCAGTTCGAGCCCGGCGAGCGGCTGCGCATCTCCACGCTCGCCGCCGAACTCGGCACCAGCATCACCCCCGTGCGCGAGGCGATCTTCCGCCTCGTGAGCGAGCAGGCGCTGGAGATGAAGGCCGCCACCGCCATCCACGTGCCGCTGCTGGATGCCGCGCGCCTGCAGGAGATTCAGCTCATCCGCGTGCAACTCGAAGGCGTGGCGGCGGAGCGGGCGGCGCGGCTGATCACCGACAAGCAATTGCGCAAGCTGGAAGCGATCCAGGCCGAATTCATCGAGGCGGCGGCGACCAATCCCAAGAAAGCCAGCATCAAGAACCGCGACTTCCACTTCGCGCTGCTGGAGATCGCCCAATTGCCGCGGGTGGAATCCATCGTCGAGAACATGTGGACGCTGATGGGGCCGCTGCTCAGCGTGTTCCACTCCACCATGCCGCCGCGCCAGATCGCCGGCAAGGAGCACAAGCATTATGACGTGCTGACCGCATTGCGCGCCCGCGATCCGGCGGCCGCGCGCGAGGCGATCCAGGCGGATATCGAATGGGGCCGCGTGCTGGTGGCCTGGGTGGAAGCCCAATCCCGCGCCCCCGCCGGCAAGGATGCGGCGGCGCAGCGGTTGGGGTAGGGCGGGGGCGTTTCCCCACGCCCCTCACCCCAGCCCTCTCCCCGTGGGGGAGAGGGAGCGCGCCGTGTCCCTTGAAACGTCACGCGCCCGCACCGTCCTTGTCCCTCTCCCCGTCGGGGAGAGGGAGCGCCGATGGTTTCGGGCATAAGTGTTTTTGAAAACAACCGCTTCCGTCCGCACCACCCGCGTCCCGGCCCAGCGACGGCAACGCCGAAGCGCAGAGCCGGGACCCAGCGCAAGGTTCCTGCGCAGCAGGCAAACCGCGCCGCGCGCTCCTCTGAGGAAGCGCCTGCGGCGGTGTTCTTGCGCTGGGTCTCGGCTCGCGTTCCGCGCCAGAGGCGCTGCACTTGGCCGGGATGCGAGGTTGCACCCTCGCACCAAGCCTCCCGCTCCTGCGGGAGGGTTAGGGGAAAGCCCCGCTCAGGCGATGCCGTAGCCGCCGTCCACCGGGATGATCGCGCCGGTGACATAGCCCGCTGCCGGCGAGAGCAGGAAATTCACCACCTCGGCCACGTCCGCCGGCGAACCCCAGCGCTGCATGGGAATGCGCGCCATGATGGGCGCCGCGCGCTCGGGATTTTGCAGGGCGCCGGCGGAGAGGCGGGTCTCGATCCAGCCCGGCGCCACCGCATTGACGCGGATCTTCTCCGGCGCCAGCGCCACCGCCAGCGAGCGCGTGAGCTGCACGATCGCGCCCTTGGACGAGGCATAGGCGGGGTTCCGGCCCGAGCCGAAATAGCTCCACATGGAGGCGATGTTCACCACGCTCCCACCCGCCGCCGCGAGCGCGCCACGGAACGCCATGGTGACGAGGTGCGAGCCGGTGAGGTTCACGTCGAGCACCCGGCGGAAGCCCTCCGGTTCGAATTCCTTCATGTCGTGCAGGATCATGCCGGCGCAATTCACCACCGCCGACACAGTGGGATAGCGCGCCGCCAGCGCGGCGATGGCTTCCGCGTCGGTCACGTCCAATTCTGCGAAATCGAGCGCGAAATCCGCGTCTTTGTCGCGGCCCACCGCGAGCGGCGTATAGCCGGCCTCAACAAGGCGTTCCGCGACCGCGCGGCCGATGCCGGTGCCGCCCCCGGTGACGATGGCGATCTTGGTGCTGCTCACGAAAGGTCTCCGTCCCTGTGTCTGTTTCTAAAGCATGTCATCGTTTCTCAGAAACGAGGAAATGCTCTAACTTATTGTATTATCGCATTTTCTTTACGCGAACCGGTTTCCACTTCGCTCGAAAATGCTCTGCCGGGCGTCATAGGCCGAGATAGCTGGCGCGCAGATGGTCGTCCGCGAGGAGTTCCGCCCCGGTGCCGTTCAGCGTCATGACGCCATTTTCAAGCACATAGCCGTAATCGGCCATTTCCAACACCTGGAAGACGTTCTGCTCGATGATCAGGATCGTGAGATCGCGTTCCTTGATCTTGGCGATGCTCTCGAACAGCCGGTCCACCATGATGGGGGCGAGGCCGAGCGAGGGCTCGTCCAGCGCCAGCACGCGCGGCAGGGCCATGAGCGCGCGGCCCACCGCCACCATCTGCTGCTGCCCGCCCGAGAGGGTGGAGGCGTTCAGCGCCTGGCGCTCGCGCAGGATCGGGAACAGCTCGAACACTTCTTCCAAAGTCTGGTCGCGGCGCGCGCGGGCGCGTTTGTTCTGCGCGCCCACCAGCAGATTCTCGCGGATCGACATGCCGAGGAACAATTGCTTGCCCTCCGGCGACTGCACGAAGCCGCGCTCCACCACCTTGTGGGGCGGCAGGCAGAAGATGCTTTCGCCATAGAGCTTCGCTTCCCCCCGGTGCGGCCGCAGCAGGCCGGAGAGGGTGCGCAGCAGCGTGGACTTGCCGGCCCCGTTGGCGCCGATCAAAGCGACGATGGTGCGCGGCTCAAGCACCAGGTTGATGCCGCGCAACACGTCCTGGTCGCCATAGCCGGACCACAGGTCGCGAACCTCAAGCGCGGGCGTCGACATAGCGCTCTCCGAAATAGGCTTTGAGGACGTCCGGCTGGCGCACCACGTCCTTGGGCGGGCCGTCGGCGATCAGCTTGCCGTAATCGAGCACGATCACCCGGTCAGACAGGCCCATGATGACCTTCATCACATGCTCCACGATCAGGATGGTGATGCCGAGGTCGCGCACCTTGCGCACCAGATGCACCATCTCGCCGGCTTCGTTCGGGGTGGCGCCGGCCACCACCTCGTCCATCAAAAGCAGGCGCGGCTTGGTGGCGAGCGCGCGCCCCAGTTCCAGCTTGCGGCGGTCGAAGGCGGTGAGATCGTCGGCGTCGGTATGGGCCTTGCCGCCCATCTCGAGGAAATCCACCACCTTCTGCGCCTCCGCGCGCGCCTCCTTCTCGGCGGCGGTGCGCACGAAGCTGCCGACCATCACATTCTCCAGCACCGTGAGCCCGCCGAACGGCTTGGAGAGCTGGAACGTGCGCGCGATGCCGAGCCGGCAGATGTCCCACGGCTTGAGATTGGCGAGGCTGCGCCCCTCGAACAGGATGTCGCCGGTGTCCGAGCGGATGGCGCCGGCGATCATGTTGAAGGCGGTGGTCTTGCCCGCGCCATTGGGGCCGAGCAGGCCGAGGATCTCGCCCTGGTTCAAGTGGAACGACAAGGTGGAGACGGCCTGCACGCCGCCGAACCTCTTGGAGATGCCGTTGACTTCGAGGATTTTGCGGGTCGCGCTCATTGTCCCTTGCCCTCCAGCGCGTCGGCCTTGGCGGCGGCTTTGCGCGATGCGCTCTTGCGGGCGCGGCCATCCAGCAGGCGTTGCAGCGGCACGATGATGCCCTTCGGGAAATAGATCACCGCCAGGATCAGCATCAGTCCGTAGAGGATGAGATGCAGGCCGAGGAAGCTGCCGCCGATGGTGGCGCGCACCATCTCGCCGATGGGATGCAGCAGCAGCGCGCCGAGCGTCGGCCCGAGGATCGTGCCCTGGCCGCCGACGATGGTCATGATGGCCATGTCGATGGAGAGGTCGATGCCCATGTTCCGCTCGGGATTGATGTAGCGGAACAGCTGTGCGTAATAGGCCCCGCCGAGCCCGGTGAGGAACGCGCTGATGGCGAGCGCGGTCAGGCTGTAGCGGGTGGGATCGACGCCCAGCGCCTCCGCCCCGTCGCGGTCGCCGCGGATGGCTTTGAGGTAAAAGCCGAGGCGCGAGCGCTCCATCAAGGCGGTTGCGGCCATCACGCCCACGAGCATGGCGAGGATGATGTAATAATAGGGCACCTTGCCGTCGAACTGGAACGCGAGGAAATTCGATCCCCCCACCGGCGGCACGGTCAGCCCCTGCGCGCCCTTCAGCGGAATGCCGAGGAAATCGTCGGTATTCTCCAGCCAGATGCGCAGGATTTCCGCGAACGCGATGGTGGTGAGCGTGAAATACGGCCCCTTCAGGCGGAAGGTGGCATAGCCCACCGGCACCGAGAGCAGGGCCGCGAACGCGCCGCCCGCCAGCATGCCGAGCCAGGGCGTTACGCCGAGCTGGGTGAACAGCAGCACGGTGACATAGCCCGCCACGCCCGCGAAGGCGGAATGGCCGAGCGAAAGCTGGCCCACATAGCCGCACACGAAGTTCCAGGACGAGGCCATATAGGCGAAGAACAGGATCATCGCGATGGAATGCAGGATGTAGCTGTCCTGCACGAACAGCGGGACCGCGAGGGCGACGGCCAATAGCGGCACGCCGAAGACGAGGGTGAGGGTGTGGCGCATGGGAAACCTCAGGCCCGGCCCATGAGGCCGGCCGGCCGCAGCAGCAGGATCGCGATGAACAGGCCGAAGGAGAAGATCGCCGCCGAGGTGGCGGTGACGAACTGCGAGGCGACGGATTCGAACACCCCCAGCAGCAGCCCGCCGAGGATCGAGCCGGGGATCGAGCCGATGCCGCCCAGCACCACCACGAGGAACGACTTGATGCCGAACGACAGCCCGATGTTCGGGGTGATGGAGAAGAACGGCACCAGCAGCGCGCCGAACATAGACCATCTGCACATTGATGCCGGAGAGCGAGGCGGCGTCGCGGTTCTGCGCGGTGGCGCGGATCGCCCGGCCCATCTCCGAATGCTTCAGCCAGAATGACAGCGCCGCCGCCACCACGATCGCCGCGAGAAAGCCGATGAGGCGGGCGAGATTGATGGGCAGGCCGGCGACGAAGATGGATTCATAGGTGATCTCGACCGCCACCGAGCGCACATCCGGCCCGAAGGCCATGAGCACCAGATTGTCCACCACCAGATAGACGCCGGCGGTGAGCAGCAGCGCGCTGGTGGGCTCCACCACCAGGGCGCGCTCGCGCTTGAACAGCGGCGAGATCACCACGCCCTGCACGAAATAGCCCACCAGGAACAGGAACGGCACGGTGGCGAGGATGCTCACATAAGGGTGCAGCCCGAGCGTCGCCCACAGAAGATAGGAGCAATACATGGCCAGCATCAGGAACGAGCCATGGGCGAAATTGATCACCCGCATGACGCCGAAGATCAGGCTCAGCCCTAGCGCCACCCCGCCATAGATGCCGCCGATCAATAGCCCGTTGATGACCGCGAACGAGAGGGTCAAAAGATCCATATATCAAACTCCCGTAAGGTCAGGCTGGCGGCGGCATGGTGCGTTGCCATGGGCGAAGGCCGGACGTGCGTTTCCCGGCCAAAGGGAGCGCCGGCACCGGCCGGCGCGGACTGCGCGCCGGGATCCAGCGCAAAACGTCGCCGAAGGCGTCTCGATTTTGAGCGCGTGTCGCAGGAAAACCGAACCGGGTTTCCTGGGACGCTTGAATGAGGCGCGGGGCGCTTATTGCCTGCTGCGCAGGGGGGAGCCTGGGTCCCGGCGCGGCGCTCCGGCTGCGCCGTCGCTGGTCCGGGACGCGAATGCGCGTCGGCGTCCATACCCCGGCGTCTCATGCGCTTTGAAAAAGCTGGCGGGACCTTGCGGCCCCGCCGCTCAGGCTAAAGGTCAGCGCTTGGACCAGTCCGGCACCGGCCACACCGGCTTGGTGGTGGCGGCGCGGTTTTCCAGCGGCCATACGGTGAGGCGCTCGCCGCCGATATTCTCGGAGATCACCCCGTGCGCGAAGGTGTTCTGCCCCTGGTCGTCGAACTTGATGCGCTGATAGCCGACGATCAGCGCCATGCCGGAGGAAATATCGGTGGCGGCCAGCGCATCGCGGATCTTCTCGCGGTCCGCCGAGGCGGCGCGCTCCAGCACGTCCTTGATGATGTACAGGTTGGACACGCCCTGGGCGCCGTAGGAATTGATGTCATAGCCGGCCAGCGCCTTGAAGCGGGTGTTGGCGTCGAGCACCTTCGGGTCCTTGTCGGTCTTCAGCCGGTCGATCTGCCAGTCTTCCTGCACGAACAGATAATCCACGGCCTTCTGCGGCACGGCCTTGTAATAGGACGGATCTTCCGAGCCGCCGCCGACCGAATGGATGCCATAGGGAATATTGATCTTATTCTCGAAATACTGGCGCGTGAATAGGATGTGGTCCGGGGTGTAGGCGACGATGATCAGCGCGTCGGGCTTGGAGGCGCGGATCTTCAGCAGTTGGGCGGTAAAATCCACCTGGTTTGGCGGGAAGCTCTCGTCGAGGGTGATCTCGTAGCCGCGTTCCTTGGCGAATTTCTTGATGTTCGCCATGTGGGAGCGGCCCCAGTCCGAGCCTTCATAGAACAGGCCGATGGTCTTCGGGCCCTGTCCGGTCTCCTTCTTCAGCAGGTCGATGGCGTCCAGCTGCTCGCGCGCGTCATAAGTGGCCTTGTTGTTGGGCCGGAACACGTATTTGAAGCCGCGCTCGGTGATTTCGTCTTTCACCGATCCCGTGACGATCCAGGGGGTCTTGTAGCGCTCGGCCACTTCGGTCGAGGGGAAGGTGACGGCGCTGTTATAGGCGCCCACCAGCAGGGAGACATTCTCGCGCTGGATCAGCCGCTCGGTCTCGGAGGCGCCGATGTCGGGCTTGGACTGGCTGTCGGCGAAGATCAGCTTCAGCTTGGCGCCGCCCATGGAAGCGATGCCGCCGGCCTCGTTGATCTGATCGGCGGCGACCTGCGCGCCCATCTTGGTCTGGTTGCCGATGGTGGCGGAGCCGCCGGAAAGCGGAAGGACGAAGCCGATGGTGACCTCGGCCGGCTTCTGCGCCGGCGCCTGGGCATGGCCGGCGGCGGGCGCGAAGGCGGCGCCGGCGAACAGGGCAGCGGCAAAGCCCCATGCCTTGGATGGTGACAAGGTGCGCATTTTTCCTCCCAGATGCATGATCGTTCCCAAGCGGGCCGACCTTCTTTTTAGTATGCATGATATATCATGTTTTGCCGCAAGCCTGTCAAGCTGGCGGGCGGGAAGGGGTTTGGGAGGAGGGGGATTTTTGCTCCCCGGCGCCACAGGTCGCGCGCGGGAGAGGCCTGGGGAAGAGGCACGGGGCGGGGCCGGCCGGGAGACACGCGGCCCGCCCGGGAACGGCCCATTCGGCCGTTCCCGATGTCGGTTCAGATGTTGGTCTTGTCGGCGCCCTTCAGTTGCAGGATCTGCCGTGCTTCGTCGGGGGTGGCGATCTCCAGGCCCAGGCCCTCGATGATCTTGCGCGCCAGCTTCACCTGGTCGGCATTGGAGGTGGCGAGCTTCCCGCGTCCGGCCCAGAGCGAATCCTCAAGCCCCACCCGCACGTTTCCGCCCATGGAGGCCGACATGCCGGCGATCGGCAATTGGTGGCGCCCCGCGCCCAGAACCGACCAGCGATATTGATCGCCGAACAGCCGGTCGCAGGTGCGCTTCATGTGCATCACGTCTTCCGGATGCGGGCCGATGCCGCCGAGAAGGCCGAACACCGACTGCACGAACAAAGGCGGCTTCACCAGCCCGCGCTCAAGGAAATGGGCGAGATTGTAGAGATGCCCGATATCGTAGCATTCGAACTCGAATCTCGTGCCGTTGTCGTAGCAGGTCTGGAGGATATATTCGATATCCTTGAACGTATTGCGGAACACGAGGTCGCGCGTATTCTCGAGATGCGTGCGCTCCCAGTCGAACTTGAATTCCTTATACTTGTCGAGCAGGTGAAACAGGCCGAAATTCATCGAGCCCATGTTCAGCGAGGCGACTTCCGGCTTGAAGGTGGCGGCGGGCAGCACGCGCTCCTCCACCTTCATATAGGGGCTGCCGCCGGAGGTGATGTTGATCACCGCGTTGGTCGCCTGCTTGATGCGCGGCAGGAACCGGCCGAAGGCTTCCGGCGTCTGGTCCGGCTGCCCGGTCTCGGGATTGCGTGCGTGCAGATGCAGGATCGCGGCGCCCGCTTCCGCGGCGGCGAGCGCGTCGGCGACGATCTCGTCCGGCGTGATGGGCAGATGGGGCGACATGGTGGGGGTGTGGATCGCGCCCGTCACCGCGCAGGTAATCACCACCTTGCGCGGTCCGGTGGCGGCGGGGGTCTTGGTCTCAGCCATGAAATCAGCCTTTCCTGAAAGAATTCAGAAGAATTCGGAAGAAATTTCTTGGGCGCGCATCACGCGCCGATATCGGCGTCGGCCTTGCGCTTGTGGGCGGCGAGCGCCATCAGCCGGCGGTCGCGCCACACTTGCCGCTCGGCCAATTGGTCCTGCGGCAGGCGCGCGCGGCGCGCGGCGAGCACCTGTTCCATCACCGGCCCGTTCCAATCCACCCGGTGCCATTGGCTGGGTGAGATGCGTTCGTAGATCTGCTGGTAGCGCGCCGCATAATCGGCGACGCCGCCCGGCGCATTGAGGTCGATGGTCTCGAACGGCCCCATGAACGACCAG
>NCEH01000240.1 GCA_002304505.1 Rhizobiales bacterium 32-66-11 | reverse complement strand
GCGCGAGATCGCCCAGAACACCCAGCACGCCGCCAATGGCACGCAGGGCGTGAATGACAACATTCAGGGTGTCGGCCACGCCGCCGAGATGACCGGCGCCGCCTCCAGCCAGATGATGGCGCTCTCCACCTCCCTCTCCAGCCAGGCGGCGCAGTTGCAGGACGAGGTGCGTCTGTTCGTGGAGCATCTGCGCGCGGGGTAGCGCATGGTTTGTCGCCGCCGGAGGTAGCCGCGCAGGCCTTGCAACGGCTCCATAAAGGGCGCGGAAAACGCTCGCCATACCAGCGTCCATTGTCGCGCGGAACGACGCTCGGTGCGACAGTCCGCAGGTTCGCAGACCGGCAGGCCACATTGTGGGTCCGCCATCCTCCCTGCCCAAACCCTCCACGCGAAATCGATTTTCCCAACAGGAAGACCTCCGAGAGCATTCCATATGCCCTTGGCGGGATCTGATCTGACCCGACTGCGAACCGTGAAAATGAATTCATCCGCCTCACTGACGTATCCAGTTTGATATCAGAAACACCTCGAACGAGATCATTCTGGTTTCAACCTTTGATTACCAAAGCCTTTCCTCGCGCTAAGACAGCATCAATCGGATCGCGCGTGACATATCTGGCGACCGACAGCGAACCACGCAATCGGGAAAGCAGGACGCTCAACTGGATGATGCCGGCTACCTTCAGCTTGCCCGCCTCAGCCGTCAGATCGTGGATCTGGAACGCGCAATCTTCAAGCTTGCCATTGCTGCCACGGATGACGCGGTGAATACCGCAGATGCCGAGGTGACGCGCATCCAGCAACTGATCAATGTCCGCGCCGACGACGCCATCGCTCTGGTGCCACGTCTCGCCCCCGGCGTGAATGAACTGCGCAACCGGATCAAGACGGCGATTTCGGGCGCCTGCGCCACGACGCTCCGGCTTGCCCATTCCACCGATCCCGAAAGCGCAGCCAAGGCTGGCGCTCTGATGGTCAGCGATTGCGAACCGGTGCTCGGCGCGGTTGCCGGCGACGTCGCAAAGATGATCGACGTGGGCGTGGCGGAAGGGAAGAAGCATGCCTCTGAACTCGAGGCCTCCGTCGAATCCAAGATCAACATCCTGCTCTTCGGCATGTTCGGCGTGGTTCTCGCCATGCTGGTTCTGGCGGTGCTCATCACCCGCGTATTCATCGTCAAGCCCATCGCCCGGCAGATCAAGGTGATGGACGACCTCAGCAACGCCAACCTTCAGGTCACCGTGCCGGATGCCGACCGCAAGGACGAGGTGGGCCGCATCGCCCAGGCGCTGGAAGTCTTCCGTCAGGAGCTTGTGAAGGCTGAAGAGGTGCGCGCCGAGGCCGCCCGTCAGGAACTCCGCAATGCGGAACGCCTGAAGGCCGAGCGCGAGGCCATTGCCGGCGACTTCGAGAGCAAGATGGGCTCGCTGGCCAATGCCTTCGCCTCCTCGTCCAGGGAAGTGTCGGAA
>NCEH01000059.1 GCA_002304505.1 Rhizobiales bacterium 32-66-11 | reverse complement strand
CTCCGCCCTCGACTACAAGCCGGGCCCCCGGCCCGATCCGGGAACGAAGGGGTATCGGAAAGGGGGGCGGCGGAAGTGAGGGGGCGCAGCCGGAGACGGGCGGGGCCTCCACGCCAAGGCCTTCTCCCTCTCCCCGAGGGGGAGAGGGCTGGGGAGAGGGGGCAGGAGATCGGTTCGGCGAACCTTGAATTCGCGAAAGGCTCGGCCCTCACCCGTCCGCTGCGCGGCCGACCTCTCCCTGTGGGGGAGAGGTGAAATCGCCAGCTCCCGCGTGGCGAAGCCGACGCGCGATGACATGGGCCCCGGCACCGACCGCGCCGAACCCCTCTCCGCCCTCGACGACAAGCCGGGCCCCCGGCCCGATCCGGGAACGAAGGGGTATCGCAAGGGCGGGCGGAGGAAGTGATAGAGTGGGCCGTCGCCTCGTTGCGGATGCCGACACAAAACGGGGGAGGGGCAGAATGTGCACGCGGACGCTTTACGTGGGTGACGACGGCTTTGTCGTTACTGGCCGCAACATGGATTGGAAGGAGGACATGTCCTCCAATCTGTGGGTGTTTCCGGCCGGCTGTGCGCGCACGGGGCTTGCCGGGGCGAATTCGCTGCGCTGGACCTCCAAATATGGCAGCGTCGCGGTTTCCGGATATGAGGCGGGCACGCCCGATGGCCTGAACGAGAAGGGGCTGGCGGCGAACGCGCTGTTCCTGGTGGAAAGCGATTATGGGACGCCGCGCGACGACCGGCCTTCGCTCTCCATCGCGCTGTGGGCGCAATATGTGCTGGACCTGTTCGCGACCGTCGCCGAGGCGGTGGAGGCGTTGCGCGCCGACCCGTTCAACATTCTCGCGCCGGTCCTGCCGAACGGGGCGCCGGCGGCGTTGCATCTGGCCCTGTCCGACGCCAGCGGGGATTCCGCGATCTTCGAATATATCGGCGGCGCGCTTAGCATCCATCACGGCCGTGCCTATCGGGTGATGACGAATTCGCCGACCTATGACCAGCAACTTGCGCTGGATGCCTATTGGAAACAGGTGGGGGGCCTCGTGTTCCTGCCTGGCACCAATCGCGCGGCGGACCGTTTCGCGCGCGCCTCCTTCCTGCTGGACTCCTTGCCGCGCAAGGCGGACCCGCATTATCTGCGAGGCATTCCCGGCCAATCCTACGAGCACCAGGCGTTGGCGGCGGTGCTGAGCCTCCAGCGCGCGGTGAGCGTGCCGCTCGGCATCTCCACGCCCGACCAGCCCAACATTTCCTCCACCATCTGGCGCACCATCATCGACCACCGCAGCCGGCGCTATTGCTTCGATTCCGCGACCCGGCCGAACACCTTCTGGGTGGACCTCGCCAAACTCGACTTCACCCCCGGCACGCCGATCCGCAAGCTGGTGTTGCAGAATGGCGAAGTCTATGCGGGCGAAGTTTCTGGCAGCTTCGTGCCGGCGGAGGATTTGAAGTGGTTGGTCGCGGGGTGAGGCAGGGAAGCTGCGCAGATCGCCAGCGCCCCCATCTTCTCCACCCCTTGCCCCACCCCCGCACCTGCGGTAAAAGCCCCGCCCATGGGCCGGGACCTCCAGCAGATGCGGGCCGCACCATGAGCGATATCTTCAGCGCCGCCGACAAACCCTCGACCATCGAACGGCCGAAGGACGAGACGCGCCCCAAGCTCGCGCGGCCGCGCCTGCATAAGGTGATCCTGCTCAATGACGATTACACGCCGCGCGAATTCGTGGTGATGCTGCTGAAGGCCGAGTTCGGCATGAACGAGCCCCAGGCGCTTGGCGTCATGCTCACCGCCCACCGGCGCGGCGCCTGCGTGGTCGCGGTGTTTCCGCGCGATGTGGCGGAAACCAAGTCCGCCCGCGCCTCGGACGCCGCCCGCGCCAAGGGCTATCCCCTGATGTTCACCACCGAGCCCGAAGAATAGGCGCCCGATAAATAGGCGCCCAAAGAACAGGCGCGAAAGACCAACACCAACCGACCGCACCCGTTTCGGAATTCTCAAGCGTCGCCGCGTTCGGCACAAAGATATGCCGCATTTGAAGGCTTCCCTGACCCATGGGAATCGCTGCGAGATGGCTCGCCGCGCGGTCCGGGGGCGTTCGGATCGAGGACGGGGTGGCAGAGCCTTGTAGGGGACGCAGGATCATCGGCATGGTTCTCATGCCATTTTTCACCGCCGGGTGCGCGATGGCGCCGCTGGATGAAGGCGGGTCGCTCGTATCTTATTCCGATTTGACCCAGGCGGACGGCCTGCTGGCCAAGTCGAAGATGCGCATCAGCAAGGAGGACATGCATGCGACGAAAACGGTGCGCATCGTGCCCACCGTCTTTGCCGCCGCCGCCTCGCACGACACGATTTCAGAGGATCAGCGCAAGCTCGTCGCCAATGCGGTGGATCGCTCGCTCTGCGCCGGGCTCAGCGAACGCTTCCAGGTGGTCGATGCCGCCGAAACGGCGGATCTCACGGTCCATGCCGTGGTCACCAACATGGCGGCGACAAACGAAACGGCGGTCGCGGCCACGAAGATCGCCTCGGTGGCGAAGTCCTTCCTGCTTCCGGGCATTCCGGTGCCCACCCCGCGCCTGCCCATCGGTCTCGGCAGCCTGTCCATGGAGGCCGAGGCGCGCGGGCCCGGCGGCGGGCAGGAGGCGGCCATGGTGTGGGGGCGGGGCGCCAATTTCCTATCGGGCTCGGCGCGGATCTCCAGTTCGGGCGATGCCTACGAACTGGCCAGTGCCTTCGGCGACGATTTCAGCAAGCTTCTGGTGACCGGGGAAAACCCGTTCAAGAACCTGTCCGGCCCGCCCTCCATGGAGCGGCTCCAATCGCTGGCGGGCGGCGCGCCGAAATATCCGGCCTGCGCGGTGTTCGGACGGGAACAGGGGGTCGGCGGGCTTCTCAGCGGCGCCGTCGGGCTGCCTCCGGAATGGACCGACAAGGGCGCCGGCGGCTCCCCGCCCGTGACGCAGGCGGCGGCGCAATAGCGCGATCGCAGGACGGGTCAGCCCAGGGGGATGCGCGTGCGGCCTGCGTGGGTCTCCGCCAGGCCGGGCCGTGCTCACGGCACGAGATAATGGGCGGACCAGTCCTTCTTCGGCACCGCATTGCCCAGCGTATAATCGAACGAGAGCACGTTCATGCCGTCGGCGCTGGTGCGGCAGGAATAGGAGAGGCGATACCAGGTCTCGCCGCTGCGCACCGCCGCGCCCGGCGCCTTGACGGCGGTGCCGGACACCTGCGTGTCGCCGAACGCATAGGCCACCAGTTCGTCGGGATGCAAATCCTTGCGCGCACGGCTGATCTCGCCCATGGCGCGGGCGTTGCAGCGCTGCTCCATGCGCGTGCCGGGCGCCAGCGAGAGCATTTCCTTGTCGTGCGCTCCGCTGGTGAAGGTCTGATGGCTGTGGGAAGCCGCGCGGGCGCCGCTCGTGCCCAGCACCGCGAGGGCCAGCAGGGGGAGCGCGCAAAAGGGGAGAGGACGACGAATCAAAGCGTGCGTTCCAGTGTTGCGACGCACAAAACCGCAACATCTGTATGGCAAAGGTGAGGCCGCGCCTCACCCAAATGCCCGATATGTCACGCGTCGGCGATTGGCCCCGCGTCGAGGATGCGCCTCAAGCCGGCGCGGCGCCTGCACGGCACCGCACCGGGCGCGGCCTCAATGCTCCATGTCCTTGTCGATCAGCTTGAAGGCGGGATCGAACTTGAGGTCATAGATGCGCCCGTCGCGGCACTTGGCATTGTCCACTTCGAAGATGCCGTCGTCGACCTTGATGAAGCCGTCGGTGCAGCCTTCCGCTTCCATCGCGGCCACCACCTTGGCGCGCTCGGCATCGGTGGGCGCGCGGTCGGCGAAGGCCGGCGCGGCGGTGAGCAGCAAGGCGCCGCAGATCAGGACGCCGCGGGTCAGGACAAGGCGTTGCATCGTGCATTCCTTCAGGGCGGGGAGAAAGAGCAATTCGCCGTGCGGCAGCCCCCTGCCGCAAGCTTTGCTTTAGCCGATGACTGCTTCCGCTTCAAAGACTTCAGCGCGCCTGCGACATCAAACCCGGCGGTCCGCCGGCCACGACTGCCGCCCCCGAGCCCGGGCGCGAAAATCGCTTGCCCCTCAGTCGCGCAAGCGGCCTTTGTTCGGCTTGGCCTTGCCGCCCTTGCCCGCGGCCGGCGCCTTGGGCGGATATTTCGCCCCGGCCGCTTTCGGCGGGCGCGCCTTGCCGAACGCGCCCTTCACGTCAGTGCGGCCGGAGCCGGCGGGCCGTTCGATGGCAGCGGGGTCATAGGCCGGCTTGCGGGACTTGCTGAAGCTCGGCCGGCGCACCGCGGGGGCGGGATCGCCGGTCAGGGGCTCAATCGGCACGTCGCCGCCTTCGGAGGCGCGGGCATTGGCGAGGAAACTCTCGGCCAGGTCCTCGGCGATCTCGAACACGGTCTCGCTGTCGAAGATGCGGATCGAGCCGATATCCTGCTTGGTCACGACGCCGCGCCGGCAGATCAGCGGCAGCAGCCATTTGGGATCGGCATTCTTGCGCCGGCCCACGGGCATGCGGAACCACACGCTCTCCCCGCCGGGTCCACCGGCGCCGCCGGCCCGGCTTTCGCGCGGCGCGCGCTCGGGGCGGCGCTCCTCGCGCTCGGCATCGCGCAGGCGCACGGCATTGCGGCCCTCGCCGGGGTCAAGCACGTCTTCGGGCGCCGGCAGGCGATCGCGATAGAGCCGCGCCAAAGCGGCGGCGACCTGCTCGGGCGAACGCTCGGCGAGGATCGCCTGGGCGAGGACCAGATCCTCGGGCGAGGGCTCCTCGTTCAGCAGCGGGTCGGCGAGCATGCGCTCCTGGTCGAGCCGGCGGATATCCTCGGCGCTGGGCGGGCCGCTCCAAACCGGCACGACGTTCGCGAAGTGGAGCAATTGCTCGGCCCGGCGGCGGCGCGAAGGCGGCACGAGCAGCACACTCACCCCCTTGCGCCCGGCGCGTCCGGTGCGGCCGGAACGATGCTGGAGGCTCTCTGAATCGTGCGGCAGGTCGGCATGGATGACGAGGCCGAGATTGGGCAGATCAATGCCGCGCGCGGCGACGTCGGTGGCGACGCAGACGCGCGCGCGCCCGTCGCGCAGCGCCTGGAGCGCCTGGTTGCGCTCGTTCTGGCCCATCTCGCCGGAGAGGCCGACGCCGGCGAAGCCGCGCTCCTGCAAGGTGGAGAGCAGGTGCCGTACGCTTTCGCGGGTGTTGCAGAACACGATCGCCGAGGGGGATTCGAAATAGCGCAGCAGGTTGACCACCGCGTGCTCCATTTCCTTCGGCACGATGCGCACGGCGCGATATTCGATGTCGGCATGGCCGCCCTGGGTGTTCGCCACCTCGATCTCCCGGAAGCCGAGGTCGAGCATTTCGTCGGCTTCGTCCAAAACCGCCACCTGGAGAGCGGAGAGATCCAGCCCGCCGCGCTCGATATGGTCGCGCAGGCGGCCGGGGGTGCCCACCACGATGTGGACGCCGTCGGACAGCAGGCGGCGTTCGCGGCGCGGGTCCATGCCGCCGACGCAGGCGACGATGCGCGCGCGGGCGTTCTCGTACAGCCATTCCAGCTCGCGGTGCACCTGCAGGGCGAGTTCGCGCGTCGGCGCGACGATCAGCGCCTGCGGCGCGCCGGCGGCGCCGAGGAATTCGGCTTCCCCAAGCAGGGTCTCGGCGATCGCCAGGCCATAGGCCACGGTCTTGCCGGAGCCGGTCTGGGCCGAGACCAGCAGATCGCGCCCGGCGGTTTCCGGGGCGAGCACGGCGGCCTGCACCGGCGTCGGCTCGTTATAGTCGCGGGCCGCGAGGGCGCGGGCAATGGACGGGGAGGGGGTCGAGAAAGCCAAAGGCGAAACCTGTTTTCGATGAGGCGCAAGCGCCGTGTGGCGCCTCCTTCGGGAAGCGCTGGATGGGGTAGCGATACGGCACGGGCATGCACCCTTTGCGACAGGGCTCCGCCCCGCGCGGCCGTGACGCGAATGAAAATGCGCCTCTATCTAGCCGAGGGCGTGGCGGGAAGCCATTGAAACCGTGCAAAACCGCGCGCGCACCAGACCCGCGCTCCGCGCCGGGGCCGGCGCCCGCGCGTTCGTCCTCACTAAGGCGCGAGGCGGTTGCGCCGGGCAGGGCGCCGGGGCGATGATCCCCGCGGGGCGGGATCGAACCTCGCGGCCCGCCCGAGCCCGCAGGGAATGCGGTGCATCGGGCGCAATATTGGGAGACGTTTCATGACATCCTCCTCCAGTCCCACCGCACCCGAACGCTCCGCGCCCGAGCCCTCCGCGCCCGACACGGGCTTGTCCCGTCGCAATGCGCTGGTGCTCGGCAGCGCCGCGATCGCCGCCAGCGTGTTCATGCCGCACGTGGCGCGGGCGGCGGCGCCGTTCGTGATGCCGCCGCTGCCCTATGCGGAAGATGCGCTGGCCCCCACCATCTCGGCCCGCACCGTGGGGCTGCATTACGGCAAGCACACCAAGGGCTATTACGACAAGGTCAATGCCCTCTCGACCGGCAAGCCCTATGCTGACATGACGCTTTCGGAAATCGTCGTCGCCTCGAAACAGGCGGGCGATACCGCCATGTTCAACCAGGCCGCCCAGGCGTGGAACCACGATCTGTATTGGGCGAGCTTCAAGGGAGGCCCGGCCGCGCCCACGGGGGCGTTCGCCAAAGCCGTCGAGGCGGACTTCAAATCGCTCGACGCGCTCAACCGCAAGATGGTCGAGACCGGCGACGGCGTGTTCGGAACCGGCTGGGTGTGGCTGGTGCGCGACGGCGACCGCCTGGCCGTGCTCGGCTTGAAGGACGGCGCCAACCCGCTGCCCGACGGCAAGAAGGTGCTGCTCGGCATCGATGTGTGGGAGCACGCCTATTATCTCGACTATGAGAACAGGCGCACCGCCCATGTGGAAGCGGTGCTGAAGGATCGCGTGAACTGGCAGGTGGTCGGCGAGCGCTTCGCCTGAGCGCGCGTTCGCCCCTCCCCGGCGGCCCGCGCGGTCTGCGCGCGGGCGGTGCCGGTTCAGATGCCGATGTCGTCCAGCTTGACGCCGGTGGTCTCGATGCGGAACTGCCAGGTGATCCACGCGCCCAGCAGCGAGGTTGCGACCAGGATATAGAGCAGCGGCTTGGTGCCGAGGTCCAGCAGCAGGATCGGGAACAGGAACGCGGTGAGCACCGCGCCGATCTTGGCGAAGGCGGCCGCAAAACCCGCGCCGCGCCCGCGGATATGGGTGGGAAACACCTCGCCGGCCAGAAGATAGGTCTGCGCGTTCGGCCCCATATTGGTCATGAAATTGAACAGCATGAAGCCGGTATAGATCAGGAAGATCTGTGCCCCGCCGGTATAGTCCACGGAGAAGGAGGCGATCAGCAGCCCCGCCGCGCAGCCGATGAAGCCAAACACCTGGAGCGGGATGCGCCCGACCTTGTCGGCCAGCATGACGGCGGCGCAGATGCCGACGATCAGCAGCAGGTCGATGAAGGCCGCGCCCTCCGCCGCCAGCATGTCGCTGGCGATGATGTCGGTCAGGTCGTGGTGCACGCTGGTGTGGGAGCCGATGGCGGCGGCGAGGATGGTGGGGGTGAAGATGCCGATGCCGTAGGTGCCGAGATCCTGGAGGAACCAGGGCACAGAGGCAAGGATGGTGGCCCGCAGGTTCTTCGCCTTGAACAGCGCCCACAGGTTGCGCTCGTGGTGCGGATGGGCGTGGGGATGGCGCGCCTTGAGCTTGATTTCCTTGGGATAGTCCGGATTGCGCTTGAGCAGCTTATGGACCTCGCGCTCGGCTTCCTCCACGCGGCCGTGGGCCGCCAGCCAATGGCCGCTCTCGGTCACGTAGAAGCGTCCGACCAGCACGATGACGGCGGGAATGATGGCGGTGGCATACATCATCCGCCACGCCGCCAGTTCCGGCGCGAAGGTGAGGATGAGATAGCCGACGCCGGTGCCCACCAGCGCGCCCACCGCCTGGAAGCCGAAGGCGCTCAGCACCAGGCGGCCGCGGGCGCTGGAGGGAATGCTTTCGGAAATCACCAGATGGGCGGTGGGATAATCGCATCCCAGCGCCACGCCCACGCCGAACAGGAAGAACACCATCCAATAGAAATTCGGCGCCACCGACAGCAGGATCAGGAACAGGATGAACAGCGCCATCTCGGCGATGAACATCAGTTTGCGGCCGAACTGGTCCGCGAGGCCGCCGAGAAACAGGGCGCCGATCAGGATGCCGAACAGGCTCGCCGCGCCCACCAGGCCGTGCTCGAACGCGCCCATGGTGAATTCCACCGCCATCAGCGGCATGGCGACGCCGGTCATGAACACGACCAGCCCCTCGAAGAATTTTCCCGCCGCCGCGAGCCCCCAGATGCGCCATTGCATGGCCGTCATGGGCGTTACGGAAACTTCCGTTCCGTCACGCCACAACGGGCGCTCGTCGATATATTCCTGAACGGAACGCGCTTCCACCGCCGGTGCCGATGGGTTCGGCATATGCATATCGTTCATGAACAATCCCCCGCGATCCCTCCACAGATGCGCACGAGCGATGAATACCATATGACAAGGGTACCCTGGTGATCGGGCGAACTCTCGGATATGAAAGGCGTTTACACGGGAGGCTCGGGGATGGCGGCGTGTTTCGAAGGGGGGCTCGGTCGGCCCATCTTTGCCCTTGCGGGATTGGCGCTCGCGGGCGTCGTGGCCGGATGCCAGGCGCCGGGGCCGAGCTGGGGCACGGGCGCCGTGGTGGAGACCGGGCCGTTCGACAGCGTTTCGGAAACCGTGGTCGGCATTCCCGCGCCCACGGCCGGGCCGCGCGTGTTCCAATGCAGCGGACCTTGGGCACCCACCACCACGGAAGTCAATCTGATCGCCGATTTCGGCGCGCAGGCGATCACCCGCGCGGATGTGCAGGAGCCCGACGGCTCCACCGGCCCCGGCTCGGTGCTGCTGGCGGGCGATCCCAAGCTGCGGGTCGATATCGCCTGGGCCGACGGGCTCGGCTACACCGTGCCGACCCGCGCCGCCTTCACGGAGGAAAGCGCCTGGAGCGTCGCCGGCGTGCGCATCGGCTCCTCGCTGGCCGATGTCGAGCGCGCGAACGGGCGCCCGTTCCGCATCCAGGGCTTCGGCGGCACTGCCGGCGGCGTGGTGGTGGACTGGCAGAAGGGCGCGCTCGCCAACATGCCCGGCCCGTGCCGGCTGGGCGTGCAGTTCGCGCTGACTGCGGACGCCTCGAACGCCGCACAGGCCAGGGTTTCCGGCCCCAAGACGGTGCTGTCGTCCGATCCCAATATCCGCGCGCTGAAACCGATTGTCGGGCTGTTCTGGGTGAATTATCGCTGGTAGGCCCAAACACCGCGGCGGTGCCATGATCGCGCATCGCGCGGCCCGTATGGAGGTTGCCATGACCCTGATGATGGAGACGAAGATGTCGGAACGCAGGACGTCGCGCCGTACCCTTGCCCTCGCCTTCGTTCTGGGCATCGCCTGCACCATCGGCGCGAACGCGCTGGTGTCGTCGGCGCGCGCGAACCAGCCCTTCATGGTGGCGGCGCTGGAAGCGTTGCGCGCGGCGAAGGGCAATCTCATCCAGGCCGAGCCGAACAAGGGCGGCCATCGCGACAACGCCATCCAATTGGTGAACCAGGCGATCGCCCAGGTCGAGGAAGGCATCGCCTTCGCCGCCGGGCGCTGAGGCCCATCTTTTCGCCGGTGAATGACACGCGGGCGGCGGCGGAGCTGATCCGCCGCCGCCCGCATTCCACCGCAAGCCCCCCGACCTGCGATGATTTCAGGCGCCCGGCGCGATCCGTGGCGGATAGGCCAGGGCGCCTTCGCACCATTTCGCGACGCGCAGCAGCTTCACATCCTCGCCGAACGGCGCCACCAGCTGGATGCCGAGCGGCAGGCCGCGCGGCCCGGTTCCCGCCGGCAAAGCGATGGCGGGCACGCCGATCGTGGTCCACGGCACGCACAGGCCGGGATCGCCGGTTTCGCCGAGGCCCTCCGGGGCTTCGCCCGTCGCCGGGGCGGTCAGCAGCACATCGAAGCCCGCGAGCACGCGCGTGAACTCCGCCCGCAGCGCCAGCTGCGCCGCGCGGGCAGCAAGATAATCGGTGGCCGCAATCGCCGCGCCCCGCTCCACCAGCGCTTGCAGGCGGGCGGAGGTCTTGTCCGGGAAGCGGGCCACCAGATCGCCGAAATTGGCCGCGCCCTCGGCGCCGCACACGGTCGCGGAAATCGCCGGCAGCTCGGCGAATTCTTCGGGCAGCGTCACCGCCTGCACATTGGCGCCCGAACCGGCGAACCGGGCCGCCGCCATCTCCATCAGCGCGACCTGGCTGTCCTCCAGCGCCGGCGCACCGGCCGGGCGCAGCCAGGCGATGCGCGGCGCCGGGAAAGGCGCGACGCCGGCGACGCCGAACGGGAAAATCGTGCGCCGCGCGGCACCCGGCCCGCCCGCCAGCAGCGAAAGGACGAACGCGACATCGTCCACGCTGCGGGTGAACAGGCCGAGATGGTCCAGCGATTGGGAGAGATCGTGGACGCCCTTGAGCGCGATGGTGCCATGGCTCGGCTTCAGCCCGACCACCCCGCAATAGGCGGCGGGGCGCAGGACCGAGCCGAGGGTCTGGGTGCCCAGCGCCACCTGGACCGAGCCGCTGGCGACGGAGGCCGCCGAGCCCGAGGAGGAGCCGCCCGGCGTGTGGCCGAGATTCCAGGGATTGCGGGTGGGGCCGGGCTCGCGCCAGGCGAATTCGGTGGTGATGGTCTTGCCGAGGATCGTCGCGCCAAGATCCTTCAGGCGGCCGACCACATAGGCGTCTTCCGCCGGCTGATGGTCCACATAGATGGCCGAGCCATAGGTGGTGGGCATGTCGGCGGTGGCGATGAGATCCTTCACGCCGACCGCGACGCCGGTGAGGGGGCCGGCGCCGGAGGTCACGGCGGGCGCCTCGGCGGGGAGATGGGCGAAGGCACGAAGCTCGCCTTCCAGGGCCACGGCGCGCGCGTGGCTGGCGGCGATCAGATCCTGGGGCAAAGCTTCGCCTGCGGCCAGGGCGCGCACGATGTCGAGCACGCCGGCGCTGGTCTTGAGGGCAGTCATGGGAAGGTCCGGAACGGGAGGGAAGCAGGCGGGACGCATCGTCCGGGCGGGCGGGGCCGCGCCATGCGCGGCGCGGGTGGCTTGCCTTCCTTCGGAAGAGCGCGCCGGTGCCGCGGCGCCATGGCCGCGCTTCGCCCGATCCGGGTCCGAGGTCCGTGAAAGCGGGGCTCCGGCGGCGAAGGGTGAGAACCCCGCCGAAGCCCCCTGACGCACGAAAGTCAGCGCGTCAGTTCGTGGGCATGGCCATCGCCTTGTCCATATAGGTGCGCGGCACAAAGGTCTTGTAGTCGGGCTGGCCGGAGAGATTGCCGAGCGCGATCTGGGTGTCGAGCGCGAGGGTCAGCGCGGTCGGGGTGATGTCGACGCTGGTGGGATAGACGTTATCGGCCAGCATGCGCTTGGTGGCGGCGGCGACCACATCGGGATCAAGCTTCGGGAATTCCTTCTGCGCGATCTCGATGGTGCGTGCCTCATTCTTGTGCATGAAGCGAACCGCCATCTCCAGGCCATTGGTCAGGCGCTGGGCGAGATCGGGATCGACATCGGTGCGGGCGGTGATGGTGGAGAAGGCATAGGGGCCGTACAGCTTGGGAAAGCCGAGCACGACCTTCATGCCCTTGGCCACCACCTGGTCGAGGCCGGGTTCATACATCACCGCGACCTTGGCCTGGCCGGCGACGAAGGGGCCGGGCTCGGTGCCAAGCGGGACCTGGATCATCTCCACGTCCTTATTGGCATCCATGCCGTTTTCCTTCAGCAGCTTGATGAACAGCGAGGTGCTGGTGGTGGGCATCAGGCCGGTGACGATCTTCTGGCCCTTCAGGTCCTTGACGCTGTCGAACTTGAAGTCGGGCGTCGCGGCGATCCACACGGCGGCACCGTTCACCACATTGGCGATGGTGTTCACCGGCGCGCCCTTGGAGGCGGCGATCGCCGTCCATTCCGGGCCATGCAGGGAGAATTGCGCGCTCTTCGAGATCACGGCCGAGAGGGCAACCGAGCCCGAGCCGGCGCTTTCCTTGGTGAGATCAAGGCCCTGCTTTTCGAAGAAGCCCTCGTCCATGGCCACGTAGAGCGGGAGATAGAGCATGGACTGGAAGGCCTGGGAGATGGTGGCCTTCTTCATTTCCACCGCGGAGGCCGGGGCGAGCGCGGCGGAGGAAAGCGCCAGGGCGAGGGAAAAAGCGCCCAGTTTCGGCAAGAAAGTCATGTGCACATGTCTCCGGTAAACAAGAGGTCAAACGTTGATCTGGGTGCCGCCCATCTGTTGCTTCCAGGGAAGCAGGCGCTGTTCGGTGACTTCGACCATCTGGTAGAACAGGAATCCGACCAGCATCAGCGTGAACAAGCCGGCCCAGACCGTATTGAGGTCGTAGAGGCTGGAGGCGACGTAGATCACATGGCCAAGGCCGTGCTGGGAGGAGATGAATTCGCCCACCACGGCACCCACCAGCGCGAAGCCGATATTGATGCGGAAGGTGGCGATGATGGCCGGCAAGGTGGACGGCGTGATCACCCGCTTGAAGATCTGGTGCTTGCTGGCGCCCATGGAGAACAGCAGCGCCTGCAGATCCTTGTCCGCATCCTTCGCCGCCTGATAGGCGGTGATGAGCGCGACGATGGAGGTGAGCGAGATGGCGAGCGCCACCTTCGAGGTCAGCCCGGTGCCGAACCACAGGATGATGATCGGCGCGAGCGCGATCTTCGGCACCGAATTGATGGCGGCGATGAACGGCTCCACCAAACGGGCGACGAAGGCCGAATACCAGAGCGTCAGCCCGATCACCGAGCCGATCACGGTGCCGAAGGCAAAGCCGAGGATCGCCTCGAACACCGTGTAGCCGGTATCGACGAACAGCGAGCCGTCGGCGACCATCGAGACCAGCACGTGCAGGACGCCGCTCGGCTGTCCGACGAGGAAGGCATTGAGCCATTCCATCCGCACCGCCACTTCCCAGAGCAGGAAGAAGGCGACCACGGCCAGGATTTGCAGCGCGCTGCGGCCGGCCGTGGAATCGAAGACATTGCGCCGCTTGCTGGCACGCAGGTGCCGGCGGACGCTGGTTTTCGCGAGTTGAGCCATCTCAGTCATGCGCTCGCCCTGGTCTGAATATCGAGTTCCGCACACAGCGTGTTGAAATAGCTGGAGAAGCGAGGGTCGCTGCGGGCGGCGATGGGGGAATGCTCGTTGAGCGCGATATCGTGGACCGCCTTCACCCGGGCCGGGCGCTGGCTGAGCACAACCACACGCTTGGAGAGCGCGACCGCCTCGTCGATGTCGTGGGTGACGAGAATCACGGTCTTGTGGAAGGTCTCCACCGCTTCCATCAGGATGCCTTCCAGATAGAGGCGGGTCTGGTAGTCGAGCGCGGAGAACGGCTCGTCCAGGAGCAGGATGTCGGGATCCAGAACCAGGGTGCGGATCAGCGCCACGCGCTGGCGCATGCCGCCCGAGAGCATCTTGGGATAGGCGTTCTCGAAGCCCGACAGGCCGAACGTGGACAGATATTCACGGGCCGTATCCATGGCCTGGCGCGGATCGACGCCCTTCGTCTCCAGGCCGAGCAGGACGTTGTCCAGCACCGTGCGCCAGGGGAAGAGCAGATCCTTCTGCATCATGTAGCCGACCTTGCCACGCAGGCTGTCCACCTCCTGGCCGCGGTACATGAGCATGCCTTCGTCAGGGTCGACGAGGCCGGCGATGATGTTGAACACCGTCGTCTTCCCGCAGCCGCTGGGGCCGATGATGCTGACGAAATCGCGTTCGTGGATGTCGAAGGTCAGGCCGTCGAGCACCTGGGTGGGACCCTGCTTTCCGGGAAAGCTCTTGCGGATGCCATTGAGGCGCAGTTGCACTTTAGGTGATGACATGGCGTCTCCTGTCTGCCGCCAGTCCATAGGCAACCGCTGTGCCAGACGGAAAAAATGTTGCAATGCAAGGAACTTCCGGTCCGTGAGGCTGAAGTCCCATAAATAGGCAGACGCGCGAATGCCCGCCTTTGAGGCAGGTGGCGCGATTCCGTGCATAATGAATGCAAAATCACAACGCCGTTACGGCACCCGTGCATTTTGTCCTCGGCCGGGGCACCATGGCGCCCGAAGCGGGTCACGCTGCGGCCCCACGCGCGGCCGTGCCCGCAGAACCGGCACGTGGAGGACTGGCGCATGGATTGGGTTTCGTTCTGGGACGGCGCCAATGCCATTTATGTGAACGAGCGCCACAAGAGCGTGCATTATGAACGCCTCGCGGCCGATCTCGCGCGCTTCGTGCCTGGCCCTTCGGCGCGGGTGCTGGATTATGGCTGCGGCGAAGCTCTGGCGGCGCAGGCCATGGCGCGGACCTGCGCGCATCTCACCTTGAGCGACGCCGCGCCGAGCGTGCGGGAAAAACTGAAAGCCCGCTTTTCAGCCGATCCCGCCCTCTCGGTCCTGTCGATCGAGGAGGTGGAGGCGCTGCCGGACGGCAGCTTCGACCTCGTGATCGTCAATTCGCTGGCGCAATATCTCTCCCGCGCCCAGCTCGATGGGCTGCTCGCGCTGTTTCACCGCCTCCTGGCGCCCGGCGGCCGGCTGCTGCTGGCGGATGTGATTCCCCCTGGCGTCGGCGCGGCGCGCGATGCGGCGGCGCTGCTCTCCTTCGCGGCCCGCGAACGATTCTTCTTTGCCGCCGTCCTGGGGCTCGCTCGCACGGCGGTTTCGCCCTATCGCAAGCTGCGGGCCGATCTCGGGCTCGCCACCTATGAGGAAGCCGATGTGCTCGCGATGCTGAAGGCCGCCGGCTTCGCCGCCGTGCGCCATCGGCCGAACGTGGGGCACAATCAGGCGCGCATGGCGTTTCTCGCGACCCGCTGAGGCGAGCTCAGCTGGCTTCCGGTCGCGGGCGTTTCTCCGCGAAGGCCCAGACCCGGTAGCCGGTGAAGGTCCAGCACAGCACCAGCGCGCTGGTGAGGAATTGCGCCAGCAGATAGAACACGCCGAGGCGGTGAACGAACACGTCCATGAGCACCCCGTTCAGCACGAACGCCACGCCCGCGACCGCGAAATAGCGCGGCATCGCGCCGGCGTGGGAGCGGGTGGACTTGAAGGTGAAACGGCTGTTGAGCGTATAGGTCACGCAGCTGCCCACCACGAATCCCACCAGCGAGGCGGAGACCGGCCCCACCACCTCCCATTCCACCAGCGCGCTCAACACCAGGAAATGGAAGAACAGCGCCGTGAACCCGACTCCCAGAAAGGTGGCGAGCTGGATCAGCAGGGGACGGTATTGAGATAAGATCTGACCGAAAGGCAGGGGCACGGGACTGCGGACTCCGGAGCATGGGGCCATGGAGGCGTCTTCCGTCGCGTCCAAATATGGTCGAAGGAAGCCCAATAGCGCGTCGGGAAGAGATAATTCAACGCGTGCGCGGCGTTTGCAGCGATGTTTCCCGCCTCGGGCTTGTTCGCCAGCCTTTGTGTCTGCCCAGCCCCAACCGTGTCACGCGGGGGCTCGCCCCCGCCCCTGTGACAGGTCGATTTATCTGTGGCGGAGTTTCCGGTCATCAAGGACCTGCCGCCGGCGGCGACGCTGCCAGCCGATGGGGTCTGGGATATTCGCGGGGTCGCGCTGGGCGCCACCGTTCCAGAAACGCTTGCCGCGCTCAAGGCGATCAATCCGTCCCAGGAACCGGAAGTAAAGCGCGGCACCCTCGGGCTGCGGGATGATCGCGGAAATACCATTGCTTTTACCTATACCACCTCCATGTCCCAGGAATTAAATAATCCCGACGGGTCGCGAGAGTATTATTATGTATTTTTTTCAACGAATGCATTGACGGAGCGTGCTACCAAAATTGAGCGCAGAGTTGTTTATGCCGGCCCGCAAAGTCAGGGTAGCTTTACAGAGTTGCAGGCGGCGTTGCTCGCGAAATATGGCAAGGAAACCTTGAAATATAAGCCTTATCTCAATGAGATTTATTACATCTGGTTCGATGGAAAAAGGGCCGTTCTGAGCAGGCAGCAGATGGAAAGCATGCGCTACCAACCCGGTACACCCGCGAATTGCGCAGAAATGTTCCAAGATCCCGGCACCTACCAGTTGAGGCAGCCGCGCACGCCGGCACATAAGGGCTGCACCGCCGGTCTCAAGATTGTAGTCCAGCCGGGCGCGCGCGACGACCTCATCTCCCAGGTGACTTTTATCGCCTTCGACAATGAGCGCGACTGGCAGAGCAGCGTTGCCACCGATACCTTCCTGCTCGGCGAATTGGACAAGAAGACCAAGGCCAAAACGGGCAGTGCACCCAAACTCTGAACCAGCTCCGACCCTTCGGTGCGATCGCGCTGCCCCGGCTCCCCGCACGCCGAGGGCTGGGGCAGCGCGCACGAGCCGTGGCGCGCTGTGGAAGGCGGGGTGCTATCGCGCCCCCGCGCGGTGTTTGCACATGCCCGCCCTTCCCCCTTGCGTGAAACTGGTTTAAGGGAGGCCCCAATCGCGGGGAAATCCTCCGCCAACAAGCTGATCCGGGTGTACCCAGGACGCGTCACCAACGCGTCCTTTTTTGCGCGCCCGGTAAAATGCGCGAGCCGCACAGGATCAGATGCCGAAACGCACAGATATTTCCACCATCCTGATCATCGGCGCCGGCCCCATCGTCATCGGTCAGGCCTGCGAGTTCGATTATTCCGGAACCCAGGCCTGCAAGGCGCTGAGGGAAGAGGGCTACCGGGTCGTCCTGGTGAACTCCAACCCCGCGACCATCATGACCGATCCGGACATGGCGGACGCCACCTATATCGAGCCGATCACGCCGGAGATCGTCGCCAAGATCATCGAGAAGGAACGCTATGTCCGCCCCGGCGGATTCGCGCTCCTGCCCACCATGGGCGGCCAGACGGCGCTGAATTGCGCCCTGTCGCTGAAACGCATGGGCACGCTCGAAACGTTCGACGTGGAGATGATCGGCGCCACCGCCGAGGCCATCGACAAGGCCGAGGATCGCGAGCTGTTCCGCGAGGCCATGACCAAGATCGGCCTCGACACGCCCACCTCGCGCCAGATCAAGACCCTGGCGCAGGCCCTGGACGCGCTCGATATCGTCGGCCTGCCGGCCATCATCCGCCCGTCCTTCACCATGGGCGGCACCGGCGGCGGCATCGCCTACAACAAGGCCGAATTCATCGAGATCGTCGAGCGTGGCATTGATGCCTCGCCCACCAGCGAGGTGCTCATTGAAGAGAGCGTGCTCGGCTGGAAGGAATATGAGATGGAGGTTGTCCGCGACAAGGCGGACAATTGCATCATCATCTGCTCCATCGAGAACATCGACCCGATGGGCGTGCACACCGGTGATTCCATCACGGTGGCGCCGGCGCTGACGCTGACCGACAAGGAATATCAGATCATGCGCGACGCATCGCTTGCGGTGCTGCGCGAAATCGGCGTGGAGACTGGCGGCTCGAACGTGCAGTTCGCGATCAACCCCGAGGACGGGCGCATGATCGTGATCGAGATGAACCCGCGCGTGTCGCGCTCCTCGGCGCTGGCCTCCAAGGCCACCGGCTTCCCGATCGCCAAGGTCGCGGCGCGCCTCGCCGTTGGTTACACGCTGGACGAGATCGAGAACGATATTACCGGCGGCGCGACCCCGGCCTCGTTCGAGCCGACCATCGACTATGTGGTCACCAAGATCCCGCGCTTCGCGTTCGAGAAATTCCCCGGCGCCGACACCACGCTCACCACCTCCATGAAGTCGGTGGGCGAGGCCATGGCCATCGGCCGCACCTTCCAGGAGAGCTTGCAGAAGGCTTTGCGCTCGCTGGAAACCGGCCTCACCGGGCTCGACGAGATCGAGATCGGCGGGCTCGGCCATGGCGACGACAAGAATGCCGTACGCGCGGCGCTGGGCACGCCCACGCCCGACCGCCTGCTCTATGTGGCGCAGGCCATGCGCGTCGGCATGAGCGACGAGCAGATTCATTCCGCCTGCAAGATCGACCCCTGGTTCCTGGCCGAGATCCGCGGCATCGTGGAAGCCGAGGATAAGGTTCGCCGCTTCGGCCTGCCCACCACGCCCGGCGCGTTGCGCGGGCTGAAGAGCATGGGCTTCTCGGACGCGCGCCTGGCAAGCCTCGCCGGCATGGGCGAAGGCGACGTGCGTGCGCGCCGGCAGGCGCTCGACGTGCGCCCGGTCTATAAGCGCATCGACACCTGCGCGGCGGAGTTCGCCTCGCCCACGGCCTATATGTATTCCTCCTACGAGCGCCCGTTCGGCGCCGCGCCCGCCGACGAAGCGCGGCCCTCCGATGCCAGGAAGGTGGTCATCCTCGGCGGCGGCCCGAACCGGATCGGGCAGGGGATCGAATTCGACTATTGCTGCTGCCATGCCGCCTTCGCGCTGAAGGAAGCCGGCTATGAAGCCATCATGGTCAATTGCAATCCCGAGACCGTCTCCACCGATTACGACACTTCGGACCGGCTCTATTTCGAACCGCTGACCGCCGAGGATGTGCTGGAGCTGATCGAGCGCGAGCGCACCTGCGGCACGCTGGTCGGCGTGATCGTGCAGTTCGGCGGCCAGACCCCGCTGAAGCTTGCCCATGCGCTGGAACAGGCCAACGTGCCGATCCTCGGCACCTCGCCCGACGCCATCGACCTCGCCGAGGACCGCGACCGCTTCAAGCGCCTGCTGAACCAGCTCAAGCTGCGCCAGCCGGACAACGGCATCGCCTATTCGGTGGAACAGGCCCGCATCGTCGCAGCCCAGCTCGGCTTCCCGCTGGTGGTGCGGCCGTCCTATGTGCTCGGCGGACGGGCGATGCAGATCATCCGCGAGGAGGGCCAGCTCGGCGATTATCTGCTGGAGACCCTTCCCGGCCTCGTGCCGCAGGATGTGAAGGCGCGCTATCCCAACGACAAGACGGGCCAGATCAACACGGTGCTGGGCAAGAACCCGCTGCTGTTCGACCGCTATCTCTCGGACGCCATCGAGGTGGACGTGGATGCGCTCTGCGACGGCAAGGAGGTGTTCGTCGCCGGCATCATGGAGCATATCGAGGAAGCCGGCATCCATTCCGGCGACAGCGCCTGCTCGCTCCCGCCCCATTCGCTCTCGCAGGAGATGATCAAGCGCCTGGAGGAGGAAACCTCCGCTTTGGCGCTGGCGCTCGGCGTGGTCGGGCTGATGAATGTGCAATACGCCCTGAAGGGCGACGACATCTATGTGCTCGAAGTCAATCCGCGCGCCTCGCGCACGGTGCCGTTCGTGGCCAAGGTGGTGGGCGTGCCCATCGCCAAGATCGCCGCGCGGGTGATGGCGGGCGAGAAGCTGTCGAGCTTCGATCTCGAGAAGCAGAACATGAACCACATCGCGGTGAAGGAAGCCGTGTTCCCGTTCGCGCGCTTCCCCGGTGTCGATACGGTGCTCGGCCCGGAGATGCGCTCCACCGGCGAGGTGATGGGGCTCGACACCGATTATGGCGTCGCCTTCGCCAAGAGCCAGATCGGCGGCGGCACCAAGGTGCCCAAGGCCGGCACGGTGTTCGTCTCGGTGAAGGAGAGCGACAAGGAACGCATTCTCCCCACCGTGCGTTTGCTCCAGGATCTGGGCTTCCGGGTGATCGCCACCTCCGGCACCCAGCGCTATCTGGAAGAACACGGCATCATCGCCGGCAAGATCAACAAGGTGCTCGAAGGCCGCCCGCATATCGTGGACGCGATCAAGAACGGGGAAGTGCAATTGGTGTTCAACACTACGGAGGGTGCACAGGCGCTTGCGGACAGCCGCTCGTTGCGCCGGTCGGCCCTCTTGCACAAAGTGCCATATTACACCACGCTATCAGGAGCCGTAGCAGCGGCGCAGGGGGTCAAGGCCTATGTGGGCGGCGATCTCCAGGTGCGCGCGCTGCAAAGCTATTTCGGCGTCGGTGCATCGAAGGCCGCGGACAAGGTGTCCGTATCCTGAGGGCTCAGCCCTTTCGAACGTGCGGGACAAAAGGCCCGCGCGCGCGATCGGCATGACTGCTTGAAGGCGCGCCGTAAACCGAGACGGTGATCGTCGCGCGCTTGCGGTATCATATTCAGCGCCGGTTGGGCCATTCCCACCGGCGGGCGACCAGTGAGTCGCTCCGTTTCTAGGAGGTTCTACGAAGGACCCATGGACAAGATTCCCATGACCCAGGCCGGCTTTGCCGCCATGGAAGTTGAATTGCGCAACCGTCAGCAGGTGGAGCGTCCGAGGATCATCGCAGCGATTTCCGAAGCGCGCGCCCACGGCGACCTTTCGGAAAACGCCGAATATCATGCCGCGAAGGAGCAGCAATCCCTGAACGAGGGACGGATCGCGGAGCTGGAAGACAAGATTTCCCGCGCCGATATCATCGACGTCTCCAAACTCTCCGGCGAGACGGTGAAATTCGGCGCCACCGTGACCCTGGTGGACGAGGACACGGAAGAGGAGAAGGTCTGGCAGATCGTCGGCGACAACGAAGCCGACGCCAAGGCCGGGCGCATCTCCATCTCCTCGCCGGTGGCGCGCGCGCTGATCGGCAAGCAGAAGGGCGCGTCCGTCGAGGTGGTGACGCCGAAGGGCGCCCGCTCGTTCGAAATCGTCTCGGTGCGCTGGATCTGACGCGGCACCACCTGCGGCCCAGCGGGCGGCGGGGCCGGGATGATCATCTCCCTGGGGGTATTTCCCTCCCACCCCTCTCGCGCGAGCGGGAGGGGGCTTGTGCAGTCGTGGGCGGCCAAGGTCCTTCGCACGCCCGTTTCCCCTCCCGCTTGCGCGCGGGGGCAGAGCAAGGCCTGGGAGAGGGCAGACGCGTTCTTGGCCTGTTTCAGGGTCAGCGCCGTCTTCACATTGCGCACGTTCGGCGCGGCGGTGATCTCGAGCACGAAATTCTGGAACGTGCGCAGGTCCGGCGCCACGCACAGCATGAGGAAATCCACGTCTCCCGACAGCATCCAGGCGCCGCGCACCAGCGGCCAATTGTCGATGCGGTCCTGGAAGGCGGAAAGGTCCACCTCCGCCTGGCTGATGAGATGCACCATGGCGAAGCCCATCAGGTCATAGCCCAGGCGCTTTTCGTCCAGCAGCGCGCGATAGCCCTGGATGATGCCTTCTTCCTCCAGTCCGCGCACGCGGCGCAGGCACGGCGGAGCGGAAATCCCCACGCGGCGGGACAGCTCCACATTGGTCATGCGCCCGTCTCGTTGCAGCTCGGCCAGGATTTTCCAGTCCACGGCGTCGAGATGAGAGGTCAAGGGATCACTCCTTCGGGGCGTTTGCGCCGCACCTTAGTGTAGCCGCGTCGGCACGCAACGAAATAATATTTCGCCAGTCGGCTGGGGACATCCATCCTGAACCCTATTCGGGTGCAGGCAGTGCCTTGTGGGACAGCGCGGCTGTCCCTACATTCACGCATAGCTCGCGCCAGGGAAGGCGCGGAGAGAGGCGGTCTCGGCCCTTGCAGCCCTCGCAAGCGGGGAGACTGCTCCGGTTCGAGGTTGCCATGCCTGCTCACCACGCATCCGCCCAGCATGTAAAGGTCGTGATCATCGGATCCGGCCCCGCTGGATATACCGCTGCCATCTATGCCGCCCGCGCCATGCTGGAACCCGTTCTCATCGAGGGCATCCAGCCCGGCGGCCAGCTCACCATCACCACCGACGTGGAAAATTATCCGGGCTTCGCCGACGTCATCCAGGGTCCCTGGCTGATGGATCAGATGCGCGCCCAGGCCGAGCACGTCGGCACGCGAATCGTTTCCGACCACGTCTCCAGCCTCGATCTGTCGCACCGCCCGTTCCGCCTCGTGACCGAGTCGGGCGCAGTCTATGCGGCCGAGACGGTGATCCTCGCCACCGGCGCGCAGGCGCGCTGGCTCGGCATCGCGTCGGAGGAGACCTATCGCGGCCTCGGCGTGTCCGCCTGCGCCACCTGCGACGGCTTTTTCTATCGCGGCAAGGAAGTGGTGGTGGTCGGCGGCGGCAATACGGCCGTGGAAGAGGCGCTCTTCCTCACCAATTTCGCCTCCAAGGTCACCCTGGTGCATCGCCGGGACCGGCTGCGGGCCGAGCGCATCCTCCAGGATCGCCTGTTCGCCCATCCCAAGGTGAATGTGGTGTGGAACGCCGCCCTCGAAGAGATCGTGGGGGAGGAGGATCCCTCCCGCGTCACGGCGGTGAAGCTGCGCGACGTGCACACCGACAAGGTCGCAGAATTGCGCACCGACGGCGTGTTCATCGCCATCGGCCATGCGCCGGCCACCGGTCTCGTGGAGGGGCAGGTGAAGCTGAAGGACAGCGGCTATGTGTGGACCGCTCCCGATTCCACCGCGACCTCCGTGCCCGGTGTCTATGCCGCGGGCGATGTCGCGGACGACATTTATCGCCAGGCGGTGACGGCCGCCGGGCGCGGCTGCATGGCGGCCCTGGAAGCGGAGCGCTTCCTTGCGCTCAACGAGGTCTCGGCGGCGGCAGAGTAGCAGCGTAAGGGCGCAAGCATGGACTGGGACAAGCTTAAGGTTTTCCACGTCGCTGCCGAAGCGGGCTCCTTCACCCATGCGGGTGAGACCCTCGGTTTGTCCCAATCCGCCGTGAGCCGGCAGGTCTCGGCGCTGGAACAGGAACTGAAAGTTCCCCTGTTCCACCGCCATGCGCGCGGCCTCATTCTCACCGAGCAGGGCGAACTGCTCTATCGCACCGCGCACGAGGTGTTTCTCAAGCTGGAATCGGCGCGCGCGCAACTCACCGACAGCCGGGAAAAGCCCAATGGCGACCTTCGGGTGACCACCACGGTCGGCCTCGGCACCCATTGGCTGACCGCGCGGGTGGGCGAGTTCGTCGATCTCTATCCCGACATCCGGATCCAGCTCATCCTCACCGACGAGGAGTTGGACCTCGCCATGCGCGAGGCCGATGTCGCGATCCGCATGCGCCAGCCGGTGCAGCCGGATCTGGTGCAGCGCAAACTGTTCACCGTGCATTTCCATGCCTATGCCTCGGCGGATTATCTCAAGCGCCACGGCCATCCGCGCACTCTGGACGAGCTGGACAAGCATCGCATCCTGCTGCTGGGCGGCCCGATCCCGAGCTATTTCCAGGGCTTGAACTGGCTTGAGCATGCCGGGCGCGAGGGCGGTGCGCCGCGCGTGCCGGCGTTCGAAGTTAATAGCGTCCTGGGCCTGAAGCGGGCGGTGGAGCGCGGCGTGGGCATCGGCACCTTGCCGGATTATCTCTCGGACGATTCCACCTCGCTGGTGCAATTGTTCACCGATCGCGAAACGCCTCAACTTGAGGCTTATTTCACCTATGCCCAAGAAATGCGCTCGGTGGCCCGCATCCAGGTGTTCCGCGACTTCCTGATCTCCAAGGCGCAGCGCTGGAGTTACTGATTTGTGACGCTTTCGGCCTGTGCACGCGGCGTGGGCGCGCATTAGCCAAGCGTCAGGAACATGCCTGACATGCGATCATTTTGCATTGCAATCTGCCCAAGGAAGGGGCAATTTGTCCTTGCACTGCTTGCATCCTGTGCGGTGCAGCAGCTGTTCCCCTCTGGAAGGTTCGCCGCTCTGCGGCGATACTTGCCGGGCCTCTCACGAGGTCCGGCACTTTTCTTTTCAGCATCCTCTTCACTGTCGCTTTGCCCCATCGCGCCGGCGCGGCCGGAAGGGGAACCGCAAGCGCGCGGCACGGGTTTCTTCCGGTCAAGACGCGGAAGGACATTCCATGCATCCCCTGGAGCACGTTCCGGCACCGCTGCGCGGCTCCGGCTCACACGCAGGGCCGTTCCCCGGCACGCCAGATCCGAGCCGGCCGCCACGGCCTCCCGGCCCGCCCATCGATCCCATCGGCGATCCCGAGGATGTGCCCGAGCCCGGACCGGATCTGCCGCCCTTGCCGGACGATGATCCGCGCCGTGAGCCTCGACGCGATCCTTTCCCCGATCCCGAGCCGGTGGATGATCCCGCGCCGCTGCGTGACGATCCGGTGCAGACGGTCCGGTGAAGACGATCCGGTGCGGACGTGAGAATGCCGGGCATCGTGCGCCGCGGGGAGCGGGGGGCTGATCCCGGTCGGAGAATTTCGCAGCTTTATTTGGAGTCAGTATAAACAGCGCGGCGGTTCAAAAATTGCGGACCTGGATTGCGCAATGCGGGCCGGGCAAATAAAAAGGCGGCGCGGGCTGTGACGCCCGCGCCGCCTTTTCAGGGATTCGACTTCAGCTCTTCTTGGCCGGGGCGCGGCGCTTGGCAGCCGGCTTGGCGGCCACGGGGGCGGCAGCGGCGGTCTTGCGCAGCTGGCCGAGGCCGGAGGCCTTGGCCAGTTCGGAACGGGCGGCAGCATAGTTCGGAGCAACCATGGGATAGTCGCTCGGCAGGCCCCACTTCGCGCGGTACTCTTCGGGGGTCAGGTCGTAACGCGTGCGCAGGTGGCGCTTCAGCGACTTGAACTGCTTTCCGTCTTCCAGGCAGATGATGTAATCGGGCGTCACCGATTTCCGGACGCTGACCGCGGGAGTCAGCGGCACCACTTCCGGTTCCTTGGCGGTCTGCGTGAGGTTGGAGATGGAGGTGTGGACGGTTTCGATCAGGCTCGCGATCTCGCTTGCCGCCACCGAATTATTGCTGACGTAGGCCGCGACGATCTCTGCAGCGAGCTCCACATATATTGCATTCAAGGCGGGGTTGGATTCGTCGGTCAATGAAGTCGTCCTTATTCTTGAGTGATGCTTTATTGCCTCATCTCATTGACAACCGCAAGTCTTGCTCGTTTTTCGCGTTAAAATGGCAACGCATGAATCATGCATGCTCCCCGGAAGAGAAGCGGGTCTCCCGGTGCCGCGAAGACACAGGTGGAAGGCCCGTTGGCGGAGACTTTGCGTGAGGTAATCTTCGTGTTTCCGCTCCCGACGGTCTAGCCGCAACCCTTTATGCCGTCGATATTTCCCCGTCCCGATCGCGGGCGTCGGAAGCGGGAGCGAGGGCGGATTGCGTCAGGATATGCGCATCGCAGAAACGGGTGTCAATCTACCATTCAACGTTGATCTTCGCGCGTTCCGGTCATCGAATTCTGCGGCATCTCTGTATCAATACGATTGACCAAACGTAAATGTGAAGCCGGCGCGATGCCGAAAAGAGAATCACCGTGCCGCCCGTTTCCAAACATTTCTGACCTTCAGGACCCCGCAAGAATTAGCATTCCTTGTCCCCTGGGCAGCAACAATGACGACGCTTATGCTCCGATAGCGGCCAGTCGGCCGCGCCAAGGAGGCTCCACATGCTTTCCCGCCTCACCCGGTCGACGGCCGCCGCATTTGCCCTGATGGCGGCGGTGGTGCTGCCGATACAGCAGGCGAATGCCTGCACATCTTTCCTGCTGCATTCCAATGACGGTGGTTTCGTCTATGGGCGCACCATGGAATTCGGCCTGCCCATGCAATCGCAATTCATGGTGGTGCCGCGCAAGCTCGCCCTCGCGGGCACCGCGCCGGACGGGACCGCCAATGCGGGCCTGCCGTGGACCACGAAATATGGCGCCGTCGGCCTCAACGGGCTCGGCTTGCCGGTCCTGGTGGACGGCCTCAACGAGGCGGGCCTTGCCGGCGGCATGCTCTATCTGCCGGGACTTGCCGATTATCAGGAGGTTGCGCCGGCCGATGCCAAGACTTCGATCGCGTCCTATGAACTGCTGCTCTATCTGCTGACGAATTTTGCCACGGTGGAGGAAGTCAAGGTTGCGCTGCCCAAGATCAAGGTCAACAAGGCTCTGCAATCGGTGCTGAAAATGCCGGCGCCGCTGCATGTGACGCTGCACGATGTCGGCGGGAAAAGCCTGGTCATCGAATATATCGGCGGCGTGCTTCACATGCACGACAACCCGACCGGCGTGCTCACCAATGCGCCGCGCTTCGAATGGCACATCGCCAATCTCGGCAATTATCTGAACCTCTCGGCTTATGATCCTAAGCCGATCACCATCGGCGGCCTGACGATCGCACCGCCGAGCACCGGGTCGGGCGCGGTGGGCCTGCCGGGGGACGTATCCTCGCCGTCGCGCTTCGTGCGGGCGTTCCAATATAGCCGCGCGGCGCCTCCGCTCGCCAAGAGTTCGGATGCCGTGGATCTTGCGTTCCACCTGCTGAATACGTTCGATATCGCGCCGGGTGTTGTGCGCACGGCGGCGGACAGCCAGGCCGGCGGCGGCGTCGCCGGGGTGGAGACCACGGAATGGAGCGCCGTCTCTGATCTGAAGACGAAGCGCTTCTATTTGCGTACCTACCAGAACAGCCAGACGCAGGTGCTCGACCTGACGAAGGCCGATCTCGACGCCAAGGCGATGAAGACTTTCTCCATCGAAACGCCGGCGGCCGCGCTCGACGTCCTGCGCTAAGCGGCGCCCTCCGAAAAACGCATGCCCGGCGAACCGCCGGGCATGTTTATTTTCGATTTCAAGAACGTCGCGCGGTGGCTACACGCCGCGCCAGACCGGTGGGCGCTTGGAGGTGAAGGCGTCAACGCCCTCCTGGAAATCGGCGCTGCCATAGGCGGCACGGACCAGGTCGCCGTCCTCCGGGTCGAGATCGTCGCCGAGGCGGCGCAAGGCTTCCTTAGTCACGCGCATGGTGACGGGCGCCTGGGACGCGATGCGCGTGCACATCGCGTTCACATGAGCGTCCAGCGCCTCGGGCGCGACCACGCTCACATAGCCGGCCGGCAGGCTTTCGGCCGGCATCAGCTCTGCCGCCAGCAGCATGCGCTTCACAACGGGCAGGCCCAGCGTCTGGGTGAGGCGGCGCAGGTTCGCCGCCGAAAGGCAGTTTCCCAGCGTGCGGGCGATGGGTATGCCGAACCGTGCGCCCGGTGTCGCCACGCGGAAATCGCAGACGTTGCAAATCACCATGCCACCGCCCACCGCAAGACCTTCGACGACGGCGACGGTGGGCATGGGCAGGCGCTCCAGCGCGCCGATGAAGCCCTCCACCTTCGCCTCATAGGCGATGCCGTCTTCGCCGTCGACGAAGGCGCGGAACTGATCGATCGACGTGCCGGCCACGAAGGCCTTGCCGCCGGCACCGCGCAGCACGGCCACGCGCACCGTATCGGCCTTGGTGGCGAGCAGGGCGCATGCCTGCGCCATCTCCTCATACATGTGCCAGGTCATGGCGTTGTGCGCGCGGGGCCGGTCGAAGGTGAGACGGGCGATCGGCCCGGCGATCTCCAGCCGCACGGTGCCAGTATCGCCCGCGGACGTGGCCGCGGCGGTCAGGGTATCGTTCATGGCGCGAAGGCTCCTCCGGTGCGCAGGGCGTCCACGGCTGCGCCGACCACGCCCAATTCACCGAGAATAGCCTCAGTGTGCTCGCCAAGCAGTGGGGGATGCAGCCGCACCTGCTGCGGGGTGCCCTGGAGCTTCACGGCAAAGCCGATGTTGGGGACCGTGCCCTCGATGGGGTGGGGCACGTCCATGCGCATGTTGCGATGCTGCCCGTGGGCGCTCTCGAAGGCCTGGGGATAGGAATACATGGGGCCGGCGGGAATGCCCACCGCCAGCAGGCTTTCCACCCAGTCCTCCGAGGTGCGGGTGACGAACACTGTCTCCAATTCCTCGATCAGCGCCTCGCGATTGGCGAGCCGGGCCGAAATGTCGTGGAACCGTGGATCGTCGATCAAGTCGGGCCGGCCGAGATTTTCGCACAGGGCGCGGTAGAGCTTCTGATTGGTGGCGCCCATGACGAAATAGCCATCCTTGGACCGCACCGCCTGATAGGGCGCGCTCATGCGGTTGGCGGTGCCGAGCGGCGTGGGCTCCTTGCCGGTGCCCCAATATTCGCTGGTGTCCCACACCGAGAAGGCGAGGGCCGCCTCGAACAGGGATGCGTCGATATATTGCCCTTCGCCCGTATGCGTGCGGCCGATATAGGCGCCGAGCACCGCATAGACCGCAAACAGGCCGCAGCCGATATCGGCCACTGGCACGCCCGCCTTCACCGGCGGGCCGCCCGGATGGCCGGTGACGCTCATGACGCCCGACATGGCCTGCGCCATCAGGTCAAAGCCTGGCCGCATCGCCCAGGGGCCCGTCTGGCCGAAGCCGGAGATGGAAGCATAGACCAGGCGCGGGTTGATCGCCTTGAGGCTCTCATAATCGCACTTGAGCTTCTTCATCACGCCGGGGCGATAATTCTCGATGAGAATGTCGGCGGTCTCGACCAGCTTATAGAAGAGTTCGCGCCCGGCATCGCTCTTCAGGTTGAGGGCGATGGAGCGTTTGTTGCGGTTCATGTTGAGGAAGCCCATACTGTCGGGCCCCTTCATCTTGAAGCCCATGGCGCTGCGCGTCTGATCGCCCGTTCCCGGCGGCTCCACCTTGATCACGTCGGCGCCGAGATCGCCCAGCAGCATGCTGGCATAGGGGCCGGCCATGACCTGGCTGACGTCCAGCACGCGCACACCTTCCAGCGGCAGATGACGGCGCGCGGCCTGCGCCTCCACCGCGGGGCGTTCGGCGGTGTCCCGCGCGGCGGGACGAGGGGGTGCGCTCATGAAGGGTCTCCTGGCCTCTCATCACTAATCACGAGTTTTGCCGCGCGCGATGGCGCCGGCGCGCACGGTGTCTGGTCTTATTCTGCGGGGACTTTGCGCGGTCGGCCGACCGCACGCCGGGCAGGGGTGGGAAGCGCGGGGCCGGGTCCTGGGGCGCCTGCCGCGCCCGTTCGCTCGCGACGCCCAGCGCCCTCGGCGGCACTTTCGCTGGCGATGAATTCGCGGGCGATGCCGGCGGTGGTGCCGGTCACATGCTCTTCCAGCAGCTTGGACAGGGCGGGCCCGTCGCGCGCTTCCAGCGCCGCGATCATCTGCTCGTGTTCCGTCACCGCCTGCCGCCAATGTTCGGGGCTCTTGCGCATCACGAAGCGGCACGCGTGGATGCGGGTGAGCACCTGATGATAGAAGGAGGCGAGCGTCGCATTGCCCGCCATCTCAAACGTGGCGTCGTGGATCCGGCGGTTCAGCTTGAGATAGGCGGGCTCGTCTCCGGCCCGGAAATCGACCATCATCTGGTCATGCAGCGCCCGCACCTGGGCGATCTGCGCGTCGGTGGCGTTGCGACAGGCGAGCGTGCCGGCCAGCGCTTCCAGCGACGCCATGATGGGGAAGAGCTCCTCCACCTGCGCCTCGGTGATGCGCGCGACGATCGCGCCACGATGCGGCAGGATTTGCAGCACCCCTTCCGCCGCTAGCACTTTCAGCGCTTCGCGGATGGGCGTGCGGGAGACGCCGAAATGCGCGCACAGCTGCTCCTCCGGCACTTTCTCGCCCGGCCTCAGCTCGCCTTGCAGGATCATGTCCCGCAAGGGCGCCACGAGGGTTTCATGCAGCGAATGGCGAACGATGGGCGCGGCGCGCGTCATGACAGGGGCATCCAGCGTGATCGGAGAAAGGCTAGCCGCTCCATAATTTCGCATCAATAATTAAAAATGCGATTTAATTAATTTTCAGCCGGGCGCGGTGAAAAGGGCGACGGGCGCTGCCGAGCCCGGTGCGGGGGCGGGGCGCGAAATGCTATAGCGCGCGCAACCAGCAAAGGGCGGGACCATGGCGACGGCGACGATCTATGGCATCAAGAATTGCGACACCATGAAAAAGGCGCGCGCCTGGCTCGATGCCCATGGGATCGCTTATGATTTTCACGATTACAAAACCCAGGGCATCGACCGCGCCACGCTGGACACGTGGGTGCGCACACTCGGGTGGGAGGTGCTGCTGAACCGCGCCGGCACCACATTCCGCAAGCTGCCGGACGCCGAAAAGACCGGCCTCGACGAAGCCAAGGCGGTGGCGCTGATGCTGGCCCGGCCCTCCATGATCAAGCGGCCGGTGCTGGATCTCGGCGGCCGGCTGATCGTGGGCTTCAAGGAGGGGGACTACGAGACGGCGCTGGGTTAGGGATTTCCAGGATGCGCGGCAAGAGATCGTGCCCCACCTCTCCGCGCCGGGGAGAGGTCGCCTGCGTGGCGGGCGGGTGAGGGGCTGGAGCGCCGACAACGACGCGCTCTAAAGGCGAGACGGTTTAAACCACCCCGGCCCGTGCCATCCCGCCGGCCTTGAACGGCGCCATGCCGTCGCGGGCGAGCTGGTCGGCGCGCTCGTTCAGCTCATTGCCGGCGTGGCCCTTCACCCAGTGCCAGGAAATCTCGTGGCGGCCGAGGGCGGCGTCGAGCCGCTCCCAGAGATCCTGGTTCTTCACCGGTTTCTTGTCGGCGGTCCGCCAGCCGTTGCGACGCCAGCCGGCAACCCATTTGGTCACGCCGTTGCGCAGATATTCGCTGTCGGTATGGAGATCCACCGCACTCGGCTTCTTCAGCGCCTCCAGGGCGCTGATGGCGGCCATCAGCTCCATGCGGTTGTTGGTGGTGTGCGCCTCGCCGCCGGAGAGTTCCTTCTCGTGCGGCCCGGAGCGCAGGATCGCCCCCCAGCCGCCCGGTCCCGGATTGCCGGAGCAGGCGCCGTCGGTCCAGATTTCAATGCGGGCGCTCATGCGGCCAGCCCATAGTCGCGGGCGGTGTGAATGGCCCGATGGAAGCGCAGCTTGCGCAGATATTCCAGCGGGTCCTTGGGGCGCACCAGAGCGCCCTCGGGCACGTTCAGCCAGTCCACGAGACGTGTCAGCAGGAAGCGCAAGGCGGCACCGCGCGCGAGGCGGGGCAGGGCTTCGACTTCTCCAGGGGTCAGCTCGCGCACCCCCTGGTAGCCTGCCAGAAGCGCCCGGCCCTTGGTGGCATTGAAGGCGCCATCCTGCTCGAAGCACCAGGCGTTCAGACACACCGCGACGTCATAGGCATAAAGATCGGTGCAGGCGAAATAGAAGTCGATGATGCCGGAGAGCCGATCGTCCAGGAAGAAGGCATTGTCCGGGAACAGGTCGGCGTGGATGACGCCTGCGGGCAGGCCGTGCGGCCACGCGCCCTCCAGCTCGGAAAGCTCGGCGCCGATGGTCTCGGCGAGGCCGGGGACGACCTCGTCGGCGCGCGCGCGGGCGGCTTCGAACAGCGGGCGCCAGCCGGAGACGGACAGGGCGTTCGGCCGCTTCAGCGCAAAATCCGCACCGGCGAGGTGCAACCGCGCCAGCGCCTCGCCCAATTGCCCGCAATGGGCGGCGGTGGGCCGGCGCACGGAAACCCCGCGCAAAAACGTGACGATCGCCGCCGGACGGCCAGCCAGTTCGCCCAGCATGGAGCCGTCGCGCCCGGCCACCGGCTCGGGGCAGGACAGGCCGCGCGCGGCCAGATGCTGCATCAGGCCGATGAAGAACGGCAGGTCCGCCGGGTCCACCCGTTTCTCATACAAGGTGAGAATGAAAGTGCCGCGACTGGTTTGCAGCAGGAAGTTCGAGTTCTCCACGCCCTCGGCGATGCCGTGGAAGGATACCAGCGTGCCGATATCGTAGCGTTCAAGGAATTCGGCAAGGCTCGTGGCCGAGACGTCAGTATAGACAGCCACGCTCTATTCCGCCGCGTCGGGGCGCAGGGCGCGGGGCAGGGGAAAGAACACGTCTTCCTGGGCGGCGGTCACGGTCTCGACATGCAATGTGTAACGCTCCGCAAACGCATCGAGGATTTCTTCCACCAGCACCTCGGGCGCGGAGGCGCCGGCGGTCACGCCGAGGCTGGAGATGCCTTCAAAGCTTGGCCAGTCGATGTCCGCGGCGCGCTGCACCAGCACGGCGACATTGCATCCCTCCCGCGCGGCGGTTTCGCGCAGGCGCTGGGAATTGGAGGAATTGGGCGCGCCCACCACCACCATGGCATCCACCTTGGGCGCCACCGTCTTCACCGCTTCCTGGCGGTTGGTGGTGGCATAGCAGATGTCTTCCTTGTGGGGCGCGACGGTCGCCGGGAAGCGCTCCGTGAGGATCGCGACGATTTCCGCCGTGTCGTCGATGGAAAGCGTGGTCTGCGTCACATAGGCGAGATTGTTGGGATCGCGCGGGGTGAAGGCGTGCGCATCCTCGGCGGTCTCGATCAGCGTGACCACGCCCGGGTCGAACTGCCCCATGGTGCCCACCACTTCCGGGTGGCCCTTGTGGCCGATCAGCAGGATGTCGCGGCCCTTCTTGTGGTGCACCTGCGCTTCGCGATGCACCTTGGTGACCAGCGGGCAGGTGGCATCGATGGCGAAGAAATTGCGCGCGGCGGCATCTTCCGGCACCGATCTCGCGACCCCGTGGGCGGAGAAGATCACCGGCGCGCTGGTGGGAGGAATCTCGTCCAGCTCGCGCACGAAGATCGCGCCCTTGTTCTTAAGCCCTTCCACCACATACTTATTATGCACGATCTCGTGGCGCACATAGACCGGCGCGCCATGGATCTCCAGCGCCCGTTCCACCGCGTCGATGGCACGCACGACGCCGGCGCAGAAACCGCGCGGGGCGCAGAGCAGGACACGGAGCGGGGGCTTTTCTTCCATGATTCATGTGTTCCAGGGTTCAGACGCTGAAAAGCCTCGCCGGCACCCCGCCTGTCAAGCGGCGCGGCCGGCGGGGGCCGGTTCGCACGCTCCCGCAGGGGAGCATTTGCATAAGAACGCACAGGCGCTTATGTTAAGGACATCCCGGACATCGTGAGACATCCGCGGTTCGCTCCCGACCCGGAGCGACCTCGCGCAGATTTGCGCCCCAGATGTCGTGAATGTCCACCTAAGAGAAGCTTCAGAGGCAGCCCATGTCACCCAACACCCCGCTGATGCCGAAAGCGACGGCCGTTTGGCTGGTGGAGAATACCGCGCTCACGTTCGAGCAGATCGGTGATTTTTGCAAACTTCACCCGCTGGAAGTGAAGGGCATCGCCGACGGCGAAGTCGCGCAGGGAATCAAGGGGCTCGATCCCATCTCCAACGGCCAGCTTACGCGCGAGGAAATCGACCTTGCGGAGAAGAACGAGAGCCGCCGGCTGAAATTGCAGGAATCCAAGGTGCGCCTGCCGGAGCAGAAGCGCCGCAAGGGTCCGCGCTACACCCCGGTGTCGCGCCGCCACGATCGCCCGAACGCGATCCTGTGGCTGATCCGCAACCATGCCGAATTGAAGGACGCGCAGATCATCCGCCTCGTCGGCACCACCAAGGCGACGATCCAGCAGATCAAGGAGCGCACCCACTGGAATTCGGCGGCGCTCACCCCGATGGACCCGGTGACTCTCGGCCTGTGCAGCCAGATCGACCTGGACATGGAAGTCCAGCGCGCCGCGAAGGACCGGCCCGCCACGCCGGCCGGCGAGGACAAGGGCGCGACCCTTCTGCCCGCCGACGTCACGACCCGCCAGGACGAATACGACACCGATCACGCGCCGAGCGGCCGTCGCGAATCGCTGGATCTGGAAACCGTGTTCGCCAAGCTCGGCGGCTCCAAGAAGGGCGAGTGACGCGCGTTGGCGCGGTGCGCTCTCCTCTAACGTGCCCTGCCTCTGAACAGAAACGGCGCCCTTCAAGGCGCCGTTTTTCGTTTCAGCTTCGCTGTCCCGGGCGTTCGCTGCCTGGCCGTTCGCGCGGCCTTGGGCCTCAATGGGCCATCAGCACCGGCACCGTCATGGTGTCGAGGATCTCGCGGGTGACGCCGCCCATCACCAGCTCCTTCAGCCGGGAATGGCCATAGCCGCCCATGATGACGAAATCCGCGCCCTGGTCGGACACTTCGTTCAGGATCGTGTCGGCCACCTTCTGCCCCGGGCCGATGTGCAGCTTGTGCACGCCCGCCTTGAGGCCGTGGCGGGCGAGATGGCGGGCCACCTCGGCGCAGCCCTCGGCACTCTCTTCGTCCTCATTGCCGCGCATGACCGAGAGCACCTCGATGGTCTTGGCCAGATGCAGAAGGGGCATGCCTTCGTTGAGGGCGCGGGCGGCGGCGCGGCTGCCGTCCCACGCGATCACCGCACGGCCGGTGCCGAGCGGCGTCGTCTGCACGTAGGGCACCAGCAGTACCGCACGGCCGCTGTCCATCAGCACGGTCTCGGCGATCACCTCTTCCGGGCCGGGACGGTCGGGATCGGGCTGGGCGACCACTGTCAGATCGAACAGGCGGGCCATGCTGGCGAAGCGATTCGCAGCGATGCCGAGCGAGGCGCTGAGCGTGCGCGTTTCATAGATGATCCCCGCCGCCGCGGCTTCGTGGGCGAAACGTTCCGCCGCCTTCAGGGCTGCTTCCTCATTTTCCTTGATCTGCGCATCGATGAAATCGGTCGGCAGGGCGCCCATGTAAAAGGGCGGCACTTCCATTTCATAGGTCACCGCAAGGCCGGTGAGGTTGGCGGACAGGCGGGCCGCGAGGTGAATGGCAAATTCGCCGGCCGCATCACGCGCGCCGCCGTTGGTCAGATTGACGAGAATGTCCCGGATCATCGGAAGTGGCCTCTCCTTGAGCGCGATCCGCCCATATGGAACCACCAAGTGGTTCCATATGGGCGGTGAATCGCCCTCTAACTTACTGAATAGAGGCGGATTCACTGCCCATATTGAAACACCCAAGGCGATTTCAATATGGGCAGATCCGGCTCCAGCCGTGTCGGCGACACGACCTTAGCTCGTGTCCACGACATTTAATTCAGCTTAAGTATTGGCCACAATTCCTTCATTGACCCGCCGCAAATTTCCACCGCGCGTCGGATATCAACATCTGAAATGGAAAACGCGGCCGCCCGGGGGAGGCGACCGCGTCTATGGACAGCGCCGGGGGAAGCACTAAAAAAATGTCGAGTCTCTCGCCTATCCCCCCGATCCCGGCTAAACGGGTGAAAATAGCCAGCGGCGCCAAGGGCGGCTTTCCCATGACACCCGACCTCAGCATCGTCGTTCCGGTCTATAACGAGGCGGATGGCCTGCCGACCTTTCACGCCAAGCTCAGCGCCTGCGCCCAGGCGGTGGCTCGCGCGCGCGGCATGCGGATCGAGATCGTCTATGTGGACGACGGCAGCCGCGACGCCTGCGCCACCGTGGCCGGTGAATTGCCGGCCTTGGGCGTCGATGTGCAGGTGGTGGCCCTCTCGCGCAATTTCGGCAAGGAAGCCGCCTTGCTCGCCGGGCTGGACCATGCGCGCGGCGATGCGCTGTTGTTCATGGACGGCGACGGCCAGCATCCGCCGGAAATGATCGAAACTTTCGTCGGCCTCTGGAAGGACCAAGGCTATGACGTGCCCTATGCGGTCAAAGCCGACCGCATGGATGAGGCGGCCTCCCGGCGCTGGTTCGTCAAGGTGTTCTACAAGCTGTTGAATTTCGGCGCCTCCACGCGCATTCCCGAGGATGCGGCGGATTTCCGCCTGCTTTCGCCGCGCGCCACGGCGGCCCTGCGCCGCCTGCCGGAGCGCAACCGCTTCTTCAAGGGCCTGTCGAGCTGGATCGGCTTTCGGCAGATCGCGGTGCCCTATCGGCCCGCGGGGCGCACCCACGGTTCCAGCAGCTGGAGCTTCTTCCGCCTGCTGAGCCTCTCCATGGAAGCGCTCACCTCGTTCTCCCCCGCCCCGTTGCGGCTGGCCGGCCTGGTGGGCGCGGTGCTTGCCGGCATCGCCTTCCTGTATGGCGTGTGGATCGTGATCGAGCGCCTGTTCTGGGGCATTCCGGTGCCGGGATACCCTTCGCTTGTGGTCGGCCTGATGGTGATCGGCGGCGTGCAATTGCTGGTGATCGGCGTGATGGGCGAATATATCGCGCGCATCCTCTCGGAGATCAAAGCGCGCCCGGTCTATTTCGTCGCCGACCATGCGTTGCGCCATGACGAGGAGCCGGCCGCGCCCGCCGCCGCCGATTATGGCGATGTCGGCGCGCGCCCGATGATCCTGCCGTGAAATCCATCTGGATCTGTGCGGACGATTATGCCCTCGCGCCGGGCGTGTCGGCGGCGATCCGTGCGCTTCTGGCCATGGGCCGGCTGAACGCCACCTCGGTGATGACCGTGTTTCCCGGCCTCGCCGAGGAGGCCGCGTGGCTGGATGAGACCCTGCGGGCGAAGCCCACCCCGGCCTCCGCCAGCATCGGGCTGCATGTCACTTTCACGGGCGGATTTGCCCCGCTCGCCGCCGATCCGCTCGGCGGCGCGGTTTTCGCGCCGCTGCGGGCGCTCGTCGGGCATGCGCTTACCGGCCGGCTGGACGTGGCGGCGGTGCGCGCGGAGGTGGAGGCCCAGTTCCAGGCCTTCCATGCCGCCTTCGGCCGCCCGCCCGCCCATGTGGACGGGCATCAGCATGTGCACCTTCTTCCCGGCATCCGGGACGTGGTCTTGGAAGCGACGGCACGCCATGCGCCCGGGGCCTTGGTGCGCGACTGCACGCCGGCCGCAAAAGCGCGCCTTGGCTTCGATGCCAAGGCCCGGCTGCTCGGCCTGTTCGCCACCGGGCTGAAGGCGCAGGCGCGGGCGCGGGGCTTGCCGACCAACAGCGGGTTCGCCGGCGCCTATGATTTCGGCCCAGGGCACGATTTCGCGGCGCTGCTCGCCCATTTCATCGCGGGGCTTCCCGACGGCGGCCTCGTCATGGTGCATCCCGGCCATCCCGACGCCGTGCTCGCACGCCGCGATCCCGTCACCGATCAGCGTGCGCGCGAATATGCCGCCTTGGCGGGCGATGCCTTTCCCGCGCTGCTCGCCACGGCTGACGCGCAGCTGGCCTGAGCCGCGCCGACATCGTCACGCGGGTTCAGGGGGCGGCTGGGCGTGTCGGCGGGGGCGAGACGGGCTTGGGATCGTAGGCATAGGACAGCGCGTGATAGAGCGGCTCCGGCGCCAGGAGACGCGAGAGGCCGGCGGCCAGCAGGGCCGTGGCCAGCAGCGGCACCACCAGGTGGACCTCGTTGGTCATCTCCATGACGATGACGAAGGCAGTCAGCGGCGCCTGAACCACGCCGGCGAAATAGGCCACCATTCCGAGCATCGCGAGCGCGCGCACATCGATATGGGGCAGAAGGCCGGACAGCGCCGCGCCAAAGCCTGCACCCACGGAGAGGGAGGGCGAAAACAGCCCGCCGGGAATCCCCGCCGCTGACGACAGCAGCGTGGTCACGAGCTTGATCGGGGCATACCACCAGGGATGGGTGATGCCCTGTTCCAGCAGGTCGCGGGTGGGCGCATAGCCCGAGCCGCCGGCGAAGCCCTCCGTCGTGACGGCGAGCACCGCCACGATGAGGCCGATCAGGCCCCCATACAGCCAGGGCCGGCGCTTCAGGCGGCCGATCATGCCGCTATTGGCGAACGAGAGGGCCACCAGCCCGCGCGAGAAAATGGCGCCGGCGATGCCGCCCATGATCGCGCAGGCGGCGACCGCCGTCCATCCGATCTGCTGGGGAAAGGCTTCCCCCGGAATGGCGCCGAAATAGGAATATTGGCCGACCAGCAGCAGGCTCACCATGCCGGAAATGACCACGGCGTAGGAAATCATGCCGGAGAGGCGCTTGTCGTAGGATTTAGCCATCTCCTCGATGGCGAACATGATGCCGGCGAGCGGCGTGTTGAAGGCGCCGGCGATGCCGGCCGCGGCACCCGCGAGGATCAGGCCGTTGGCGCGGCCGATGCCGACGAATCCCGCGAGAATAACCATGATCGCGCAGCCCAGCTGCACGGTCGGCCCCTCCCGGCCGATGGAGGCGCCCACGGCGAGGCCGGCGATGGTGAGGGCGACTTTGCCCAGGGTCACCTTCACGCTGAGCAGCCGGGCGCGATGAGCGGGATCGTTCGAGCGGCGCGCGGAGATGGCTTGCGGGATCCCGCTGCCCTGGGCGCCGTCGAAATAGCGGGCGGTGAGATGGGCGAACAGGCCGAAGCCGACCGGCGTCACGATCAGCAGCGCGTAGGGCACCTCGTGCGCGATGACGACATACAGCTCCTGCCCGCGATCGGCAGCGGCGGCGAACAGGACCGAGGCAAGTCCAACCCCCACCGCACCCAGAAGGAAGACGAATCGACGCTGCCAGAAGATCCGCGACGTGAGAGCAACCCGCACACGCCGCAAATCCCGTTTGAAGATCATGGTTCCCGCCTCACGCCCAGCCTTCCCAGGCGTTACGGGCTGGCGGCGCCACCGTCAATGCGCATCGAGGGGAAAAAGGGCCTGGAATGCGGGGGGCAGTCCACCGGGCCGGTGCCCTGGTTTGGCGACAGACCGCCGCAGCCGGGCGGACGACCTCTATTTGGACGCCGACTTGCGCTGAAGGGAGGGCTTCAGGGCGACTGGGGCTTCCACCATCTCCGCGCTCAGGCGCGCCACCGCGCGGCAGAAAATGGACATGACCAGGGCAGCAATGGCGCACATGATGAGTTTGAACAGAAGGTCAAAGCCGGACATGGCCGCCTGAGGAAGTTCAAATCCGTAAAACAGGTACAAGAAGAGCGAGTAAGCCGTAGACGCAATCATCGAGCACGTCAAAATCGCCGCGCAGGCGACGAAGAAAAACATGGATAATACGTTCATCAACTCCTGAACTTTGCGCATAAGACTTCCCCGTTAGCGGAGCGTCGTGAAACGGGTCAACTTGCGTCCGACTAAAATCATGATCCAACACCCGATGATCCGGTAATTGTAGCAAACCCTAAGGGCAAGTTAAAGGGTGTCGCGCAAGTTATCGAATGCGTGAATAAATCGGTTTACTCAGGTGAAATTCGTGTCCCGCTACCTTTGCATTTGCTGCGCCGCACTGTGTGGCAGCATTGAGCGCCGTGATCCTATGCGACGCGTCGCCTCATGCTGCTGCCGGCGCCAATCGCGAGGCGGCCAGCGTGCGCGGGGACTGCGCGCCCTCCAGCGCCAGCGCCGTGTCGTGCAGCGCCACCAGGGTGGAGCGATGGCCGATGGACAGCAGCACCACCTTCGGCAGGCGCTGCGCGATCAAAGCATAGAGCCGCGCTTCCAGGGGCTCGTCCAGGGCCGCGGTGGCCTCGTCCAGCAACAGCACGTCGGGCCGCACCAGCAGCACGCGGGCGATGGAGAGGCGCTGCTGTTCGCCGAGCGAGAGCACATGGGGCCAGGCCGCCGCCTCTTCGAGGCGTAGGGCGAGGGCGGGAAGGCCCACCGCCGTCAGCACGTCCTCAAGCTGGGCGCGCTCATAGGTCTCCGGCTCGGCGGGATAGGAGAGGGCGGCATCCAGCCGGCCGGCGGGAATATAGGGCCGCTGCGGCAGGATCATCAGCCGCGCTTGCGCGGGCAGGGCGATTTCGCCCTCGCCGAACGGCCAGATGCCGGCGATCGCCCGCAGCAAAGTGGTCTTGCCGGCACCCGACGGCCCGGTCACCAGCACCCGCTCGCCCGGATGGGCGGCGATGCCCTGCGCGTGCAGCAAGGCGCTGCCGTCGGGAAGGCGCACGTCGAGATTGGCGAGCCGCACCTGCTTGCCTCCACTCTCCACATGGCGGAAGGCCGGAGCATTGGCATCGCGCTTCACCGCGGCCATGGAGGCTTCGAAGCCGGTGAGCCGGTTCACCACCGCGGTCCATTCGGCCAGGGTCGAATAAGAGGAGATGAAGAAGGAAAACGAACTCTGCACGGACGAGAAGGCGGAGGCCGTCTGCATCATCGGCCCAAGCAGGATGGCGCCGGAGAAATAGGCCGGCGAGACCACCACATAGGGGAAGATGGTGGAGATCTGGTTGTAGCCGGCGGAAAACCAGGTCAGGCGCTTCTGTGCGCCCATGAGGGCGAAGAAATTCTCCCGGATGCGGGAGAATCGGCCGGTCAGGCGGCGCTCTTCCGCCGGCTCGCCGCGCAGCAGCGCGATCTGCTCGGCATTCTCGCGCACCCGCACCAGGTCCACGCGGAAGTCGGCTTCGTAGCGCTGCTGGTCGAAATTGAGCCGCACCAGCGGTTTGCCGATGAGATGGGCAAGCCATGTTCCGACGCCGGCATAAATCAGCGCGGCCCAGAACAGATAGCCGGGAATGAGGAGGTTCGTGCCGAAAAGCTTGAGATCATAGGAGCCGGACAAGCCCCACAGGATGACGCTGAACGAGGCCAGCGAAACGATGGTGCCCAATAGCCCGATGCCGACGCCGATGGTCTGGCTGACGAACATGTTCACGTCTTCGGCGATGCGCTGGTCGGGATTATCAGCCGAATCGCCGGACAGGCGCAGCCGATAATGGGTCTCGTCCGCCAGCCAATGATCGAGATAGCGCTTGGTCAGCCAGCGGCGCCAGCGGATCTGGAGCCATTGCTTGAGGTAGATCTGGTACACGGCAACGACGATCGCGCCGGCGGCGATGCCGCAGAACACCAGCAATTGCTTCTGGAACGCCTGGAAATTCTTTTCCTGGATGGCGTTGTAGAAGGCGCTGTTCCACTCGTTCAACAGCACCGTGGCATAGACCCAGCCAAGTTCCAGGGCGATCACCGCAGCGAGCAGGCCGAGTGCGCTCCAGCGCTCCTCGCTGCGGAAATAAGGCAGGGCGAGACGGCGGATATCGCCGAGCAGACGGAAAAGGGAGCGCATCGCGGTCCTGGCGTTGGTGACTTTCGCGCACCATAGGCCCAGGGGACGTGAAAAAACGATGGCCGGCATATTACCGCTTGGTCAGGTTCGGAACCGAAGGTCATCGCGTTCCGAACCCCAGGCAAACCCCATGCGGACCCGGCGGCCGGTCAGACCTCCTTCGCCATCTCCCGCAGCTTGAACTTCTGGATCTTGCCGGTGGAGGTCTTGGGGATTTCGTCGAAAATGATGTGGCGCGGGCATTTGTAGCCGGCGAGATGGGTCCGGCAATGGGCGATCAGTTCTTCCGCCGTGACGCTCGCGCCCTCCCGCAGTTCCACGAAGGCGACCGGGGTTTCGCCCCATTTGTCGTCCGCGCGGGCCACCACGGCGGCGGCGCTGACGGCCGGATGCTTGTAGAGCGCGTCTTCAACTTCAATTGATGAGATGTTCTCGCCCCCGGAAATGATGATGTCCTTGGAGCGGTCCTTGAGCTGCACATAGCCGTCGGGATGCTTCACCCCGAGGTCGCCGGAATGGAACCAGCCGCCGGAGAAGGCCTTGTCGGTGGCGGAGGGGTTCTTCAGATAGCCCTTCATCACCACATTGCCGCGGAACATGACTTCGCCCAGCGTCTCGCCATCGGCCGGCACCGGCTCCATGGTATCCGGGTCCATCACGTCCAGCGCCTCCAGCGCGCCGTAGCGCACGCCCTGGCGCGATTTCTTCGCGGCCCGCTCCGGGGCGGGAAGCGCATTCCATTCCTCGTGCCATTCGTTCACGACCGCCGGGCCGTACACTTCGGTGAGGCCATAGACATGGGTGACGTTGAAGCCGGCCTCCTGCATGGCCGCGAGCACGGCGGCCGGCGGCGGGGCGGCGGCGGTGATGAATTCGACCACGTGCGGCAGGGGACGCTTGTCGCTGTCGGGCGCGTTGAGCAGCGTCGACATCACGATGGGCGCGCCGCACATATGGGTGACGCCATAGTCCGCGAATGCATCGAAGATGGGCTTTGCGCGCACCTGCCGCAGGCAGACATGCGTGCCGGCGGCGAGCGATACCGACCAGGGAAAGCACCAGCCGTTGCAGTGGAACATGGGCAGCGTCCACAGATACACCGGATGCCGGCCCATGGCGCAGGTCACCACATTGCCGACCGCGAGCAGTTGCGCGCCGCGATGGTGATAGACCACGCCCTTCGGATCACCCGTGGTGCCGGAGGTATAGTTCAGCGCGATGGCGTTCCATTCGTCGCCGGGCATGGCCCAGTCATATTCGGGATCGCCGGTGGCGAGGAAATCCTCATATTCCAGTTCGCCGATGCGGGCGCCGGGACCGGTGAATTCGGGGTCGTCATAGTCGATGACGATCGGCTTGTTGGTGGAGAGCGCCAGCGCCGCCTTGATGACGGGCGAGAATTCGCGGTCCGTGATCAGCACCTTCGCTTCGCCATGCTCCAGCGTGAAGGCGAGGATCGCCGCATCCAGGCGGGTGTTCAGCGAATTCAGCACCGCGCCGCACATGGGCACGCCGTAATGGGCTTCCAGCATGGCGGGCACGTTCGGCAGCATCACCGCGACCGTATCGTTGGGGCCGACCCCGCGCTTTTCCAGCGCCGAGGCGAGGCGCCGCGCGCGGGCATAGAAATCGCGATAAGTGCGGCGCAAGGTGCCGTGGATGATCGCCGTGTGTTCGGGAAACACCTGCGCTGCCCGTTCAAGGAAACCAAGCGGGGTCAGCGGCTGGAAATTGGCGGGCGTCCGGTCGAGATCGCGATCATAAATGCTCACCATGGCGCTTCCCCCATTTTTGGGCCGTAACGGCGGGCCGAACCTAGCTGAGCCGTTCGGCCCGGCGCAATCACCTGGTGTGGTCGACCAAGGTCGTACGCAGTAGAGCGGACTTGCGTTGTGAAATCGCCCGCGCATCATGCGCGCCAACCAGAACACGTCTATCGGGAGGAACGTGCCATGCTCGACCTGGGCTCCAGCCGCTATGGCGAGGTTTATGCCCGCTGGCAGAGCGATCCGCAGGCCTTCTGGGGAGAAGCGGCGCGCGACATTTCCTGGATTGCGCCCCCGCGCACCGTGTTCGATCCCGACCTTGGACCCTATGGCCGATGGTTCGTGGGCGGCGTATGCAACACCTGCTTCAATGCGGTGGATCGCCATGTGGACGCCGGTCGCGGCAGCCAGGTTGCCCTGATCCACGACAGCCCGGTCACCGGCATCAAGCGCGAAATCACCTATTCCGCTTTGCTCGCGGAAGTGCGCACCCTCGGCGCGGTGCTGCGTGACATGGGTGTCGGCAAGGGCGACCGCGTGGTCATCTATATGCCCATGGTGCCCGAGGCGGTGATCGCCATGCTGGCGTGCGCGCGCATCGGCGCCATCCATTCGGTGGTGTTCGGCGGCTTCGCCGCCAAGGAACTGGCGGTGCGCATCGACGATGCGGCGCCGAAGGTGATCCTCGCCGCCTCGTGCCGCATCGAGCCCAATCGCATCGTTCCCTACAAGCCGCTGCTGGATGCGGCCATTGCGATGGCCACCGTAAAGCCCTCGGGCTGCCTGATCCTCCAGCGGCCGCAGCTTGCGGCGGACATGCTGGAAGGCCGCGATCTCGACTGGGCCGAGCAGCGGGCAACCACCGCCGCCGCCGGACGGGGCGTGGATTGCACCCCCATGGGCGCCACCGATCCGCTCTATATCCTTTATACCTCCGGCACCACGGGCATCCCCAAAGGGGTGGTGCGCGACACCGGCGGCCACATGGTGGCGCTGCGCTGGACCATGGACAATCTCTACGGCCTCAAGCCCGGCGACGTGTTCTGGACCGCCTCCGACATCGGCTGGGTGGTCGGCCATTCCTACATCGTCTATGGCCCCCTGCTGATGGGCTGTACCTCTGTGATCTATGAAGGCAAGCCGGTGGGCACGCCCGATCCCGGCGCCTTCTGGCGCGTGGTGGCTGAGCACAAGGTCGCGGCGCTGTTCACGGCACCCACCGCTTTGCGCGCCATCAAGAAGGAAGATCCGGACGCGACCTTCCTCGACCGCTACGACACCTCCTCGCTGCGCACCCTGTTCCTCGCCGGCGAGCGGGCCGATCCCGATACGGTGGCCTGGGCCGGGGACAAGCTGAAGGTGCCGGTGGTCGACCATTGGTGGCAGACGGAAACCGGCTGGGGCATCGTCGGCAATCCGGTCGGGCTCGGCCTTCTGCCCATCAAGCCCGGCTCGCCCACGGTGCCGCTGCCCGGCTATGACATCCATATCGTGGATGAAGCGGCAAAGCCGGTGGCAAACGGCGTCATGGGGTCGATCGTCATCAAGCTTCCGCTGCCTCCGGGCTGCCTGCCCACCCTGTGGCAGCAGGACGAGCGCTTCCGCGAGAGCTATCTGGCGGAGTTTCCGGGCTATTACAAAACCTCGGATGCCGGCTACATCGACGAGGACGGCTATGTGTTCGTGATGGGCCGCACCGACGACATCATCAATGTCGCTGGCCACCGCCTCTCCACCGGCGGCATGGAGGAGGTGCTATCCTCCCATCCCGATGTGGCGGAATGCGCGGTGATCGGCGTGAAGGATGCGCTGAAGGGCGAGATCCCGTGCGGCTTCGTGGTGCTGAAGGCCGGCGAGCGGCGCGCGCCGGAGATCATCGAGAAGGAATTGGTCGGCCTCGTGCGCGACCGCATCGGCCCGGTGGCCGCCTTCAAGCTGGCGGTGACCGTGGCGCGCCTACCCAAGACGCGTTCCGGCAAGATCCTGCGCGGCACCATGAAGAAGATCGCCGATGCGGACGTGTGGACCGCGCCCGCCACCATCGATGATCCGGCGGTGCTGGAGGAGATCGGCGTCGTGCTGAAGCAGCGCGGCTACGGGGTGTAGAGCGTTTTCAGTTCGGCGACCGCTGTTCGCCGAACGTGCTCTAACTTATTGATATGGGGATCCGGCTCTCGCGCCCCGCAGGCGAAGAACCGCACGTCCTTCGGCGCAAGCCTCGGCACAGGACCGCACCGTAGAACGGAGCGGGTGGGGATGAAAATCCCGACCCGTCCGTCACGCAGATGCGGTGAGCCTTGCCGATGAAGACGCTGCCGATGAAGAAGCTGCTGTTCGTGATTCCGCCTTACTTCAACGCGGCGGACTATCTCGACAAGACCCGCGCCGCGGTGCTGCCGGCCTTCACCATTCCCTATGGCATCCTCTCCATGGAAGCTTATCTTCGCGCCCAATGCGCGCGGCTCGAAGACCTGCGGCTGCTCGATCTGAACGTGACGCTGAAGCGCCTGGTGGAAGAGCGCGCCGTCGATGGATACGAAGACGTCTTCCGCGCCGAACTACATGCGGTGCTTGCGGATTTCCAGCCGGACATTGTCGGCGTGTCGGCCCTGTTCAATTCCTCCTTCGGCTATATCCAGACCCTGGCGCAGGCGGTGAAGGCGTTTTGCCCGCAGATCCTCACGATTGCCGGCGGCGGCTTGCCCTCGGCCGCCTTCAAGCTGATGCTGGAGGCATGTCCGGACCTCGACGCCATCTGCAAGGGCGAAGGGGAATTGCCGCTCAAGGCATTGCTCGACGCGGACGATCCCGCAGAGGTGCTCGCCGCGCACAAATCCTGGGTGACGCGGGACGGCGTGCAGGCGGGGAAGGTGCCCGCGCATAGCTTCATCGCCAATCTCGACGAGATACCGCAGATGAATTATGCGATGCTCGATCTGGATCATTACAACAATCGCGGCATCGACAAGAAATATACCGACCAGCCCAAGCGCGAGATGGCGATCCACACCTCGCGCGGCTGCCCGTTCCTGTGCGTCTTCTGTTCAAACCCGTCCTTGCACGGCCAGGACGTGCGCTTCATGTCGGTGGAGCGCATCATCGCCGACGTCACGCGCATGCGGGACGACTTCGGCATGACGGTGCTGATGCTGGAGGATGACCATTTCTTCCACGACAAGGCGCGCGCGAAAACCCTGCTGCGGGCCATGGCGGACCTTGGAATCCGCTGCGAGTTTCCGAACGGGGTCGCGGTCTATGCCATCGACGAGGAGGTGGCGGAGCTGTTTTCCAAGGCCGGAGTCTCGGCGGTGGCGCTGGCGGTCGAATCCGGCTCCGATCATGTGTTGAACCACATCATCAAGAAGCCGCTGAAGAAAAAGCTGATCCGTCCCGCCGTGGAGGCTTTGCGCAAGTTCGATGTGCGGTCGCATGTGTTCATCGTCACCGGACTGCCCGGCGAGCAGGATGAACATCGCCAGGAAACCCTGGAGATGCTCATCGAGAACGGATTCGATTGGGTCCACGTCTATCTTGCGATCCCGATTTTCGGCAGCCGCCTTTACGACATCTGTGTCGAGAAAGGCTATATCGAGAATACCGACAATGCGAATTTCGTGGCGACCCGCTCGGTCATTCGCGCCCCTGGCGTCGATCCGGTGAAGCTGGAGGCCTATGCCTACGAAACCCAGCTCAGGGTCAATTTCCTCGAAAACTACAATATGAAGATCGGCCGCTACGATCTGGCGTTGAATTACATGAAGAACGTTGTGGCCAAATATGAGGACCACGCTTTCGGCCACCTCTATGTCGCGCTCTGTTATCGCGGGTTGGGCGATGCCGCGCAGGCCGCGTTCCATGCGGCCGCGGCGCGCGAGGTGTTCGCACGCGATGCCTGGTGGCGCACGCTCGCGGAGCGCTATGGCGTGGATTATGAATCGCTGCTCGCGGCGCCCGCCGCCGGGATGGCGCCGCTTTCCGCCTTGTCGGCCGCCTGAGCGACGGGCCGCGCCGCCGCACAGGACGCCGGCCTATTTGACGCCGGCGCGCCTTCGGCCCTCCCGACCTTCGGCGCGACGGGTCTTTCCCCCGATGCGCGTCAGCGACGCCCGCCGTTGTCGATCGAGGGGTCGATGCAGGTGTAGCCGACGAAGCACTGCTTCACGTCCCGGGTCGGCACGAAGGCCGGCTTGGTGACGTCGAAATAATTGCAGAACGAGCGGTCGCGCACATAGCGGTCATAGGTCAGGCCGCCGGTATTGAGCACCGTGCCGCCCGCCTTGGTGACGAAGCTCAGAGCCTGAGCGCAGGTCATGGTCACGCTGGACGGGCCGTTGGGATAGGCGCCTTGCGCCATCGCCGTGCCCGACCCCATGAACGCACCAGCCATCGCCACGCCGGCCATCGCCAAGCCGGCCAGAACCGCGCGGGCGCCTCGGCGGGCCTGCGCATTTGCGTTGCCGGTCAAGCTGCGGAAGATTGTCATGCGACTCGTCCTTGCAATCCCCAAGTCCGGCGCGACATTACTCCGCGACGCGCCCGCCAGCCTGCGAAAAATATCCATGAGCGATGACATTGCGTTTAACCGGCGCTTCGACGTGCCGCCCGGACAGGTGGAACAGGTGGCGCCCAATGTGCGCCGCATCGTGGCGCCGAATCCCTCGCCCTTCACCTTCACCGGCACCTGCACCTATATCGTCGGGCGCGGCAATGTGGCGATCCTCGATCCCGGTCCCGACGATGCCGCCCATATCGCGGCGGTGCTGGAGGCGGTGCGCGGCGAGAATGTGAGCCACATCGTCATCACCCACACCCATCGCGATCATTCCCCCGCCGCCCCGGCAGTGCAGGCGGCGACCGGCGCGCGCACGGTGGGGGAGGGGCCGCACCGCCCGGCGCGTCCCCTGTTCATCGGCGAGATCAATCCCATGGACGCGAGCGCCGACACTGATTTCCTGCCGGACATCGTGCTTGCCGACGGGGACGTGCTCACCGGCAGCGGCTGGACGCTGGAGGCGATCACGACGCCCGGCCATTGCGCCAACCACCTCGCCTTCGCTTTGCACGAGGACGAATTATTGTTCTCCGGCGACCATGTGATGGGCTGGGCGACCTCCATCGTCGCCCCGCCCGACGGGTCCATGGGCGATTATGTGCATTCGCTGGAAAAGCTGGCCCAGCGCAGCGAGACGCTCTATCTGCCCGGCCACGGCCCGGCGGTGAACGATGCGCCGGCCTTCGTGCGCGATTATCTCAACCATCGCCATGCCCGCGAGGCGGCGATCCTGCGCGGGCTGGAGCGCACCTCCACCATCCCGGAACTGGTGCGCGGCATCTATATCGGCCTCGATCCCCGCCTGTTCGGTGCCGCGTCGCTCACCGTGCTCGCCCATCTGGAACATCTGGTGGAGAAGCGGCAGGTCGAGACCGAGGGCGCGCCCTCCATCACCGGGGATTACCGCATCGCGCGCTGAGGCGGGTCCGGCGGCGCGTCGTCGTCATGGCGGCGCGCCTTTCCTTCGGGGCTGGAGGCCGCCGAGCGGTTATGCAGATTGTAGCTGGTGCGGCGCTCGGCGGGGGCAGCCTGCGGATCGAGCACACCGCTTGCCGCTTCGTCATACCCCCGGCGACTGGAAAAGAAGAGCAATGCCATCAGCCCGCAGCCGAGGATCAAGGTGAAAACGATGCCGAGCACCATGGGAATATAATCGGTCGCCTCCATGGGCGCGTCTGCGCCAGCCGCCCAGCCCACCACCATCCACCACAGGGCGAGCGCAAGAATCCCGAACAAGGGCAGCACAAGCAGCACGCGCTTCATGGCATTCTCCTGTGGGTCGGGCGCGAAGGCCGTCCGCCGGTCTTTTCCCGCAAGGCGCAGTGCGGCACTCTGCGGACATGTGCGGACGCTTCATCCAAGGTCAGGGCCCGGTCCATTACATGGAGCGGTTCGGGCTCCCGTCAAACGACATTCCCCTGCCCAACGCACCGGCGCGCTTCAATGCCGCGCCGACCCAGGATCTGCTGGTCATTCGCCGCAATCCTGAAACGGCGCGCGCGGAAATCGGCCTGCTGCGCTGGGGGCTGGTGCCCTCCTTCGCCAAGGACATGAAGGGCGCGAGCGCGCTCATCAATGCCCGCAGCGAGACCGTGGCGGAGAAGCCAAGCTTCCGGGCCGCCTGGAGAAAGCCGCGCCGCTGCGTGATCCCCGTCGACGGCTTCTACGAATGGCAGCGCACGGTCACGGGCCGCCAGCCCTTCCTCATCACCCTGCGCAGCCGCGAACCCATGGCGCTGGCCGGGCTCTGGGAAGGGTGGAAGGATCCGGCCACGGGGGAATGGGTGCGCACCTTCACCATCCTCACCTGCGCCGCGAACGCGCTTCTGGCGCCGCTGCACGACCGCATGCCGGTGATTCTCGATCCGGCGGACATTCCCCGCTGGCTGGCGGACGGCGCGCCCTTCGATCTGATGACGCCCTATCCTGAAGCGGCGATGGAGATGTGGGCGGTCTCCGCCCGCGTCAATTCGGTGCGCAACGAGGGCGAGGACCTCGCGCTTCCGGTCGCGGTCTGAGCCCGTACTCGCCCGGCCTTATTGGCGCTTCTTGCGGCGCTCGGCGGAAATATCGGCCAGCAGGCTGGAAATGCGCCAGGAATTCTCGCCCAAATCATGGACGCCGAACCGCGACATGGAGCGGATGTCGATGCGCGCGCCCCGCGCGGTCGGCCGCACGCGGATGACCACGTCGTTGCGCAGGCCGAGTAGCGGGGTCATGGCCACCGCCTCGATCTGCCCGTCGCGCAGGCCGCCGCGCGGCGGCACAGCGTCGAGCACCCGCCAGTGCCGCTTCTGCACCAAAGCGAGCATGGTGTTGAAGGCTTCCTCCGGCGTCGCGTCGAGGTCGATGGGCTTGATGCCCGGATAGGCGGAGCGCTGCATCGCCGCCACATCCTCGCCCGGATAAATGGCCGGATTGGCGGCGCGCGGCCGCGCGAAGCCCATGGCGCGGAAATAGGGCGGGTCTTCCATGTCGGTGGAAAGATCGGTGAGCGGCGGCAACATCACGCCGCGCGCCAGCACGGCGGCCGGCACCGCCAGCACGAACAACGCGATCGCCAGCGCGCCGATGGCCTTGCCGAGGCCGCGCCAGCCGCTCTCCCAGATCGAGATGCACGCCGCAACCGCCACCAGCGCGCCCACCACCGCAAGGCCGAGGCCGGCGCCCACGGTGGCCATGGCGGGTTCGAAATCGAGCAGATTGGCGCGATAGAGGCCGGAGGCCAGCGCGATGACCGGGATGGCGAACAGCGCGAGCCGCAGGCTCCAGGATGCGAGGGCGGAAGATCGCTCCTCCACATAGAGCTGGCGCTTGATCATGGCTGTCGCGTCGCGTGTTCCACCGGGCGCCGCCAGGCGGCACTTCTGCGCGATCTATGCCCGTTTTTCGCATGGGTTTCCAGCGGCGGCTCTCACGCGCCCAGAAGGTGGGCCGGCAGGTCGGCAATGGAATCCACCACCAGGTCGGCCTCGCTGTAGAGATGCTCCACCGGCGCCGGCCCGGTGCGGACGAGGATGAAGCGGGCGCCGGCGCTGCGTGCGGCGGTGAAATCGTGCTCGGTGTCGCCCACCACCGCCATGGCATGGGGATCGAGAGCGAGGCTTTTCGCGAACGCGCTCACCATGCCGGGATCGGGCTTGGAGCCGAAGCCGGAATCATAGCCGTGGATGGCTTCCAGATACGGCATGAGGCCCAGCGCCTCGGCCTGGGTGCGGGCGTTGGATTCCGCGTCATTGGTGACGATGGCGAGCTTGAGCCCGCCCTGGTGCAGGCGCTGAAGCACCTGATCCGGCGCGCCGATGGGGGTGAGGTGAATAAGGCCGGCCTCGCGAAACAGGCGATCGATGAGATGCAGGAAGTCGTCATCCGCCGGCCGCGCCAGGGTCTGCGCCCAGAGTGGCCCGTAATGGGCCGAGGAGCCGGCGACCAAAGGCGAGGAGGGCAAGAAGCGTTCCTCGTCCGGCAGATATTCGCTGATCGCCTCCAGCCGCGCCAGGGCGGCGGCATTTCCGGCCGCAAGCGTGCGCATGACATAGCCGGCGGAGGGCCCCCAGGTCCGGTCGAAATCCACCAATGTGCCGTCCTTGTCGAATAAAACCGCCTTCAGGTCGCGCATGGGGCCCCCGCACAAGGACAAAATAGGGAAAGCGCCGGATGCGGCGCGAACAGTTTCATGTGTTGTGGAAGCCTGAGCCCAGAAACACAAGGCGCGCACCCAGCTTCACCTTGGCCAAACGAAACTGGTGTGGATAGGCGTTCACATCATGCGGCCATCTGCCTATGATCGCGCCAATGAGACTGCGATCCTCGCCTATCTGGTCGCCACCTGCGCGGTGGACCGCCATGCCCCATCGCTCCGCGCGGGGTCGTGATCCCAAGGCGCGTGCAGGCCTGTGGCTCGCGCTTCTGTTCGCGACCGTCGCGCCGGGGCTGATGCCGGCTGCGACGCAGGCGGCAACGACCACCGCGCTCCGTCCGCCCGCCGCCCTGCCGACGGGAAAGCCGCGCATTCCCCTCGCCAAAGTGCCGCTGCCGGTGCCCCGTCCCGATACGCTCGATGCCGAAGTCGAGGCCGAGGACGCGACAGAGGCCGAATCGCAAGCTGCCGAAGCCCCGCCGGCTCCTGCCGCCTTCGCGTTTCCGCCGTTTGCCGCGCTGGCGCCCGCGCCCGCATTCGCCGCGCCTCCGGCTTCGGCTCCGGAGGTCGCGGAGACCGCGCCTTCGACGGCACCCTTGCCGCGGCTCGCCAACGTTCCCACGCCTCAGCCGCGCGAACCCCTGCCCGGCGAGGAGGATGCGGAGGCGGCGGACGAAGACAAGCCGGCTCCTGCCCTGGTCCCCCCGCCGCCGCCGAGCGGATCGGCCGCGCACGGCGCGCCGCCGGGTACCGGTGTGCCCGCCGAGGTGGTCGCGCCCGGAACCTTGCCGGCCTTATGCGCGGCGCTGGTAGAGCAGCAGGCACTGGTGGCGACCCCGGCGCCGCCGGTCGCGATTAAGGCCGGCTGCGCGCTGCCATCGCCGGTGCATGTCACGGCGGTGCGGCTGGCGGACGGCAATCTCGTGACCCTGTCGCCCGCCGCAATCCTCCAGTGCGAGATGGCGGCGGCGGTGACGCAATGGATCCGCGATGATCTCGGCCCGGCGGTGGCGACGCTCGGCACCCGGATGGAGACCTTCAAGGTCGCAGCCTCCTACGACTGCCGCCCGCGCAACCGGGTCAAGGGCGCCAAGATGAGCGAGCACGGGCAGGGCGCGGCGATCGATTTCGGCGGCTTCGAGACCGCCGACAAGCGGGTGATCGAGGTCAAGAATGGCGGGTTTCCCATTGCCCTGCAGGAACGCATGAAGGCGGACGCTTGCGGGCGCTTCTCCACCGTGCTCGGCCCAGGATCGGATGGATATCACGAGGATCATATCCACGTGGACATCGCCAAGCGCCGGCTCGACATCAAGCTGTGCCGCTGGGCCATCAAGGCTCCAGCCCCGGCGCTGATCGCGGCGCGCGATGCCGGCAAGGCCGCCACTGGCAAGGCCGGGGCCGGCAAGGACGCCGCCGCAGCGCCGGAGGAAGCGGAGGCGCAGGAGACATCGCCCACGGGGTCGCGCGAGCCGGGAGACAGCAGCACGGCGACCATGCAGGACAAGGTCCCGCTTCCGCTGAAGCGGCCGCAGATCAAGCCCGGCCCGAAGGCCGCCGGCGACAGCGGGAAATTGCCCGGCGGCTGAGCTTGGCGGGACACGGCATCTCCGCTCCGCGATGGCGCGGCGTAAACCTCTCGCCGCCATATGCCGGTCCTTGCCGCGGCTGGATGTTGCGCGTGCGGCGCGTGATGCCGGCGCATCGGCTGATCTGTCGGCGCCACGGCTTGGGGCAAGGCATCGGAACCGAAAGGCCAAGCACCTGAAACGAAAGGCCAAGCACCGGAAACGAAAAGCGAAGCGCCGGAAATGAAAAAAGCCGCCACGCAGAGCGCAGCGGCTTTTTTTAACGATCCCTGGCGAAGGCGAGGCTCAGAGCACCACGACTTCCGCGCCGACCGGCACGCGGTTGTAGAGGTCGATCACGTCCTCGTTGAGCATGCGAATGCAGCCCGAGGAGATGGCCTGGCCCAGCAGTTCCGGCTGGTTGGTGCCGTGGATGCGGAACAGCGTGTCCTTCTGGCCCTGGTAGAGATACAGCGCGCGGGCGCCCATCGGATTATGCGGGCCGGGACCCACATAGGCCGGGAGGCCGGCAATGCGCTGGTGGATTTCCGGGGTCGGGGTCCAGCTCGGCCATTCGGCCTTGCGGCCAACCTTCGCGTCGCCGCGGAAGGCGAGGCTCTCCTCGCCCACCGTCACGCCGTAGCGAATGGCCTGGCCATTGCCCTCGACGAAATAGAGCAGCTTCTTGTCGGTATCGATAACAATCGTTCCCGGCTTCTCCTTGCCGGTGTACTCGACAATTTGCCGTGCAAACATCCCCTCGGGCTTCACCTTCGGATAGGGCGCCTGCGCGAGCAATTGCTTGTCTCGCGGCTTGAGCGACGATTCCGGAGCGGGCTGAGGCGTGGACGCCATGCAGCCACCTAATAGAAGTCCAAGCAGAACAGCCGCGACCGCCCGCTTCGCCATGACCGCCTCATACCAAAAATAGGGTGAACAGATTCGTTTCGTAAAACTGGATTACCCGAACCCTGCCACGCCTTGAAGAGGCCACGAACTCGCCACGCCGCAGCGCGGAAAAACGTGGCAAAAATGTCTCAGTGGTTCACCTTTCGTCACCCGTTAAGACCATATTGAAAGGCCTGCGCAATGCTCTCCCACTAAGACCTCTGCAATGTCGCAGGGCCTGCACAGTTTCGACGCAGTTGCCTACCATCTGTGAGTGGTCTTCACACCCAGGGGCATCTGTTTTAGGCAGATGCCGTCGTTAGGAGAGAGTACGATGTCTAGCAATCAGCCAGGGCCGGGCGAAGCCCCCCGCGCGGAGACCGAAACAAACCGTTACGGCGCCCATTCGGGCCAGTGGCGCGAGATCGGGATCACGGCCGTTGCTGCCGCCGCCGCTGCCGCCCGTCTCGCCAGCGAGACCAAGGCCGCGACGCCGAAGAGCGCCGGAGAGCCCAACAAGGTCGTCACCCTGCGCGATATCGACCATCTCGCGGCCTGAGGCACGCGTTTCCGGCCTGAGCCGCGCTTGCCTGTGCGTGCAGGGCCGCGCATGTATCGCCTGAAGCGGACGCACTCGAGCCGCGTTCGTGACCGAGACGGTGAGACATGCTGGTGGCCTATTGCCTGGTTGACGGTGCGCTGAAGGCGCAGACCGTTCCACACGATGGGGACGTGCCGACGGATGCGCTGTGGCTGGATCTCGTGTCGCCCGCGGACCACGAGGACGAGCAGATCGAGCGCGCGGTGGGGGTCGAAATCCCCACCCGGGAAGAGATGCGCCAGATCGAGCCCTCCAGCCGGCTCTATGTCGAAGGCGGCGCCGCTTATATGACGCTGTCTATTTTGTGCGGCGCCGATACCGAGGCGCCGTCGGTGGATCCGGTCACCTTCATCTTGGTCAAGGGAAAGCTGGTGACGGTGCGCTACGCCGATCCCAAGCCGTTCACGGTGCTCGCCACGCGGCTCAACAAGTTGTGCGCGCAGAGCACCGGCGGACAGATCCTGATGGAGCTCCTCGACACCATCGTCGACCGCGTGTCGGAGGTGCTGGAGCGTGCCGGAACCGATATCGAGCGCCTGTCCAAGCGCGTGTTCGAGCGCGACACCGAGGGCGGCAACCGCACCCAGCGCTATCGCGCGATCCTGACCCACATCGGCCGCAAGGAGGGCCTGCTCTCCTATGCCCGGGAAAGCCTCGCCTCCCTCGCGCGTCTCCTGGCCTTCATCGGCACCGAGGGCGATTCAAAGCCCCTAGGCCCGGACACCAAGAGCCAGATCAAGAGCATGACGCGCGACGTCGCGGGCCTCTCGGATTATGCCAATTTCCTCGGCAACAAGCTGCAATTCCTGCTGGACGGCACCATCGGCATGGTGGGGCTGGAGCAGAACAACATCATCAAGATTTTCGCCGTGCTCTCGGTGGTGCTGATGCCGCCGACCCTGATCGCCTCGATCTACGGCATGAACTTCGAGCATATGCCGGAGCTTGACGAGACCTATGCCTATCCCCTCGCGCTCACCGCGATGGTGATCTCGGCGATCCTGCCCTACCTGTTTTTCAAATGGCGCCGCTGGCTGTAGCCGCCGCGCCGCTCACACGTTCTGCCCGCCGTCGATGTGGATCTCGGCGCCGTTGAGATAGGACGAGGTCTCGGTGCACAGCACATAGATGATCTTCGCCACCTCGTCCGGCGTGCCAAGCCGCTGCAAGGGGATCTGCTCGACGATCTTGTCGGTGCCGGGGGAGAGAATGGCGGTATCGATCTCGCCCGGCGCAATGGCGTTGACGCGGATGCCGCGCCGGCCGAAATCCACCGCCATTTCGCGCGTGAGCGCCGCCAGCGCCGCCTTGGAGGTGGAATAGGCCGCGCCCGCGAACGGGTGCACGCGCACGCCGGCGATGGACGTGACGTTTACCACCGAGCCGCGCGCCGCCTCCAGTTGCTCCACCAGCCCCCGCGCCAGCATGATCGGCGCGAAGAAATTCACCTGGAACACATGGGCCCAGGTCTCGCGCGTCGTGTCGAGCGAGCCGAGGCGCGCCCCGCCCGCGCCCTTGGGCGAGATGCCGGCATTGTTCACCAGGGCGTGCAGTTCGCCCGCCGGCAGGCGGTTCTTGATTTCGGCGATGGCGGCTTCGGTGTTGACCGGGTCGGAGAGATCCACCTGGATGTGGTCCTCCGGCCCGGCCGCCCAGGGGCATTGCTCGGGAAACGCGTGGCGCGAGCAGGTGATGACCCGCCAGCCGGCGCTGGAAAAGCGCTTCACCGTCGCGTGGCCGATGCCGCGCGAGGCGCCGGTCAGCAGCATGATGCGTGGCGATTGATTGCTGGCGGACATGGATTCCTCGAAACGTAAAGCCGTGCGGCGCGGCCGGCGCCATTCCCCCGGCAGGCAGCACGGGCAGGAGGCGGGGTCAAGCGGGGTGTCCAGCGTCCCTGTCCGGCGCCCCGCCGCGCTTCAGGGATAGAGGCGCGTGCGGGTCCAGTCGCCCTCCGGCTCCGGGCGGCGGAATACGATGCGGTCGTGCAGGCGGAACGGGCGATCATGCCAGAATTCGATCGCCACGGGCACGATGCGGAAGCCGGTCCAGTGGGGCGGGCGCGGCACGGAGCCGAGGGCGTATTTCGCCGTGGTCGTGGCGACCGCCGCCTCGAAGGCGAAACGCCCCTCCAGCGGCTGCGACTGCTGGCTCGCCCAGGCGCCGATCTGGGACAGGCGCGGACGGGTGGCGAAATAAACGTCCGCTTCCGTATCGGTGACCTGCTCCACCGGGCCGCGCACCCGCACCTGCCGCCGCAGCGACTTCCAGTGAAACACGAGCGCCGCCTTGGGGGTGTCGGCAAGCTCGCGGCCCTTGGCGCTCAGCGTGTTGGTGAAGAACACGAAGCCGCGGGTGTCGAGGCCCTTCAGCAGCACCATGCGGGCATCGGGCAAGCCGTCCCGGTCCACGGTCGCGAGGGTCATGGCGTTGGGATCGTTGGGTTCGGTGCGCCCGGCTTCGTCGAGCCATTCGGCAAACAGGCGAAAAGGCTCGGTACTCTGCGTGAAATCACCGCCTGTTAAGGGGTTTGCGGCTTCCATAGGCGAATCGGACATGGCTGGGAGCCCTTCCCGTGTGGCGTCATTATGAAACGGCGGACCAAGGCGACGCGAAGACCGCCTTATATAGGGCGATCGGCCGGCGCCGCACAGTGGTCCGGCCATTGGTCGCAGGGGCGCTTTTGTGCGCCGCGTTGGCGCTGTCCGGGTGCGGTTCGCTGCTGGGTATGTCGGATGACGATCAATTGGTCACCGGCTCGCTGAAGCCGCAGCCGGTGGCGTTGTCCGTTCCCACGGGCGATGCGCCGCAGGGCATCGCCACCACCGATTGGGCGCAGGCAAAGGTGGCCCTCGACCAGGCCCTGAAATCGCGCGACACTGGCGCAAGCATGCCGTGGCAGAACACGATCACCGGCGCGCGGGGGACCTCCACGCCGCTCGGCGCGTTGAAGGACAACGGCTGCCGGGATTTCCGGATCGGCGTCGTCGACAGCACGGGCGAACATTGGGTGCAGGGCGAAGCCTGCCGCGATGGCAAGGGAACCACCCTGTCGCAGGTGCGAGTCCTTGGACGGGCTTGAGCCCCGCTGTTGAAATAGGGCACCTTGTGCCCACATGAAGGGCGAGGTTGGCCGGAAAGCGCCGACCCTGAGGTGAATTTGCATGCGTGATCCATACGACGTCCTCGGCGTTGCCAAGAACGCCGACGAAGCGGAGATCAAGCGCGCC
>NCEH01000058.1 GCA_002304505.1 Rhizobiales bacterium 32-66-11 | reverse complement strand
GCCGTTCTTAACCAGCGACATAGGCGCGCTCCTTGAAGGGCTCGATGCCGAGGCGCTGGACCACGGAGATGAAGCTTTCGGATTTGTCGTGGCGCAGTGCGAGATAGGTATCGACGATGCGTTCCACCACATCGACCACCTCGGTCTCGGAGACCGCAGGCCCCAGCAGCTCGCCCAGGCGGGCCTTGTGATTGGCCTTTCCGCCCAAGGTGATCTGGTAGAATTCCTGGTCTTTCTTCTCCACCCCAAGGATGCCGATATGGCCCACATGGTGGTGGCCGCAGGCATTGATGCAGCCGGAAATATTGATGTGCATGCGCCCCACGTCGGCGATGCGGTCATTGTCCGCGAACCGCTCGGTGATGCGCTGGGCGAGTGGGATCGACCGAGTATTGGCGAGCGCGCAATAATCCAGGCCCGGGCAGGCGATGATGTCGGTCACGAGGCCGACGTTCGGGGTCGCGAGGCCATGGGCGGAAAGCTGCTGCCACAAGGCGTAGAGGTCCTTCTGCCGCACATGGGGCAAGGTCAGGTTCTGCTCGTGGGCGACGCGGATCTCGCCATAGCCGTAACGCTCTGAAAGATCAGCGATGGCGTCCATCTGCTCGGCGGTGGCATCGCCCGGCGGCTTGCCCACGGGTTTCAGCGAAATGGTGACGATGGCGTGGCCCGCCACCTTGTGGACATTCACGGAATTCGCGTGCCACCGGGCAAATTCGCGATCTTTCGCCAGGGCTTCGGCGAGTTCCGGCGACTGTTCGGGCAGGATTTCGAAATCCGGGGTCTGGAAATGGGCGCGGATGGTCTCGATCGCCGCATCGTCCAGCGCCAGGGCGCCGTCCTTGATCTGCGCCCACTCCTCTTCCACCCGGCGGGTGAATTCCTCGGTGCCGATTTCATGCACCTGGATCTTGATGCGCGCCTTGTAGATATTGTCGCGCCGGCCGCCGGAATTATAGGTGCGCAGGATCGCCTCCAGATAGGAGAGCAGATCGCGCTTGGGCAGGAATTCGCGCACGGTCTTGCCGATGAAGGGGGTTCGCCCGAGCCCGCCGCCGACGATCACCTCGAAGCCGGTTTCCCCATCCTTCTTATGCAGGCGCAGGCCGATGTCGTGCACGCGGATCGCGGCGCGGTCGTGCTTGGCGGCGGTGATGGCGATCTTGAACTTGCGCGGCAGATAGGTGAATTCGGGGTGCAACGTGGACCATTGGCGGATGATTTCCGCATAGAGGCGCGGGTCCTCGATCTCCTCCGGCGTGGCGCCGGCCCATTGGTCGGTGGTGGTGTTGCGGATGCAATTGCCCGAGGTCTGGAGCCCATGCATGCCGGCCTTGGCGAGGTCGTCCATGGCGTCCGGCAGTTCGGCGAGCTTGATCCAGTTGAACTGGATGTTCTGCCGGGTGGTGAAATGTCCATAGCCGCGGTCATAGCGGCGCGCCACATGGGCGAGCGCGCGCATCTGCGGAGCCGAGAGGGTGCCGTAGGGGATCGCAATCCGCAGCATATAAGCGTGCAATTGCAGATAGACGCCGTTCATCAACCGGAGCGGCTTGAACTCTTCCTCGTTCAGCTCGCCGCTGAGGCGGCGCTCGACCTGGTCGCGAAACTCGCGGACCCGCTCCTGGAGGAAAGTACGGTCGAACTCGTCATAGACATACATCGTATCGATCCGGTGCGGGGCGCTCAGGCGGCGCGGTCCAGGGAGACTGTGGGGCCGTTGACGCGGATGCGCTCGCGCAGGTTGACCGGCGCGGGCTTGCCGTCGGCGCCGAGCGTGGCGGCGGCGGCATAGGCGCCCACCGCGCGGTTCTCATCGCCATGGGCCGTGTTCAGCAAGGCCAACGCCTGCTCGGAGGTGGTGGCCACCGCCGCGTCGGCGATCTGCTCGGACCAGTCATGGGTCGGCGTCAGCCACACGGAGACGCCATCCGACAGGCGGTTGGCGGTGACGACCGTCGGGCCGTGGATCTTCAGCTTCTGCTGTAGCGGGGAGGTCATGGTCCCTGTCCGGTCGTCCTTGTCAGGCGCGGGATGCGCCTAAATAACAAAAAATAATCGTATGATATAACGATTATCGCCAAGTCGGATTGTAAAATAGGTCAGTTCACGGCGCAATCAAGAATTCTCACATGCCGCGCATGTGAGAATGATCCATTCTACGTTAGCATGATTTCAGAAATGATGCAGCGCAGCACAGTGCGCTTTGGGCGCGGGCGGTCGCCCTGGGGGCATCTCGCGCGGCGCGGAAGAGACACCTCCCCTGAGGCGGCTCCCGCCGCTCGGGTGTCCGCCGCTTAAGTCTCCGCCGCTTAAGTCTCCGCCGCTGCGGTCTTGTTCGCTTCGGTTTTGGCCGCTTCGCGGGCCCCTTCGTGCATCAGCAGGTCCAGCAGGCCGGGGAATCGCTGGTCCAGCTCGGCGCGGCGCAGGCTGCTGAGGCGGCCGTTGCCACGATCCACCTGGAAGATCAGCCCGGCCTCGCGCAGCACGCGAAAGTGATGGGTGCGGGTCGCCTTCGCCACCGGCATGCCGAACGTGCCGCAGGCGCGCGGCGTCTCGCCGTCCTCCTGGAGAAGCGTCAGCACCACCTTGCGCCGCAACGGGTCCGCCAGGGCTGCGAAGATCTTGCCCAGTTCCATGTCCTCGGGGGCGGGGTGGCCTTCGGCGTCGGGCACGCTTTCTCCTTCACTGGGACCGGCGGGATGGTGCCCGCGCCACTCGGTCCGTCCCTCATAGGTACGACTTGCATCGTACCTAAAGCCGGTTTAGGTACGATGGAAAGCGTACCTCATATGAGGCGCGCAGCAAAGGGCATGAGCATGACGCAAGCGCGTGAGGTCAAGATCGCCGCGTTCGGGCCGGCGGATGTGATGGGGATCGAGACGCGGGATCTGCCTGCGCCCGAACCCGGCGAAGTGCAGGTGCGCCAGAGCGCCATCGGCTTCAATTATATCGACGTCTACCAGCGCTCCGGCATCTATCCGCTGCCGCTGCCGTCAGGTCTCGGGCACGAAGCGGCTGGCGTCATCGTGGCGGTGGGCAGCGATGTGCGCGATCTCAAGGTGGGCGACCATGTCGCTTATATGAGTGCCGGCATCGGCGCCTATGCCGATCTGCGCAATGTGCCGGCCGAGCGGCTGGTGAAGGTGCCCGCCGGCATCAGCGACGAACAGGCCGCCGCGCTGATCTTCAAGGGTCTCACCGCGCAGTATCTGGTCAAGAAGACCCATGCGGTGCAGCCCGGCGACATGGTGCTGATCCATGCCGCCGCCGGCGGCGTGGGGCAGATTCTCGCAAGCTGGACCAAGGCGCTGGGCGCCTTCGTGGTCGGCACCGCCGGCTCGCCGGAGAAAGTCGCCACCGCGCTTGCCGCCGGCTGCGACGTCGCTGTGGATTATTCCAAGCCCGACTGGGTGGAGAAGGTGCTGGAGGCGACCGGCGGCCGCAAGGCGCGGGTGGTCTATGATTCGGTCGGCAAGGACACGCTGCTGAAGTCGCTGGACCTCACCGCGCCGTTCGGCCTGGTGGTCTCCTATGGCGCCGCGTCCGGCAAGCAGCCGCCCATCGACCCGGAACTGCTGAACAAGAAGGGCTGCCTGTTCTTGACCCGCCCGTCCGTGTTTCCCCACAATGCCGATGTGGCGACCTTCCGCGCCAATGCGGCGGACCTGTTCGCCGCCGTCGCCGCCGGCATGGTGAAGGCCACCATTGGCGCCCGCTTCCCGCTCGCCGACGTGGTAAAGGCGCACGCGGCCGCCGAGGCGCGCACCACGCAGGGCGCCATTCTGCTCATTCCCTGACCCTCCTCTTCCCGGCGGCATGCCCCGGCGCGCCGCCTCACGTCCGGACCTGAACCATGAGCCAGCTCTTCACGCCCATCGCCTTGGGCAATCTGACGCTTGAGAACCGCATCATCATCGCGCCCATGTGCCAATATTCGGCCAAGGACGGCGCGGCCACCGATTGGCACCTGATCCACCTCGGCAACCTCGCCCTCTCCGGCGCGGGCCTGCTGATTCTGGAAGCCACCGCCGTGGAGCCCGACGGCCGGATCTCCCCGGACGATCTCGGCCTGTGGTCGGACGAGACCGAGGCCGCGCTCGCCGATGTGGTCACCCGCGTGCGCGCGCAATCGCCGATGCCGCTCGGCATCCAGCTCGGGCACGCCGGCCGCAAGGCCTCCGTGAACGTGCCCTGGGCCGGGGGCGGAGCGATTTCCGCCTCGGCCGGCGGCTGGCGGCCGCACGCCCCATCCGCCGCGCCCTTCAATCCGGCGAACGAAGCGCCCATCGCGCTCGATGAAGCGGGCCTCGCGCGGGTGAAGGACGCGTTCGTCGCGGCCGCCCGGCGGGCGGATCGGATCGGCTTCGACCTGATCGAACTGCACGGCGCCCACGGCTATCTGCTGCACCAGTTCCTGTCTCCGCTCTCCAACCAGCGCACGGATTCTTACGGCGGCAGCCTGGAAAACCGCATGCGCTTCCCGCTGGAGGTGTTCGAGGCGGTGCGGGCGGCCTGGCCGAAGGACAAGCCCATCAGCGTGCGCGTTTCCGCCACCGATTGGGCGGATGGCGGCTGGGACCTGGAGAGCACCATTGCCTTCGCGCAGCAATTGAAGGCGCGCGGCTGCGCGCTGATCCACGTCTCCACCGGCGGTCTTGTGCCCCAGCAGCAGATCCCAGTGAAGCCGGGCTACCAGGTGGAATTCGCGGAAGGCGTGCGCAAGGCGACCGGCCTTCAGACCATCGCGGTCGGCCTCATCACCGAGCCGCAGCAGGCCGAGGACATCATCGCCTCGGGCGAGGCGGACATGATCGCCCTCGCGCGCGGCATCCTTTATGACCCGCGCTGGCCCTGGCATGCCGCCGCCGCCCTTGGCGGGCAGGTGCACGCCGCCAACCAGTATCTGCGCTGCCAGCCCTCCGGCCTGCGGTCGCTGTTCCGCTGAGCGGCCGCCTTACAGCAGCCGCGCGGCGCTCTCCCGCGCGGCCTGAAATTCGTTGATCAGCCGGCGGCACAATTCGGCCGCCGGCGGCGCATCCAGCACCGCGCCGACGCCCTGGCCGGCGGACCAGATGTTCTTCCAGGCCCGCGCCTCATGCTCCAGGTCAAGCTTCTTGCCCTCGGGCAGATTGTCCGGGTCGAGCCCGGCGGCCTTGATGCTCGGGCGCAGGAAATTGGCGTTGATGCCGGAAATCGCGGAGGTGTAGACCACGTCCGCCGCATGGGCCTGCGCAATCATGTCCTTATAGCCGTCCGGCGCCGCGCTCTCGCGGGTGGCGATGAAGCGGGTGCCGAGATAGGCGAGGTCCGCGCCCATGATCCGCGCCGCCGCCACATGGGCGCCGGTGGACATGGCGCCCGACAGGATGATCGTGCCGTCGAACACCGCGCGGATCTCGGGAATCAAGGCGAACGGGCTCAGATTGCCGGCATGGCCGCCCGCGCCGGCCGCCACGGCGATGATGCCGTCCACCCCCGCCTGCGCCGCCTTCTCCGCATGGCGGCGGCTGATCACATCGTGAAACACCAGCCCACCGTAGGAATGGACCGCCTCCACCACCTCCGGCACCGCGCCCAGCGAGGTGATGACCAGCGGCACTTTCTTGCGCACCGTCATCGCGATATCCGCTTGAAGGCGCTCATTGCTGCGATGGACGATGAGATTGACGCCATAGGGCGCGGCCTCCGCTTCGCCGGCGAGACGGCCTTCCACCTCGTCCAGCCAGTCGCGATAGGCTTCGGTCGAGCGCTGGTTCAGCGCCGGGAAGGTACCGAGCAGGCCGGAGCGGCAGGTTTCCACCACCAGGTCCGGATTCGAGACCAGGAACATGGGGGCGGCGATGATCGGCGCCTTGAGACGGCCTTCGAGGGCGGCGGGCAGCGACATGGGCGGTCCTTCCTGGACGATGTCTTCCGCGTTCGGGTGCGGTGATATCGCGGTTCGTTGACTTGGTGGCTCTGGCCGGCCATGGCCGGGTGGGCCGACCGGCAGTGTGTGTCACCCTTTCCAATGGGGCAAGGGGTTGACCTATGCGTTGACCTCGGCGCGGCCCCGGTGCAGCCTGCGCCCCAAGCCGTCCACGATGCGGCATCGACAGGGAGAAACAACGTGTCCGAGAGCGAAACCATCCTGCTGAGCATTGCCGACGGCATCGCCCGTATCCGCTTCAACCGGCCCCAGGTGTTGAACGCCCTGAACGAACCGATGATCCTCGCCTTCCGCGACGCCGCCGTGAAGATCGCGGCCGATGCGAGCGTGCGCGTCGTGGTCCTTTCGGGCGAGGGCCGGGCGTTCCTCGCGGGTGGGGATGTGGGGCGGTTCCATGCGGCGGGGGCTTCGGCGCCGGATGTGGTCAGCGACCTGATCGTTCCGTTTCACGAGGCCATCACCGTGCTGAACGGCCTCGCCGCGCCGGTGATCGCCTCGGTGAAGGGCGCGGTGGCGGGCGGCGGTCTCAGCGTCGCCATGGCGGCGGACCTGGTGATCGCGGCCGATGATGCCCGCTTCACCCTGGCCTATAGCCGCATCGGCACCAGCACCGACGGGTCGGCCAGCTGGAGCCTGCCGCGCATGGTCGGCCTGCGCAAAGCCTTGGAGCTTGCGTTGCTCTCCGACGTGATCGACGCCCCCGAGGCGCTCCGCATCGGCCTGATCAACAAAGTGGTGCCGCTCGCCGAATTGGAGGCGCAGACCGACGCGCTGGCGGGACGTCTCGCCGCCGGAGCGACCGAAGCCCTCGGGCGCATCAAGGCGCTGATGCGCGGCGCGTTCAACAATACGCTGGCAGAGCAATTGGAGGCGGAGCGCGCGGCGTTCATCGCCTGCGCCGGCACACGCGACTTCGCCGAGGGCGCGGCCGCCTTCGTGGAGAAGCGCGCGCCGGTCTTCACCGGGCGCTAGTCGGCACCGGGGCGCGGATGCGAATCAACAAGAAAAATATGTTATATTGACTTATATTCCAAGTTGCGGGTAGTTAAATCTATCACGCAGATGGAATGTGTCGAATGACGGTATCCGCACCCCGTTCCGCCTCCGCGCCGCGCCCCCGTTCCTGGCGGGACTGGGTGCTGTTCGGCGCGGCCTATGCGGTCATTCTGGCGCTGCTGCTCGGCGGCCTCTCCGGCGTGCAGCCCACCGTCGGCGCCAGCGTCGCACCGCAGGCCGCGGTCTCGAGCGCGTCTGTCCGCTGAGGCGGAGCGCGGCCTGTCCCTTGAAATCTGAATGGCCCGCGCTGTGCCGGGCGGTCGACTTCGCCGCGCCGGCGCGTGAAGCGCGGAGGCTGGCGTGAGGAGCGGAAGCCTGTGGGAGGCTGCGGCCTTAAGGGCGGACGCTGGCCGGCGGGGGGATCGCCGCGGCTCGGCCGCGCGCGGCCTAGCGGGTCAGAATGATCGGCTGGTTGTTGTCGGCGATCACGCCCACATAGCGGTTGGCGCCGGAGGGTTGGCGACGGGCGGTCATCTTGCCCACGTTATTCTGGAGCACGAGGTCCGCGATGTCCGCGCCCAATACGTCCCACCCCTTGGTCATGAAGATTTCGCTTGGGCAGGAAATGTCGGCCTGGGCGGCAAGTCCGCTCGCGCCGCGGACCGTGGACAGCGTTACCGGGCAGCTGTGCTGGCCGTCGTCCCAGGCGAACGTCCAGGCGCCCGCCAGCTGTTCTTGCTCGTTGCTCGCCGCATAGGCCGTGCCGCCCGGATTGACCGGCGGCGGGGTGAGGGGAACGGCGCTGGCGTTGGCGACCGCCGTGGGGGTGACCGCCGACGCGGCCGTGGCGGCATTGGCGCCGGAGGGACGCGGGAGAGAAGCGGTGGCACCGACGGGAGCCGGCATCGGCGCGCTCTCGACCGAAGCGGTCGGCGCGGACAGAACCCGGTTGGACTCCACGGCGCTCGTCTTCGTTCCGAAGCCATCCAACTCGGTGCTGCACCCCCCAAGAGCCAGCGCTGAGGCGAAGACCGCCGAAGCGGACAAGAACTTCATCAAATATCTCTCCGGACCTGACCGCAACTTAGCGACACCCGTTTTCTCACGCCACCGTCCAGCTTGCGCTAAAAGCGTTAATGCCGGCTCAAAAACAGGCTGCTACAAGCTCCCCCGGAGGCGGAGACCGTAAGCCGGAACAATTTATCGAGAACATGGCAGGAGCATGACCCAGGGGCGCCGCGACAAGATGCCGTGGCCTTGGCGCATGCCTCGCGCCGGCGTCCATGCCGCGCGCACGCTTGATTATGCGGCGCCCTTCTTTCTCTATGTGCTACCAAATCGCGCGGAGTGACCCATGTACCAGATGCTCGATCCCAAGACGCTGACCGTCCTCATCACCGGCGGAACTTCGGGCATCGGTGCGGCCACCGCCCGGCGGTTCCTGGCCGGCGGCAGCAGGGTCATCGTCACCGGGCGCCGCGCCGATCGCCTGGCAGCCCTCGCGGCCGAGTTCGGCGATGCCATCCACACCCTGGAACTCGACGTGCGCGACTTCGAGGCCACAAAAGCGGCCTTCGCGGCTTTGCCCGAGCCGTTCGCCAATTATAACGTCGTGTGCGCCAATGCCGGTCTCGCCATGGGTCTCGAGCCGGCCCAGGCGGCGAACATGAGCGACTGGGAAGAGATGGTCGCAACCAATATCAACGGCGTGCTCTATACCGTGCGCGCCACGCTGCCGGCGATGATCGCGCGCGGGGAGGGGCATGTGGTGTTCACCGGCTCCGTGGCCGGCGATTACCCCTATCCGGGCGGCAATACCTATGGGGCGACCAAGGCGTTCGTGAAGCAATTCTCGCTCAATGTGTGGGCAGACGTGGTCGGCACCGGCGTACGCGTCACCAATGTGGAGCCCGGCCTGACCGAGACCGAATTCTCCATCGTGCGCTTCAAGGGCGACGAGGAGCGCGCCAACAAGATGTATGAAGGCGTGAAGCACTTGACCGGCGAGGATATCGCCGAGCAGATCTTCTTCTGCTGCACCGTGCCGCGGAATGTGAACATCAATCGCATCCACGCCCTGGCCGCGGACCAGAGCTTCAGCGCGCTCTCCATCAAGCGCAAGTGAGGCGGCGCGGATGAGGGCGTGCACATGAGCCACACGGACCCCGGCCGGATGCGCAGCCGGCCGGATGGGGGAGGGGCGGCGCGGTGAGCCTGCCCAACCTCATCACGCTCGCCCGCATCCTGCTGGTGCCGATCCTGGTGTGGTCCATCGCCTCGGGCGAGCTGGAGCTGGCCTTCTGGCTGTTCGTGCTCGCCGGCGCTTCGGATGCTGTGGACGGCTTCCTGGCCAAGCGGTTTCACATGCAGACCGAGCTCGGTGCCTATCTCGATCCGCTGGCCGACAAGGCGCTGCTGATCTCCATCTATATCTCGCTCGCGGTGGTGGAACTGATCCCGCGCTGGGTCGCGATCGCGGTGGTGACGCGCGATGTCATGATCATCGGCGCGATCCTGCTTTCGGTGCTGCTGGCCCAGCCGGTGACGATCCGCCCGCTGGTGGTGTCCAAGGTGAATACGGCGGTGCAGATCGCGTTCGCCGCCTTGGTGCTGGCCAGCGCCGGGCTGGACCTGAACCCCGGCCGGGCGTTCGAGGTGGGGCTGGTGGCGGTGGGGCTCTTGACGGCGCTTTCGGCGGCTGCGTATCTCGCGGAATGGATGCGCCACATGGCGCGCTGACCGCCGAGAGCGGCGTACCGGCGCGGGGTCCGGGAGGAGCGATGGCCATTCAGCTTCAGCTTCGCTTCTGGATCGGCGCGCTGTTTGCCGTCATCGTCGGGTTATGGCTGTTGCGCGGCATCCTGTTACCCTTTGTCGCGGGCATGGCCCTGGCCTATTTCCTGAACCCGGTGGTCGAGCGCGTCTCGCGCATCGGTCTCGGCCGCACGCCGGCGAGCCTTGCGCTGGTGGGTATCCTGGTTCTGGTGGTGGTAATCCTGCTGCTGGTGGTGCTGCCGCTGCTCTCCAGCCAATTGTTTGAATTCATCACCAATCTGCCGGCCTATGTGACGCGCCTGCAAAACCTGGTGACGCAGGAAAACCGGGAGTGGCTGAACCGCTTCTTCGGCGATCGCCTGCCGGACGTTCAACGCTCGCTCGCCGATCTGATGTCCCAGGGCGTGAGCTATCTGCTCGGCCTGCTGACCTCTCTGTGGTCCGGCGGGCAGGCGCTGCTGTCGGTGTTCGCGTTGGTGGTGGTGACGCCGGTGGTGGTGTTCTACGTGCTGTGCGACTGGGACCACATGCTGATGACCGTGGACAGCTGGATTCCGGTGCACCAGCGCCCGGTGATCCGCCGGCTCGGCCGGGAAATGGACATGGCGGTCGCCGGCTTCGTGCGCGGTCAGGCACTGGTGTGCCTCATCCTCGGCACCTTCTATGCGGTGGCGCTGACCATGTCGGGGCTGAATTTCGGCCTGCTGATCGGCATCGTTTCCGGCCTTATCACCTTCATTCCCTATGTCGGCTCCCTCACCGGGCTGATCCTCGCCATGGGGGTCGCGATCGTTCAGTTCTTCCCCGACTGGGCCATGATCGGCACCATCCTCGGCATCTTCCTGGTGGGCCAGACGGTGGAGGGCTACATCCTGTCCCCGAAGCTGGTGGGCGACAGCATCGGCGTGCACCCGGTGTGGCTGATGTTTGCCCTGTTCGCCTTCGGCTATCTGTTCGGCTTCGTCGGCCTTCTGCTGGCGGTGCCGCTGACGGCGGCTTCGGGCGTGCTGGTGCGCTTCGCCTTCAGCCAATATTTCCACAGCCCCCTCTATACCGGCGAGGAAGACGCGGATCCCTCACCGCACGAGACGGTGTGAGCCCATGGCCGGGCGCGATCCCTCCGTTCGCCAGCTGCCGCTCGATCTGCCCAGCCGGCCGGCCTTGCTGCGGGAGGATTTCCTGGCCGCGCCGGGCAATGCCGCCGCGCTGGCGCTGGTGGATTCCTTTCCCGACTGGCCGTCGCGCGTGGTGACGCTGGTCGGCCCCGCCGGTGCCGGCAAGAGCCATCTCGGGGCGATTTTCGCCCGCAAGGCCGGTGCCCTCACCCTTCCGGCGACCGGGCTTTCCAGCGCCGGGGTGCCGCAGGCACTGGCGCAAGGCGCGCTGCTGCTGGAAGATCTGGCGGCCGGCGGCTTCGACGAGGCGGCGCTGTTCCATCTGCTGAATCTGGCGCGCGAGCAGAATGCGTTCGTGCTGATGACCGCGCGCACGCCGCCGTCGGCCTTCGCGCTCGCCACCGCCGATCTCGCCTCGCGGCTGCGCGCGGTGCCGGGCGTGGAAATCGCGCCGGCGGACGACGCTTTGCTGGGCGCGGTGCTGGTGAAGCTGTTCGCGGACCGGCAGATCGCCGTGGATGAAGCCACCGTGCAATATCTGCTGCTGCGCATGGAGCGCACGGTGGAGGGCGCGCAGGCCCTGGTCGCCGCCATCGACCGGGCGGCGCTGGCGGCGCGCCGGCCGGTGACGCGGGCGCTCGCCGCCCAGGTGCTGCGTGCGGAAAAAGACTTGCGTGGAGAAAGTTTAAGCGACTTCAGCGACGAGGACGACGCCGAGCCGCCACCGTCATAGAGTGGTCATGCAAGACGGCCATGTTCCGCCGGAAAATGGGGGTCTATCGATGAACGCGAATGACACCGTCGCCTTGGCTTTGGTCGAGGATTTTGAACCGGAGGCCAGTGTGGATACCGTTCTCGAGCTCGCGGGGTCCCCGCAGCGCTTCATCAACCGGGAGATCTCCTGGCTGCACTTCAACCGCCGCGTGCTGGAAGAAGCCTCCAACAAGAACCATCCCCTGCTGGAGCAATTGCGCTTCCTCTCCATCTCGGCGAACAATCTCGACGAATTCTTCATGGTGCGCGTGGCCGGCCTGAAGGAGCAGATCCGCGAGGGCGTGACCGCGCTCAGCCCCGATGGCCTCACCCCCGCCGAGCAGCTCGCCACCATCATGGACGGCGCCGGCAATCTGATTTTCGACCAGCAGGCCCGCTGGCGTGAACTGCGCATGGAACTGGCCGGCGTCGGCATCGTCCTGGTGGATGGCTCCGACGTCACCGCCGCCGACATCGAGCGGCTGGAAGCCCATTTCCTGCACCATGTCTTCCCGGTGCTGACGCCGCTCGCCATCGATCCGGCCCATCCCTTCCCCTTCATCCCCAATCTCGGCTTCTCGCTGGCGCTGCAATTGGTGCGGCAGAGCGACGGGCGCGGCATGAATGCGCTGATCCGCATTCCCGCCAAGGTCGAGCGCTTCATCCGTCTCGCCGATGGCGAGGGGACAAGCCTGCGCTTCATCACGCTGGAGCAGATGATCGGGCTGTTCATCGCCCGCCTGTTCCCCGGCTATGCGGTGAAGGGCCAGGGCGTGTTTCGCGTCATCCGCGACAGCGACCTCGACATCGAGGAAGAGGCCGAGGATCTGGTGCGCCTGTTCGAGAGCGCCCTGAAGCAGCGCCGCTACGGCTCGGTGATCCGCATGGAAGCGGATTCGGCCATGCCCGACGAATTGCGCAATTTCGTCGCCCGCGAGCTGAATGTGAAGGACGAGGAGATCTTCGTCGTCACCGGCGTGCTGGCGCTGAACGAATTCTCCCAGCTGGTCTCCGTGGACCGGCCGGACCTGAAGTTTCCGCCCTACAATGCGCGATTTCCCGAGCGCATCCGCGACCATGGCGGAGACTGCTTTCTGGCAATTCGCGAGAAGGACATTCTGGTTCACCACCCTTATGAATCCTTTGATGTGGTGGTTCAGTTCCTGCGCCAGGCCGCCCGCGACCCCAATGTCGTCGCCATCAAGCAGACCCTCTACCGCACCTCCTCCGACAGCCCGATCGTAAAGGCGCTGGCGGAAGCGGCCGAGGCCGGCAAGTCGGTCACCGCGCTGGTGGAGCTGAAGGCCCGCTTCGACGAGGAAGCCAATATCCGCTGGGCGCGCGACCTGGAGCGCGCCGGCGTGCAGGTGGTGTTCGGCTTCATCGACCTGAAGACCCATGGCAAGCTGTCCATGGTGGTGCGCCGCGAAGGCGGCACGCTCGCCACTTATTGCCATGTGGGCACCGGCAATTATCACCCCATCACCGCGCGCATCTACACCGACCTGTCGTTCTTCACAGCCGACCCGGTGATCGCGCAGGACGTGGCGCGCATCTTCAACTTCATCACCGGCTATGCGACGCCCGGCGAGCTGGACGTGATGGCGGTTTCCCCCACCACGCTGAAGCCGCGCATCCTCCAGAACATCGCCGAGGAGATCGAGCACGCCCGCGCCGGGCGCCCGGCAGCGATCTGGCTGAAGTGCAACTCGCTGGTGGACCCAGAGATCATCGACGCGCTCTATGCCGCCAGCAATGCCGGCGTGAAGGTGGATTGCATCATCCGCGGCATCTGCTGCCTGCGGCCGGGCATTCCGGGCCTGTCGGAGAATATCCAGGTCAAGTCGATCGTCGGGCGGTTCCTGGAACACAGCCGCATCTATTGCTTCGGCAATGGCCATGCGCTGCCGCATCCGCATGCGCTGGTCTATATTTCCTCGGCCGACCTGATGACCCGCAACCTCGACCGCCGCGTCGAGACACTTTGCCCCATCACGAACCCCACCGTGCACGAGCAGGTGCTGGATCAGATCATGGTGGCGAATCTTATCGACAACGAACAGAGCTGGCGGGTGTTGCCCAATGGCTCTTCGGAACGCATAGTCCCCGCGCCGGGCGAAGAATCATTCAACCGAGTTTGTCCGGACGTGGAAAGTCTCTCAAAGATTCTTCGCCGCGCAGCCTCTACGTCCGCCGCTAAGGGCGGCGGGCCCGCGCCGCACACGAGCGACCACATGGCGGTGGCGGCACCTGTTGCCGTCATCGACATTGGTTCCAACTCCGTACGGCTCGTGGTGTATGAGGCGCTGAATCGCGCACCGACCCCCATCTTCAACGAAAAGGCGCTCTGCGGTCTCGGTCGGGAAGTGCTGTCCACCGGGCGGCTCGCCCAGGATGCCGTGGAGCGCGCCCTTTCCGCGCTGAAGCGCTTCCGCGCCCTGTGCGATGCCATGGGTGTCGGGGTGGTCTATGCCCTCGCCACCGCCGCCGCGCGCGACGCGGAGAATGGCCCGGCCTTCATCGGCGAATGCGAGGCCATCTGCCGGACGCGTGTGGAGATTCTCTCCGGTCGCCGCGAGGCGGAGCTTGCGGCCTTCGGCATCGTGTCCGGCGTCCATGGCCCGGATGGGGTGGTGGGCGATCTCGGCGGCGGCTCGCTGGAACTGGTGGATGTGAAGCGCCTGAAGGTCGGCGCCGGCATCACCTTGCCGCTGGGCGTGCTGGCGCTTCAAGATCGGTCCGGCAAGTCGCTGCGCAAATCCGAGAAGATCATCCGCGATGCGGTGCGCGAGGTTCCTGTCCTCGCCGGCCTTGCCGGGCGCACCTTTTACGCCGTCGGCGGCACGTGGGAAGGAAGCCATCGACTTCACGCGCATCGTTCATCGCGCCGATGCCGAAGCCCTCTCCCATATCGACGCGATCTCGGATGCGCGCCGCTCTTTGCTCGCCTATGGCGCGCTGGTGCTGGAAAACGTGGTGCGCGAGGGGCGGCCCTCGGAGGTCGTGATTTCCGCCCTCGGCGTGCGCGAGGGCTTGCTGTATTCGCTGCTGGATCCGGAGCAGCGCAAGGAAGATCCGCTCCTTGCCGCCGCCCGCGAACTGAATGAATTGCGGTCGCGCTCGCCGCAGCATGGCGAGGAATTGGTGCAGTGGACGGATTCCTTCTTTGAATCCTCCCGCGCGCTGGAAGAAAGCGCCGATGAGCGGCGCCTGAGGCAAGCGGCCTGCCTGCTGGCGGATATCGGCTGGCGCGCCCATCCCGATTATCGGGGCGAGCAGAGCCTGAACATCATCGCCCATGCCGCGTTCGTGGGCGTGGACCATCCCGGCCGGGCCTATATCGCGCTCGCGGTCTATTTCCGGCACATGGGTCTGTCCGAGGACGAATATGCGCCGCGCATCCTGGAGCTGGTCTCCACCGGAATGCTGGACCGCGCCCGTATTCTCGGGGCCTGCATGCGGGTCGCCTATCTGCTCTCCGCCGCCATGCCGGGTATCTTGCCGCGCACCGAGCTGGAAGTCCGCGGCGAAACCGTGGTGCTGAACGTGCCGCACGATCTCGCCGACCTGATCAATGACCGTGTCCACAGCCGCCTGCGGCAGCTCAGCAAGCTCATCGGCCGCGAGCCGGTGGTGGTGACGGTCTGAGCCGGCGCCGCCTGTCTTGATCCCTGCGGTCGTGGTTCAGACCCGGCCCGTTTTCCGCCTGCGACCGTCCGAAGGGACGCGCGCAGCTGTGCCCAATGGCATGGCGAATTTATGTTTCGCTCGAATTGTAAACCGTGTAATTGCATGCGACGGCGGTGTCGCTACGGAAAATGATTGTTTTTACTCTAACATGGGTCCGGGGTTCGAATGGTCGATGTACAAGAAATTTATCGGGCGAGATTTCTTGAGACCGGCTTGAATAAGCGTTCCGAGGTGTGGCGTATTCTTTGCCGCGAATTCTTTAGTCCCATGATTGGCGCGCAAAAGGATGTCCTGGATCTCGCCTGTGGTTATGGCGAATTTATAAATAACATCTCGGCTCGCTCCAAAACGGCCATTGATATCAATCCCGATGCGCCCAAGTATCTCAATTCAGATGTTCGCTTCGTCATGACGCCGGCGACCGACCTTGCCCCGATTGAAAGCGACAGTCTCGATATTGCCTTTACGTCTAATTTTCTCGAACACTTGCCCAACAAAGAATGCTGCGACCAGGTGATCGGGGAAATTCTGCGCGTCCTTCGCCCGGGCGGGCGGTTCGTGATCATGGGGCCGAACATTCGCTATGCCTATCGCGAATATTGGGACTTTTACGACCATTATCTTCCCCTTTCTCACCTCTCGCTGGAAGAGGGGCTGAAGAAGAGCGGGTTCGAAGTGGTGCGCAACGTTCCCCGCTTTTTGCCCTATACGATGAAGTCCAGCTTGCCGACGGCGGGCTTCCTGATTTCCGCCTATCTGAAAATGCCGTTTGCCTGGCGCTTTTTCGGCAAGCAATTTCTCGTCGTCGGGCAGAAGCCGGCGCGCTGAGCGGCGATCGGCGCCGGCAAAGACAGGCGCGTCCCGGACGGGAAAAGCCCGTGCAGCCTTGCAACAAGGGCTCGGCTCAGTCGGAGGCTTCGGCGCCGGCGCGCTCGACGGCCACCACGCGGCCGCGATCCACCGCCAAGGCCAGCTGGCCGGCTTTCAGGGCCAGGGCACGGTTGCCGAACAATTCGCGGCGCCACCCGCTCATGGCCGGCACATCGGCCTCGTCGCTCACGGCGATGCGCTCCAGATCGTCGGTCGTGGCGATCACCTTGGCCGCCACCGCATGCTGCTCGGCGGTCATGCGCAGCAGAACTTTCAGCAGCTCCACCGTCGCCGAGGCGCCGTTGGGCAAGGGCTTGTCGCGTTCGATGCGCGGCAGTGTCTTCGGATCGCGCGCGAGCCCCTTGCGTACGGCCTCCAGGACGGCCTCCCCATAGCGTGAGCGCTCGAACCCCTTGGGCAGGGAGCGCAGTTCCGCCAGCTTCTCCGGCGTCTGCGGCTGCTGGAGGGCGATCTCTCCGATCACATCGTCCTTGATGATGCGACCGCGCGGCTGGTCGCGGGCCTGCGCCTCGCGCTCGCGCCACGCCGCCAGTTCGACCAGCACCGCCAATTCGCGCGGTTTGCGCACGCGGGATTTCAGGCGCTCCCACGCATTCTCCGGCTCCTGGCGATAGGTGGCCGGCGAGGTGAGGACCTTCATCTCCTCGCCCACCCATTCGCTGCGCCCGCGCGCCTGAAGGTCTTGCAGGAGCTTGAGATAAATATCGCGCAGATGGGTGACGTCGGCGATCGCATAGACCAGTTGCGCCTGGCTGAGGGGCCGGCGCGACCAGTCGGTGAAGCGCGAGGATTTGTCGATGGCGTGGCCGCACAGGCGCTGCACCAGCTGATCATAGGAAATGCTGTCGCCATAGCCGAGCACCATGGCCGCCACCTGGGTGTCGAACACTGGGTGGGGAATGATGCCGGCGAGGTGCCAGACGATTTCAATATCCTGGCGCCCGGCGTGAAACACCTTCATCACCCGCTCGTTCGCCATCAGCGCGAAGAAGGGCGACAGGTCGATACCATCGGCGAGGGCGTCGATGATGATGGCCTCGTCCGGCGTGGCAGCCTGGATGACGCACAATTTCGGCCAGAACGTCGTCTCGCGCAGAAACTCTGTGTCGACGGTGACGAAATCGTGGCGGGCCAGGCGCTCACAGGCCGCTGCGAGCGCCTCGGTGGAGGTGATCGGATCCATGCGGCAAACCATAACGGAAGGCATGTGGGCGGCGAAAGACCCTCGCACGCATAGAGGTCAAACCTTTGCCTCTTTTGCCATGCGCATGGCGTCTTCCGCCGTGCCCGGATGGCCCAGAAAATAGCCCTGAACATAGGTGCAGCGTTCTGCCCGCAGGATTTCCAGCTGCTCCGCCCGCTCCACGCCCTCGACGATGGTGGAGACGGAGATCGCGTCCGCCAAACCCTGCATGGCACGGATAATGGGCAGGGAATGGGTATCGTGACCCAATCCGTTGACGAAGGTCCGGTCGATTTTGATTCGATCAATGGGCAGCGTGCGCAGGTAGCCGAGCGAGGAATAGCCGGTGCCGAAATCGTCGATGGCGACCCGGATGCCCCGGCTGCGGAAGTTCTGGAGGATTTCACGCACACCCGGGCCTTCCTGGAGCAGCGTCGTTTCCGTGAGTTCCAATTCTAGTCGGCGCGGAGCGAGGCCGGAGCGCCGCAGGGCGCCGTTCACCTGCGCCTCCACCTCCCCGGTGCGGAACTGGATCGGCGAGAGATTGACCGAAACGGTCAGCGGCGCCGGCCACGTGGCGGCCACGAGGCAGGCCTGTTCGAGCACCCAGGCGCCGATGGGCACGATGAGGCCGGTATCCTCCGCGGCGGGAATGAAGGTGGCGGGCGCGACGATGCCCCGGCTCGGATGGCGCCAGCGCAACAGCGCTTCGAACCCGGCAAGGGCGCCGCTCTGGCAGGCGAAGATGGGCTGGTAGCAGAGGAAAAACTGCTGCTCGCGCCAGGCTTCGTCCAGATCGAGCTGGAGCGTGCGGCGGGCGATGGCGGCATGCTCCATCTGCCGCTCGAACAGACGGCAGAGCCCGCGGCCGTCGTTCTTGGCGCGATAGAGCGCGAGATCCGCGTTTTTCAGCAGTTCCACGCCCAGGCGCGCATTCTGCGGCGCGAGCGCGATGCCGATGCTGCCGCCGGCGATGACCCGGTGGTGGTTCAGCGTGAAGGGCTCGCGAATGGCGGCGATGATTTGCTCGGCGAGGGCCTGCGCGTCGACCGCGCCGCCGCCCCGCTGGAGGATGCCGAACTCGTCGCCGCCGATGCGGGCCAGCATGTCGCCCGGCCTGAGATAGTCTTCCATCCGCCGGGCGACCGCGCACAGCAGATCGTCGCCGATGGCATGGCCGAGCGTGTCGTTGACGGATTTGAAATAGTCGAGGTCGAGGAACAACAAGGCAAAGCCATGCGCGTCCATGTCCTCGGCGAGGAGCGCGTCGAGCTGCTCCAGGAAATGCAGGCGGTTCGGCAGCGCGGTCAATTCGTCCTGGCGCGCGGTGCGATATGCGTTCTGGGCGAATTCCTGCTGTGCCCGCAGATGGCGCACAGCCGTGATGACGGCCACCGTGATGGCGAGGCAGATCAGCCCCGATGCCACCAGGATCGGCAGGATCTGCGCCCGGACCGAGCGGGAGACGTCGTCGGAGGTGTCGCTCACCATGATGGAAAGCGGGAAATGCGCCAGATTCTGGAAGGCCGACAGCCGCTCCTGCCGATCGACCAGACCCGGCGGGATCAACCGCTCCTGCGCCTCCGCCGCATTCGCCGTGGCGATCAGATGGCGCATCAGGGCGCGCTGCGCGGTCGGGTCAATGTTGTCCGCCACGGGCGGATAGCTGGCAAGCACCACGCCGTCCTGCCGGCACAGGGCGATGAAGCCGCCGGACCCCAGATCGATGCCGCCGTAAAACTTCTCGAAATAGCTTTGCCGCATCGCAGCAAGGACCAGGCCGAGAAAGCTGCCGTCCGGCGCGGAAAAGCGATGGGCGAGATAAATGGTCGGCGTTCCCGTGCCCCGGTTCAGCACCGGCGCGCTAACGAATTGGGTGCTGGAAAGCCCGGTGGTGAGGGCGCTGAAATAGTCGCGATCCGACACATTCACATCGGGGATCGGCCAATAGCGCGAGAAGTTCAGCAGCTTGCCCTTGGTGCCGATGATGGTGATGGCATCGATCTGCGGCAAGCCGTGGACGCGCTGTCGGATGATCTCGTGCATCTCATAGGTGGAGGCGGCGCGGACAAGGCTGTCCGGATTGGTCGCCCCGAGCACGTTCAGACGCTCGATCAGGCTGCGCTGGATCTGCTCGGCGCCTTGGAAGGCACGGTCGGTCTGTTCCGACAGGGTAAGCGCGAGGTTCTCGAGCTCACGATGGCGATCGCCGAGGGCGCGGTCCCGCAGATAGATCGTAAGTATGATGGTCGCGGCAAGGACGGTGACGATGAAGGCGCCGCCAAGTCCCACGGCCCAGCGCGCGGCATCCCACGAGCGGACGCCCTCGGTCGCGCTGTTCGGGTTTGCTACCTCGGGTAAGCTGACGGTTGCTTCCATCATGTCTCAATCGCGACGCTTTGCACGCCACATTTTACGTTATACGCGTTGGGGGGGTACCAACAGGGGCTGCGTATGGTGCGTAGCAGCAAATCCCTTCGAGGCCATGCATGATTTTGAGGCGGCCTTGACAAGCAGGGGCGCCCATGCACCTTCCGGCGGCCCGCTTCGCCCGTCCTTTGCCGCAGCGCATTTGTCCCCAGGTTGTCCGAAAGGCCGCTCGTCATGTCCCCCGCCATGCATCGCTACCGCACGCACACTTGCGGTGCGCTCACCGACGCCCTGGTGGGCGAAAGCGTCCGGCTTTCCGGCTGGTGCCACCGCATCCGAGACCATGGCGGCGTGCTTTTCATTGACCTGCGAGACCATTACGGCCTGACCCAGGTGGTGATCGATCCCGACAGCCCGGCCTTCCAGGCGGCGGAAAAGGTGCGTGCGGAATGGGTCGTGCGCATCGACGGCAAGGTGCGCCTGCGTCCCGAGGGCACCGAGAATGCCGACCTGCCCACCGGCAAGGTGGAAATCTATGCGGTGGCGCTGGAAGTTCTGGGTGCCGCAGCGGAATTGCCGTTGCCTGTGTTCGGCGACCAGGATTATCCCGAGGATATCCGACTAAAGTACCGCTTCCTCGATTTGCGGCGCGAAAAGCTTCACAATAATATTATGCTGCGCGGCCGCGTCATCGATGGTTTGCGCCAGCGGATGAAGCAGGGCGGCTTCTTTGAATTCCAGACGCCGATTCTGACCGCCTCTTCGCCCGAGGGCGCGCGCGACTTCCTGGTGCCCTCGCGCATCCATCCCGGCAAGTTCTACGCGCTGCCCCAGGCGCCGCAGCAGTACAAGCAGCTGATCATGATGAGCGGCTTCGACCGCTATTTTCAGATCGCGCCCTGCTTCCGCGATGAGGACCCGCGCGCCGACCGCCTGCCGGGCGAATTCTACCAGCTCGACCTGGAGATGAGCTTCATCGAGCAGGAAGATGTGTTCGCGGCCATGGAGCCGGTGATCACCAGCGTGTTCGAGGAGTTCGGCGGCGGCAAGCCCGTGACCAAGGGCTGGCCGCGCATTCCCTATGCCGAGGCCCTGCGCAAATACGGCTCCGACAAGCCGGACCTGCGCAACCCGCTGGTAATGCAGGATGTCTCCGAGCATTTCCGCGGCTCGAACTTCAAGGTGTTCGCGCGCATGCTCGAAGACCCGAAGAACCAGGTGTGGGCGATCCCCGGGCCGACCGGCGGCAGCCGCGCCTTCTGCGACCGCATGAACAGCTGGGCGCAGGGCGAGGGTCAGCCGGGGCTCGGCTATATCATGTGGCGCGAGGGCGGAGAGGGCGCCGGCCCGCTCGCCAACAATATCGGCCCCGAGCGCACCGAGGCGATCCGCGAGGCCCTCGGCCTTGCGGCGGGCGATGCCGCCTTTTTCGTCGCCGGCGACCCGTCGAAATTCTACAAGTTCGCGGGCCTTGCCCGCACCAAGGTGGGCGAGGACTTGAACCTCGTGGATACCGAGCGGTTCGAGCTCGCCTGGATCGTCGATTTCCCGTTCTACGAATGGTCGGACGAGGAGAAGAAGGTCGACTTCTCCCACAATCCCTTCTCCATGCCCCAGGGCGGCCTCGAGGCGCTCCAGGGTCAGGACCCGCTGACCATCAAGGCGTTCCAGTACGACATCGCCTGCAACGGCTATGAGATCGCCTCCGGCGGCATCCGCAACCATCGCCCCGAGGCGATGCTGAAGGCGTTCGAGATCGCCGGCTATGACGAGGAGACGGTGGTGGAGCGGTTCGGCGGCATGTACCGCGCGTTCCAATATGGCGCGCCGCCCCATGGCGGCATGGCGGCGGGCATCGACCGCATCGTGATGCTGTTGTGCGGCGCCTCGAACCTGCGCGAGATTTCGCTGTTCCCCATGAACCAGCGCGCCGAAGACCTGCTCATGGGCTCGCCCGCCGAGGTGACGCCCAAGCAGCTGAAGGAATTGCACATCCGCCTCAACCTGCCGCAGAAATAAGCGCGGCTGACAGGCCCCCAAACCTAGCGAACGCCCTCCTTGCGGAGGGCGTTCCTGTTTCAGGGGCCGGCGACGAGGTCCAGCGAGAGCTGGCGCGCGGCGGCAAGGGGATCGTCGGTCTGGGCAAGGTCCGCCAGTTTCACGTCGCCCGTGGGGGTCAGCGTGAGCGTGAGCGTTTTCGGCGTCTTGAGGAATTGCACCAGGGCCGCGCCGATGCGCTCGGCATTGGGAAAGTCGGTGCTGAGGTCGTGCGCCTGCTCCTGCACCGCAGTGATCAGTTCGGCGCGCATCTGCTCGATATCGCCATTGGTCAGATCGACATAGGCGCGCAACGCCAGTTCGGCCGCCCCGAGATTGACGAGCACGAGCTTCATGGGGCCGAGCCCCGCCTGGTCCAGGGCGCCGAGGGCGGTGGTGGCGTTTTCAAAAGCCGCCGAGGGGACATTGGTAAGGCGCGCGTCGAGCGACAGGCTCAAGGCATCGTCCACCTGCGCGCTCGCGGGGCCGATCATGATCGCCTGCGCGCCCTGATCATAGGCCATGTCGAGCTTGAAGCTCAGCGTCGCGCTGGTCATGCCCGCCGCGACCAGAAGGTTGAACGGGGCACCGTCGGCTTCCGAGATCGGCCCGGTGATTTCCCGCGCCCGCAGTTTGAAGCGGGTCGGGATGGCGCCGATGAACTGATCCCAGGAGACGGCGAAGCTTCGGACGGAGACGGTGCCGCCCAGCTCCGGTTCCGGAACCGTGAGATCCGCGAATTCGAACCCGTCCAGGACGTGGAACAGGGCCAGTACGGAGTCCGCCGAGGGGTCGGCGCCCTCGCTCACCGTCTTCGGGGCCAGATCCATCAAGGCCGCGAGCGACAGGCCATTCATCGTCGCATTGCCGAGGGTGATCACGGAGGCATCCGCGCCATGATTGATGAGCCCGTCGATGCGCATGCGCTCGAGCTTGCCGGCGGCGTAGCCGGTCATCGTTAGATTGGCGAACTCGGTCTTGCCATTGGCTGCGGAGAGGGATGCGTTGCTCATGGAAATGCTGGTGAAGCCGACGCCCTTGAGCACATCGGACGTGAGCGCCATGAGCCGTGTCGATTCCTCCGCCGAGAGCGCATGATCGGGCTTCGACAGCGCGTTCAGCGCGTCGAGCCGGGCCAGGTTGAGCAGGCCAGGATCGAGGGCGATGCCCTCGGCGAGAAGGTCGCTCACCATCAATGTGGGCCCGCCGTCCTGGGTCAGCGAATAACTGCCTGCGGAAGCGCGGCCGTAGAGCGGCATATAGCCGGCGGGCTCCGGACGGCCCTCGGGCTGAGGCTGCGTCAGCGCCAGCAGAGGCGCGGTGTCGACGGCGGTGACTTCTATCTGCTCCAGCGTCCCGACGAAGCCCTGTGAAGCGTTCTGGGGGCCGCTCTGCCCCTTCAGCCCGATGCGGTCGAGGCTGAGATGGGCGATGCGGCCCTGGCCGATGCCCTCGGCGAGGAAGGCCCCATAATCCACATCGAGGCTCCGTGCGTCCGTTCCGGGCGTCCGCGGTGTCGCCGCCACGGCGGCGAGCCGGACCCGCGCGGTGGCGTGCGGCAGGCGGATGCGATCGGCGCGCATGGCGGCGAAATGCTGGAGCACGGCGCGCAGCGTCGCCGCGCTCGTGGCGGCGACCGGCGGCAGGACGAAGGCTGCGGGACCCGAATAGCCGGCGATCTCCACCAGCGGGGTCTCATAAGTGGTTTCGCCGTCCGCGATCCTGGTGCGCACCTCCACCCCGTGCAGCGTCACCGAATCGGCGGTGATTCGCCCGCCGGAGGGCGGGGTGAGGCCGTCGGCGGTCACGCGGGCGATTTTGACGGTGCTGCTGCCGTCGGCGGCGGCAATGGCGATGTCGGCGACGCTCAAGGCTCGGTTCGGCAAGTCAAACGCGATCTCGCCATGGCTGGCCTGCGTGCCGGACTCCCGCAGGTTCGCGAAAATATTCTCAACTTCCCCGCGTGCCTTTTCCTTGCTCCAGAAGCTCAATCCGAAATAGCCGCCAATCCCGACAACGACCAGCGCCAGGGCGGCCAGGAGAGCCTTTTTCATGGGTGCACCCTTTTCAGTCTGCGGTTGCGGCCAGATCGGCGCGGCGACTTCCTGCGCTGCCGAAAAAGGTAGCGCTTACCCGTGACATCCCTGCTGCCGAGGGCTACCGTGCCGCCGGTTTTGAAACAAGCGATGTTTAAGAAGGGTCGGGAAGGGAATGGCGTCTAACATCTCAGATGATCTGCGCTCGGGAGCTCTGATTTATCATCGCCTGCCCCGGCCCGGAAAACTCGAAATCCAGGCCACCAAGCCCTTGGGCAACCAGCGCGATCTCGCGCTTGCCTATTCGCCTGGCGTCGCCGCCGCCTGCATGGCCATCAAGGCCGATCCGCTCCAGGCCGCCGAGCTGACCATTCGGCAGAATCTGGTGGGCGTGGTGTCGAACGGCACCGCCGTGCTCGGCCTCGGCAACATTGGCCCGCTGGCCTCCAAGCCGGTGATGGAAGGCAAGGCGGTTCTGTTCAAGAAGTTCGCCGGCATCGATGTGTTCGACATCGAAATCGCCGCGAACGAGGTGGACCATATCGTCGAGACCGTGGCGGCCCTGGAGCCGACCTTCGGCGGCATCAACCTTGAGGACATCAAGGCGCCGGAATGCTTCGAGGTCGAAAAGCGCCTGCGTGAGCGCATGAAGATCCCGGTCTTCCATGACGACCAGCACGGCACCGCCATCATCGTCGGCGCAGCGGTGCGCAATGCCTTGGAAATCGGCAACCGGAAGATCGAGGATCTCAAGATCGTCGCCTCCGGCGCTGGCGCGGCCGCGCTCGCCTGCCTCAACCTGCTGGTGACGCTCGGCGCCAAGCGCGAGAACATCTGGGTCTGCGATCTCGAGGGCGTGGTCTATGAAGGCCGCGAAATCCTCATGGATCCCTATAAGGCGATCTATGCGCAGAAGACCGACGCCCGCTCCCTCGGCGAGGTCATCGACGGCGCACACATCTTCCTCGGCCTGTCCGCCGGCGGCGTGATGACCCAGGACATGGTCAAGCGCATGGCGGATCGCCCGCTGATCCTCGCCCTCGCCAACCCCAACCCCGAAATCATGCCGGAAGAGGCGCGCGCCGCCCGCCCCGATGCCATGATCTGCACCGGCCGGTCGGACTTCCCGAACCAGGTCAACAACGTCCTGTGCTTCCCCTATATCTTCCGCGGCGCGCTCGATGTCGGCGCCACCGACATCAACGCCGAGATGAAGATGGCGGCGGTGGAAGCCATCGCGGCGCTCGCCCGCGAGACGCCGTCCGACGTGGTGGCCCGCGCCTATGGCGGGGAAACCCGCTCGTTCGGGCCGGATTCGATCATTCCCTCGCCGTTCGATCCCCGCCTCATCCTGCGCATCGCGCCGGCGGTGGCGCGCGCGGCCATGGAAACCGGCATCGCCACCCGGCCGATCACGGATTTCGAGGTCTATGCCGACAAGCTGGATCAGTTCGTGTTCCGCTCCGGCTTCATCATGCGTCCGCTGTTCACCCGCGCGAAGCTGGACAAGAAGCGCGTGATCTATGCCGAGGGCGAGGACGAACGCGTGCTGCGCGCCGCGCAGGCGGTGGTGGAGGAAGGCATCGCCCGGCCGATCCTGGTGGCGCGGCCGAGCGTGCTCGAAACCCGCCTTCAGCGCTTCGGCCTGTCGATCCGTCCGGGCACCGATTTCGACCTGATCAATCCCGAGGATGATCCGCGCTATCGTGATTATGTGCGCACCTATGTGGAGATCGCCGGCCGCAAGGGTGTGACCCCGGATGCCGCCCGCACCCTCGTGCGGACCGACAATACGGTGATCGCCGCGCTCGCCGTGCAGCGGGGCGAGGCGGATGCCATGCTCTGCGGCATCGAGGGCCGCTTCAATCGGCGCCTGCGCCATGTGCGGGACATCATCGGTCTCGCCCCGGGCGTGCAGGAACTTGCCGCGCTCTCGCTGCTGATTACGCCCAAGGGCAATTTCTTCATCTGCGACACGCAGATCCAGAATGAGCCGACGGCCGCCGATCTCGCGGAAATGACTATTCTCGCCGCGGCCCACGTGCGGCGCTTCGGCCTTGAGCCGCGCATCGCGCTGCTGTCCCATTCCAATTTCGGGTCGCACGAAACCTCATGCGCCAAGCGCGTGCGCGGTGCGCTGCAACTGATCCTGCAACGGGACCCGTCGCTGGAAGTGGATGGCGAGATGCAGGCCGACGCGGCGCTGCTGGAGGATGTGCGCGAGCACGTGTTCCCCGGCTCGCGTCTTTCCGGCGCAGCCAACGTGCTGGTGATGCCCGACCTCGACGCCGCCGACATCGCCTACAACATGATCAAGGTGCTGGGCGATGCGCTGCCCGTGGGGCCGATCCTGATGGGCACGGCTAAGCCGGCGCACATTCTCGGCCCGTCGGTGACGGCGCGCGGCATCGTCAACATGACCGCGGTGGCGGTGGTGGAAGCCCAGGGCGCGCTCTGAGCGCTGCTCTGCTCCCTCCCCCCTTGAGGGGGAGGGCTGGGGTGGGGGGTATGGCGCCGCCAGAAACCCCACCCTCAGAATCAAGCGGAGAGATACCCCCCACCCTGACCCTCCCCCTCTAGGGGGGAGGGAATAACTGTGCGGGAATCACCCCTCACCCCAGCGGCGCGGGCGATAGAAGGTGTGCACCCCGATGCGGTCCAGCTTGCGCATTTCGCGCACCCAGCTCGGCCGCACCCAATAGGCGTGATAGTGCGTCGCCCGGCCGACGCTGGAAAGCCAGAGCTTGCCGTCCAGCATGTCGGAGGCGATCTGCTTGGCCTGGACCCACATGTCGGGCTCGCGGATCACGTCCTTCACATCGTCGCAGGCGAAGGTGAACTGGCAGGCGAGATGGCGGTGGGCGTTCTGATAGACGGTCTTGCAGACGTCGTTGGGATAATAGCCCGAGAATACCCGGTTCATCACCACCTGGGCGACCGCGATCTGCCCGCGCTTGGGTTCGCCCCGGCTCTCGAAATAGATGGCTTCGGCCAGACACTTTTCCGCCCGTGCGCGGGCCGGGCCGGCGAGGGCGAGGCGGGTCGCCGGGCTGGCGTCGCCGCTCATGAGGCCGCCGGCCTCTTCTTCCTCCGGCGGGGGAACCGGCGGCATCGGCGGCAGGGCCGAGGCGCTCGGCGGCAGGGCGGCATATTCGAAGGGGAGGGGCGGAAAGAGCGCACCGCTCTGCCCGAACACCACCCGCATGTCATGGACGATCGGCGTGTCCTGGGAGGTCTGCATGCCTTGCGCCGTGCCCTCGCTGGCGTCGAGCGAGAGGCCGGCCGCATCGGGGGCTTCCAGCTCGGCGTCGTCCTGCGCGCTGCCGGGCGGCGGCGGTTCGCCGAAGATCAGCGCCTGCGGCGCCTCGCTGGAGGTGTCGAACGCGCTCATGTCGGGCCCGAAGGTGGAGGGGACATCCTCCTCCGCGGCAATGCTCTCCTCGTCCAGCCCGGGGAGGGTCAGCACCTGGTCGAGCGCGAGTTCGAGATAGGCGCCGTCGGCATTGGGCGAGGGACCGAACACCGCGGGGGCCTCCGGTTCCTCGTCCCGGTCCGAGAGCAGGACAGCGGGGTCGCTGGGCGGAAGCGCGCCGCCGAGCACCAGCGGCGGGGGATAGGCATAGGTGCTGTCGGCATTCGCGGGGACAGAGGCGATGGAGGCTGACGCCACCCGCACGCTCGCCTGCGGGGTGGCCGGGTCCAGCGCGGCGGGGGCGAGCAGGGGTTCCCATTCGAGCGTCGCCACGCGCAGCGCCCGCACCGGTGCGGAGAGCAGGCCGCCCTGGGCGCGCTCGGCCGCGGCACGGGACAGGAAGATGTCGGACGGCAGCATCTGCGGGCGCGCGGCCGTTGCGACAAGGCATCCGGCCAGAGCCAGAATGCACGCCGGCAGGCGCACGCCGAAATACCGAACCATGGGATCGCCCTCACAGGAAGCCAGCGAACGAACGCCGGCGCCTGGAGAGAAAAATCACTTATCAACCTTACGAGCGGGTTAAGCATGCCGCAAATGCCGCCTCACGGCTGAACGGCCCGCTCGCCGCAACCGTCATTTTGCGGGAAAGGGCGAGCCCCTCGGTGCCGAATCGCAGGCGAATGGCCTCCTCCACCCAGCGCTGTTCCTGCGCCGCCCGCTGCGCCGCGAGTCGCCCCTCCAGCGCCAGATGCGCCTGATGGGCGGCAAGCGCCGCGTCGAACGCCTCCAGCCCCTCGCCGCTGGCGGCGGACAGGCGGATGACCGGTACTGTCCATTGCGTCGGCAAGCCGCTCAGCGAGAGCGCGCCGCTGACATCGGCCGCCGCGCGGCGGGCGATATCGGCCATGTCGGCCTTGGTGACGACGATGATGTCGGGCAATTCCATCACCCCCGCCTTCATGAACTGAAGGCTGTCGCCCGAGGCCGGCTGGATGCACAGGACCACGCTGTCCGCCACGAGGCCGATATCGGCCTCCGACTGGCCGACGCCCACGGTCTCGACGATCACGAGATCGAACACGGCGCGCATCAGCACGACCGCCGCCACCGCATCGTCCGAGAGGCCGCCGAGCCGGTCGCGCGCCGCCATGGAGCGTACGAACACGCCGCGATCCTCCGGGTCGGTCTGGATGCGCGCCCGATCCCCCAGCAGCGCACCGCCGGTGCGGCGCGAGGAGGGATCGACCGCCAGCACCGCGACCGTGCGGCCCGCCGCGCGGGCCCGCCGCACGAGCGCGTTGGTGAGGGTGGATTTGCCCACCCCCGGCGGCCCGGTCAGGCCGAGAACGAGTGCCTTCGGCTCGCGGGCGGCGCGGTCGAGCAAAGCCACCAGGGACGGCTTGCCGCGCGCGGTTTCCACCGCCGCGAGCGCCATCGCCATCGCCCGCTTTCCGCCGGCGCGCAGGGTGTCCAATTCGGGAATCTGGGGAATAGGGGCAGACATGGCGGGAAGTCTAAAGCATGCTCCCGACCGGCAGAAACCTGCGGGCAAAATAAAAAGGCGCCGGCTTACGCCGACGCCTTTCCACTGATCGGACACGTGCGGGGGAACGACCCGATCAATAGCTCTGTCACCGCCCAGGCAGGAGACATTCCACCGGCAAACCCAGGGCCTGTCCCACCCAATCGTCATGCAACGCACGGCTGCAAGAAGTGGCGGGATTTGTTGATTCTAACATACCAAGCTCAACATGAACGAGAGATGAGCAGGCCGCTCAGATCGAGTTCATTAGAGGTATTTTTGTAGAGTTCGAGGCCTGGGATGTCGCATCCGGCGTCGTATGCCTTGCTTCACCCCCTTGTTTTCATTCAAAGACACGGGCGCTTCCGCCGTTTTGGAACCGGAAGAGGCGGCCCCGGTCACATGCGCTTCCTCGCGGGATGGTACGAATGCCCATACAATCGGAACGGGTATTAAACATATCTGGCCTGTTGAAATTATTCGGCATTTTTCTGCGCCTCGGCCTGACCTGCTTCGGCGGCCCGATCGCCCATCTCGGCTATTTCCGCGCGGAATTCGTGGTGCGCCGCGCCTGGCTCACCGATAGCGCCTATGCCGATCTGGTGGCGCTCTGCCAGTTCCTGCCTGGTCCGGCCTCGAGCCAGGTCGGCATGGCGGTGGGGCTCATGCGTGCCGGCCTGCCGGGCCTGTGCCTCGCCTTCATCGGCTTCACCTTGCCCTCCGCCGTGCTCATGGTGGCCTTTGCCCTGATGCTGGACGGGGTGGGCGGGCTCGGCGGCGCGGGCTGGGTGGCGGGGCTGAAGGCGGCGGCGGTCGCGGTCGTGTGCCATGCGGTGCTGGGCATGGCGCGCAGCCTGTGCCCGGAAAAGCGCACCACCTCCATCGCCCTTTGCGCCGCCATGCTGGTGGTCTGCCTGCCGGGAAGCGGGGGGCAAATGCTCGCCATCGCGCTCGGGGGCCTCGCGGGTTATTTCCTGCTCCATGCGGTGACTGGGGGTGCCGGCGATCCCTTTCCCCCGCTGGGCATTTCCCGGCGCATGGCGGTCGGTGCCCTGGCGCTGTTCGCCGCCGGCCTGCTGCTCCTGCCCCTTGCCGCGCAGCTGTCGCAATCGGGCGGATGGGATCTGGCGGAGCGTTTCTTCCGCACCGGATCGCTGGTGTTTGGCGGCGGCCACGTGGTGCTGCCGCTGCTGGATGCGGAGACGGTGGGCACCGGACTGGTATCGAAGGACGCGTTTCTCGCCGGCTATGGCGCGGCGCAGGCCATGCCCGGCCCGCTGTTCACCTTCGCCGCTTTCCTGGGCGCGGTGGCGCAGCGCCCGCCCTCGGGCATCGCTGGCGCGAGCATCGCGCTGCTCGCGATCTTTGCCCCGTCCGCCTTGCTGGTGGTGGGCGCGGTGCCGTTCTGGGAGCGCCTGCGCGCCGCGCCGGCCGCCCGGCGCCTGCTGGCCGGGGTGAATGCCGCGGTGGTCGGCCTATTGGGCGCGGCTTTGTGGACCGTGGTTCTGCCGGAGGGCGTCACAAGCCCCTATGCCTTTGCCCTGGCCGTTGCGTGCTATCTCGCGCTCGCTGTGTGGCAGATGCCGGCCTGGGCGGTGGTGGTGTTCGCCGCGGGAGCCGGTGTCCTTGTCCTCTAGAGATGTGTTCGCGCGGGCTGCGCCGCTTTCGCCGCGCGGCGCCCCTTGCGCCGAACCTCGGGCTTCGCCACCTTCATGTTTTTCCAGGACCAATCTCATGAGCCAAACCAATCCCTTCGGCGGCCGCATCACCCATCTCACAGCCGCCGAGGTCAAGGCCGGCATGGAGGATGGCAGCATCCTCCTGGTGGATGTGCGCGAACCTGACGAAACGCGCGCCGAGCGCATCCCGGACGCCGCGCTGATGCCGCTCTCCGCCTTCGATCCCGCCGCCTTGCCGGATGCGCAGGGCAAGCGAATCGTATTCTCCTGCCGCTCGGGCCAGCGGTCGCAGCGCGCGGCGGCCATCGTCCAGGCTTCGGGCCTGCCGCTGGAAGAGCATATGCAGGGCGGGATTATCGGCTGGAAGCAAGCGGGCTTCCCCACCGAGCGGGGCTGAGCGGAGGGACGCGCCAGCGTCAGAAGCTACCGACCGCAGGCTGAGCGCGGGTAAACCGGAGGGAGACGCGCGCCCCCCGCGTGCGCGGCTCGAAGGCGAGGTCCGCGCCGAGCTTGTTGGACATGGCCCGCACGATGCGGTTGCCCAGCCCGTTCGACTGGGCCGCGATGTCGGGCGAAATGCCCGCCCCGTCATCCTCCACCGCGAGCAGGATCTGGTCCTCGGTGCAGCGCAGCTCCACCCGCACCGGACCCGAGCCGCCGGGATAAGCATATTTCGAGGCGTTGATCACCAGTTCGGTCACGATCACGCCGATGGCGACCGCGCGGTCGGGGTCGATCTCGATCGGGTCCGCCTCGATGGAGAGGGTGACGCCGAATTCGGCGTGTTTCGCGGAAACCTGGAGATCGTCCAGCAGGGACGAGAGATATTGGTCCGCCGCGACCGTTGTGACCTGGTCCGAGGTATAGAGCCGCCGATGTACCTGGGCCACCGCCGCGACCCGCCCCCGCGCCGCGTTCAGCGCCTCTTGAACTTCCACATTCTCCGTGGCGCCGGCCTGGACATGGAGCAGCGAGACGATGATCTGCAAGGAATTGCCGACCCGGTGATTCATTTCCCGCAGCAGCAGCGCGCGTTCGGCGGCAAGCGCCTCGAACCGGTCGCGCGCGGCGCGGATTTCCGCCTCGGCCGCCTCATGCGCCTTGCGCATCTTCACCGCGTCGAGCGCGGCGGCGATGGCCGAGCGCAGCAGCTCGATGAAATCGCCCTGGATTTCCTTCACCACATAATCGGTTGCGCCCGCCTTCAGCGCGGCGACGGCGATGCGGCTCTCCTGGGTGCCGGTGACATAGACCACGGGTGGGGGATCGGGCAGCGCACGGATTGCCGCGAGGGTTTCCAGGCCGTCCTGTCCGGGCATGTAATGGTCGAGCGCCACCACATGGATCCCGCCCTTGGCCAGCCGGGCGAGGCCATCGGTGCCCGAGGTCGCGGTCTCCACAACATAGCCGAGCCGCCCCAATTGGCGCTGCACGAGGCGGCCGAGGCCGGGATCGTCATCGACATAGAGCACCCGCACGGCCTCGTCCTGCGCGGAGCCTGCTCGCACGGCGTCCCCCTGCGTGGCGTCCACTCCCTGCGTGGCGTCCACCTGCGCAGCCTCCCCCGGCGCGGCGGCTTCGCGCGCATGTCTTGAAACCGCGTCGGGCTGTGCCGCTTCGGACATCACTTGGCCTTCGGCACCTGGATGACGGAAAAGAACAGGCCCAACTGACGGATCGCGTTCGCGAAATTCTCGTAATTGACCGGCTTGGTCACATAGACATTGGCGCCGAGGTCATAGCAGCGCTGGATTTCCACCTTGTCGTCGGTGGTGGTGAGCACGACCACGGGAGACAGCCGCAGATGCTCGTTCTCCTTGATGCGCTTGAGAATATCCACCCCGGTCATGTCCGGCAGGTTGAGATCCAGCAGCACCAGCAGGGCGCGGCCGGCATTCTGGGCGGCGGTGCCGTCGGGTCCGAACAGGAAATTGACCGCGCTCGTGCCGTCGGTGAAGGGAAGAATCTCGTTCAGCACGCCGGCGCGACGGATGTTCTTCTCGATCAGTCGGGCATGCCCCTCGTCATCCTCGATCATGATGATGGTGACGTGCTCAGTCATGCTTTCCCTCTTCGGCATTCTGTACCATGCGACGCGGCAGCGTGACCTTGAAGGTCGTGCCCCGCCCCAATTCCGAATCCATGATAATCGCTCCGCCCATGCGTCGCACCAAGGTGCGCACATGGGCAAGACCAATGCCTTCCCCCGGCCGGTCCTGAGGACCTGAGCGGCGGAACAATTCAAAAACCCGGACCTTGTCGCGCGGGTCAATGCCGCGCCCATTGTCGCTCACCAGATAGGTGATGTATCCGGGAGTCTCGCTGGCGGAAATCTCGATGCGGCCCGGTACGTCGGCGCGCAGATACTTTACCGCATTGTCGATCAGATTGGTGAAAATCTGCTCCAGCGCCATCCGGTCGCTGACGATCGGCGGCAGGCGGCCGACCTTCAGGGTCGCGTCGCGCTCCTGCAATTGGTGCGCCATGGTGGCGCCAATATTCTCCACCAGCGGCGCCACCTCGACGGGCATGGGATGAAACTCCGCGCGCCCTTGGCGCGACAGGTCGAGGATCGCCTTGATGAGCCGGTCCATCTTCGTGATGGAGGCTTTGATGAAGCCGAACGCCTCCTCGAAATCGCGCCCCAACTCCTCGTCGCGCGCCACGTCCGTATCGTTCGCCTTTGCGCGCAAAGCGGCGAGGCGATCGAACAGATCGGTGCGCAGCGCCTCCAGCTCGCTCGTGAAGCCCATGATGTTCACCAGCGGCGAGCGCAAATCGTGGCTGACGATATACGCGAAGCTCTGAATCTCATTATTGGCTTCCTGGAGATCGGCGGTGCGCTCCAGCACCCGCCGTTCCAGGCTCTGGTTCGCGTTCGCCACCTGCTTGTGTGCGTCGCGCAGGGCGGCGGTGTTGCGCTGGACCAGGTGCATGGACAGGCCGGCAAGCCCGATGATCGTGACCACGCCGACGAGATTTACCAGCAGCAGCCACAGGCTGGTCTGGTTGGACGATGTGGTGCGCTGGGCGAGGAGCCGCTCTTCCTGGTCCTTCATAGCATCGACCTGGGCGGTGATCTCGCGCATGAGAGCCTCGCCGCGATCGGTGCGCACGATCTTGAGGGCGCCCGCCACATCGCCGGACTTGTACATCTCCACGGTCTGGCGCAGTTCCGCCAGTTTCTGGGAAACGTTCGGCTCAAGCGCCGCGAGCGCCTTCTGGCGCTCGGGATTGTCGGCCGTGGTGGCGCGGGCCTGCAACAGCGTGGGCGGGACCTGCGCGAGGGTATCCTCGAAAAATTCCAGATAGCTGGCATCGCCGGTCAGCAGATAGCCGCGCTGCGCGCTCTCCGCGCGCCGCACCATGATCTGTATCAGGGAGAGCATGTTCTCGACCCGAAGCGTATGGCTGACCTGGGCGGCATCCTCCTTCGCCCGGTTCACCAGCCAGATCGAGGCGGCGCTGATCGCGATGAGAACCACGAAGCCAAGCGCCAGAACGGCCAACTGGCTGAAACCGCGGGACCGGCGCAATGGTTCAAGGAAGGGCAGGGACGTCAAAGACCGGGTCTCCGTGCAAGTGGGCGGCCGTCACACGCGGCGGCATGTGCGCGAATCATGGCTGAGCACGCCTCTTCCCGGCCCCTGGGTGGATCCAAGAATAGCGTAGCTATCCCTTTGGAAACAACGTTCGGCCGAGGAAGTTGCAGGCAGACGGAAATAAAAGCAGAGCCACAGCTTGTAGGTTCTGCGCCGACGCGCTTGGATAAGCGCACGATCTCATTGCAAGTTGGAGTATCATGCAGCGTTCAGGAGCCGGCACCCTTCCGCAAGATGCCACCGGGGCCGCCACGCGCGGCGAGGCCGACGCTTATGTTGAAGCCCACGGCGTGCCCGACATCGTCGAAGTGCTCCTGCCGGACACCAGCGGCGTGCTGCGCGGCAAATGGCTTCCCGGCCATGCGCTGTCCAAGGTTTGGGACAGCGGGGTGCCGATTCCGCTGTCCATCTTCGGGCTGGACGTGTGGGGGTGCGAGGTCGCGGAGACCGGCATTCATCTGGAAACCGGCGACAAGGATGGGTTGTGCTGGCCCGTGCCCGGCACGCTGAAGCCGGTGCCCTGGTCGCCGCGCGCCGCCGCCCAAGTGCTCATCACCATGCACGAGCCCGACGGCACGCCCTGGATTCTCGATCCGCGCCAGCAATTGGCGAAGCTGGTGGACCGGCTCGCCGCCCTCGGCCTGACGCCATGCGTCGCCTTCGAGCTGGAATTCTATCTGCTGAAGCCCGGCGCGGACGGCGCACCGCCCGAGCCGGTGTTTCCCGCCACCGGCCAAGCGCGGCAGAACATGTATGCCATGTCGGATCTCGATGCCTTCGCCCCGGTGCTGCACGACATGCGCGCGGCAGCGGAGGTGCAGGACCTGCCCACCGATACGGTCATCTCGGAAGCCGCGCCGGGCCAGTTCGAGGTCAATCTCTACCACCGCGCCGACGCACTCAAGGCGGCGGACGACGCGATCCTGCTGCGCCGTGCCATCGAGGGCGTGGCCCGCAAGCACGGGCTGCGCGCCACCTTCATGGCCAAGCCGCTCGCCGATTTCGCCGGCAACGGCATGCATGTGCATGTGAGCCTGCAGGATCGCGACGGCCGCAACGTGTTCGCCCGCGAAGGCGGGGAGGGGGACGCCCTGCTGCGGCACGGCGCCGGCGGGCTGCTCTCCACCATGGCGGACGCGACGCTGCTGTTCGTGCCGAGCTATAACGGCTATCGCCGCCTCGTGCCGGGCTCCTATGCGCCGACCGGCATCACCTGGGGCTATGACAACCGCTCGGTGGCGGTGCGCGTGCCCAACGGTCCGCCCCAGGCGCGGCGCCTGGAGCATCGCATCGCCGGGGCCGAGGCACACCCGCATCTTGTTCTGGCGGGCATTCTCGCCGGCATCCAGGAAGGCATCGAAGCCCAGATCGAGCCGCCGGAGCCGCTCATCGGCAATGCCTATGATTATGACGTGCCGCGCCTCTCGCCCTCCATGGCCGAGGCGGTGCAGCGGTTCGCCGCCTCCGATTTCATCGCCCGCGCGTTCGGGGAGGAATATCGCCGGGTTTATGCGGTGATGAAGCAGGCCGAGCTGGACGCCTTCACGCGGGTGATCCTGCCGCTGGAATACGAGACTTATCTCTAGCATCCCGGCCGCGGCGTCGGTTCGTCGCGGCCGGCGGGCCGCCGCGCCTTGAGGCAGATCAAGGTGGCATGAGGCGGCGGGATTAGCGTTGCGCCCCTAACATTTGGGGGAGCAACGCCATGCCATCCGATATCGCCATCGTCATTTCCGCCATCGTCGCCGCCTTTGTGCTGTTCGCGGCCGTACTCGCTTGGGCGGATGCCTACACTGGCAAGGCGAAGTCCTGACCGGCGGGCCGGTGTCGCGACTCCGGCGCGAGAGGTCGGCCAAGAGGTCGGAAAAGCATTGGCGCCGCATAAAAAAGGCCCGGCACAGTGCCGGGCCTTTTTGAATTTGGGAGCGCCGTAGCGCCCGGATCAATTGTCCAGGAACGAGCGCAGCTTGCGCGAGCGGCTCGGGTGCTTGAGCTTGCGCAGGGCCTTGGCTTCGATCTGCCGGATACGTTCGCGCGTCACGCTGAACTGCTGGCCCACCTCTTCCAAGGTGTGATCGGTGTTCATGCCGATGCCGAAGCGCATGCGCAGCACGCGTTCTTCGCGCGGGGTGAGCGAGGCGAGCACGCGGGTGGTGGTTTCCCGCAAGTTCGACTGGATCGCCGCGTCGATGGGCAGGATCGCGTTCTTGTCCTCGATGAAGTCGCCGAGATGGCTATCCTCCTCGTCGCCGATGGGCGTTTCGAGGGAGATCGGCTCCTTGGCGATCTTCAGGACCTTGCGGACCTTTTCCAGCGGCATGCCGAGCTTCTCGGCCAGCTCTTCCGGGGTCGGCTCGCGGCCGATCTCGTGGAGCATCTGGCGCGAGGTGCGCACGATCTTGTTGATCGTCTCGATCATGTGCACCGGGATGCGGATGGTGCGCGCCTGATCGGCGATCGAGCGCGTGATCGCCTGGCGAATCCACCAGGTGGCATAGGTCGAGAACTTGTAGCCGCGCCGATACTCGAACTTATCGACCGCCTTCATGAGGCCGATATTTCCT
>NCEH01000192.1 GCA_002304505.1 Rhizobiales bacterium 32-66-11 | reverse complement strand
GCGGCGCGGCGTCGCGCATTATCTGGAGCGCGAACGCGCCCATGTGGCGGAGATGGGGGAGGAACTGACGGAGCTCGGCCCGTTCCGTCGCGGCGGTGTCCCGGAAGGGGATTAGCGGCATTCCTGCCGCGCCTGCGCCAAAAGGCTGACAGAATTGCCCAGGGGGCATAACGCTGATTGCGGCACGCGGGGTAGGCTCGCTATAACTCCCGGCCTGCGGTGGGGGAAGGTGATGACTTATTGTTGCGGCGTGCTGGTGCGGGACGGTCTGGTGATGATCGCGGACACGCGCACCAATGCCGGCCTCGACAACATCTCCACCTTCCGAAAGCTCCATGTGTTCGAGGAGGCGGGCCATCATGTCATCGCCATCGCCTCGGCCGGGAATCTGTCCGTCTCCCAGTCGGTGCTGAGCCTGCTGCACGAGGGTGTGGAGGACCATGAGGCCGGCGAGCGCCAGCAATTGCGCGATGCCCGCACCATGTTCCAGGCCGCCCAATTGGTCGGCCGCGCGATCCGGCAGGTCCACACGGTGGACGGCAATGCGCTGGAACAGAGCAATGTCAGCTTCGACGTGTCGTTCCTGCTGGGCGGCCAGATCATTGGCGGGCCGCTGCGCCTGTTCATGGTCTATTCGGCCGGCAATTTCATCGAATGCACCACCGACACCCCGTTCCTTCAGATCGGCGAGCACAAATATGGCAAGCCGGTGCTCGACCGCGCCGTCACCTTCGACATGGAAATCGCCGACGCGCTGAAGACCAGCCTGATTTCCATGGATTCCACCATGCGCTCGAACCTCGGTGTCGGCCTGCCCATCGACGTGCTGGTGCTGTGCCCCGATACGCTGGAATCCGAGCTGAGCTATCGCATCGAGCCGGGCGAGCCGTATTTCCACGACCTGCGGGAGCGCTGGTCGGCGGCGCTGCGCTCAGCCCACACCTCGATCCCGCGCCCGCCTTATCTCAAGCACGGCCGGCGAGGCGAAAACGGCCAGGGCTGAGCCCGCCGCCCAGCCCTTCGCCAGCATCCGGCTGGCCGTATCCGAACCACCGCCCCAAACGAAAACGCCGGCATCACTGCCGGCGTTTCCACATCTTGGGGGCGAGGCTCAGGCCGCGGCGGGCTGAAGCTTGGCGGAGACGATCTTGTCGGGATCCTTCACGGGCTCGCCGCGCTTGATCTTGTCCACGTTTTCCATGCCGGAGATCACCTGGCCCCACACCGTATACTGGCGGTCGAGGAAGCCGGCATCGCCGAAGCAGATGAAGAACTGGCTGTCGCCCGAATCCGGGCTCTGCGCGCGGGCCATGGAAACCGTGCCGCGCTTGTGCGGCTCGGCGTTGAACTCGGCCTTCAGCTTCTTGCCGGAGCCGCCCATGCCGGTGCCGGTGGGATCGCCGGTCTGCGCCATGAAGCCGTCGATGACGCGGTGGAACGGCGTGCCGTTATAAAAGCCTTCCGCTACCAGTTCCTTGATGCGCGCCACATGGCCCGGGGCCAGATCGGGACGCAGGGCAATGACCACCTCGCCCTTGGTGGTTTCGAGAACGATAACCTCGTCGGCCATGGCCAGTCTCCTTGGTTGGTCGATGGTGTCGCGGCGTCCTGGTGCCGCGCTCTACAAAGCGGTTGCGTGAGAGGACGCTCTTACTTGACGTCCGCAGCCACCTGCATCTTGATGATCTTGTCGGGGTTCGCGACGGCGCCGTTCTGGCTCGCGGGACCCTTCTTGATCTTGTCCACGAACTCCATGCCCGACACCACCTTGCCCACCACGGTATATTGGCCGTTCAGGGAGGGGGTGGCGTCGAAATTGATGAAGAACTGCGAATTGGCGCTGTCCGGCGAGGACGAGCGGGCCATGCCCACGGTGCCGCGCTCGAACGGGACCTTGGAGAACTCCGCCGGCAGGTTGGGATATTTGGAGCCGCCGGTGCCGTTGCCATACTGGCCGTCGCCGGTCTGCGCCATGAAGCCGTCGATGACGCGGTGGAACGGCACGCCGTTATAGAAGCCTTCGCGGGCAAGCAGCTTGAGCCGCTCCACATGCTTGGGAGCGATGTCCGGGCGCAGCGCGATAACCACACGGCCATAGGTCGTGTCGAGATAAAGGGTGTTCTGGGGGTCAATCTTGCTCTGCGCGGCGGCGGGCAGCACGAACATCAGCGCGACGGCAAGGCCGGCCAGGACGCGGCCGAGAAAGCGGGGCATGGGTTTCTCCTTGGAACCGATCAGCTGTTGGACATCAGCGTTTGGGAAACTTCGCGTGCAGCCGCGCGAGCACGACCGGCGGCACGAAGGCGGACACGTCCCCGCCCATGGACGCGATCTGCCGCACCAAGGTGGCGGTGATGGGGCGCACCCGTGGAGACGCCGGCAGGAACACGGTCTGGATGTCCGGCGCGAGTGTGCCGTTCATGCCGGCCATCTGCATTTCATAATCAAGGTCCGTCCCGTCCCGCAGTCCACGGATCAGCAGGCCGGCGCCGGTCTCCTGCGCCACGCTCACCACCAGCTTGTCGAAGGTGATAACTTCGAGGACCGCCCCTTCCTCTGCCGCCACCGGGCCGCAGACCTCGCGCAGCATGTCGAGCCGCTCGGCCGCCGTGAACAGCGGGGTCTTGCCGGGGTGGATGCCGACCGCGAGCACCAGCCGATCGGCCAGGCGGCACGCGGAGCGCACCACATCCAGATGCCCGTTGGTGGGCGGATCGAACGAACCGGCATAAATGGCGGCACGGGTGGTGTGGGCTTGCTGGGCGCTCATGAGGGCGAAGCGTTAGCCGCTGGCGCGGGACGGCGCAATGGGCACCGAGCTGGGTTGGCCCAATATGTCGTCGCGCAAGCTGCACTCCCACGCCGGCTCAGCGCCGTCCGGCCGCCAGAAGGATGGCGGCGCCGCCCATGAGAATGCCGGCGGACACCCGATCCGCCACGCGCGCGAACCGACCTTTGAGCGCGGTGCGCGCGCGATCGGCCGCGATCGCCCAGAGCATGTCTCCCACCAGAGCGATCATTGCGAAAGTCCCCGCCAGCAACGCGATCTGCGGCACCGGATGGGCCGGGTCGGTCACGAATTGCGGCAGGAAGGCCGCGTGGAACAGCAAGGTCTTGGGATTGGCGAACGCCACGGCCAAGCCGCGCGCGAAGGCGGCGCGGCCGGAGGGCGCGGCTTGCTGCGCTCCCGCTCCCGCCTGCCGCCATTGGCGCACCGCGAGCCAGACGAGATAGGCGGCGCCGGCATAGCGCACGAGATCGAAATGACGGGCGAAAATCTCCACCAGCCCGGCGAGCCCCGCGGCGACAACCACGAGCTGAAGCACCAGCCCCACGTTAACGCCGGCGGCGGAGAGCATGCCGGCGCGGCGCCCGTGCTTGAGCGCCGTGGCGACGATCAGGGCCACATTGGGCCCGGGCGTCGCGGCGAGCGCCACGCAGGCGAGCACGAACAGGGCCAGGTTTTCGGCCGAAATGAGGCCCAGGCCCGGCATCAGGCTTCGCCGTCCTCCGCGGGACCCGCGTCGTCGGATGGGCCGTTGTCCTCACCCGGCTCGGCGGCAAGGCCGGTTGCCTCCTCGTCCTCGCTGATGTGCTCCACCGAGACGACGTGCTCGTCATCTGCCGTGTTGAACACGATGACGCCCTGGCTGGAGCGGCCGACGATGCGGATGCCTTCCACCGGGCAGCGGATCAGCTGCCCGCCATTGGTCACCAGCATGATCTGGTCCGGATCCTTCACCGGGAAAGAGGCGACGAGCTTGCCGTTGCGCTCGTTCACCGCCATGGCGACGATGCCTTTGCCGCCGCGGCCGGTCACGCGATACTCGTAGGACGAGGTCCGCTTGCCGTAGCCGTTCTCGGACAGGGTCAGGATGAACTGCTCCAGCGCCGTCATCTGGATGCGCTTGGCTTCGTCCAGCGCACCTTCGCTCTGTGCGCCCTCGGCCACCGCCTCTTCGGCATCGGCCTCGATCGCTGGCGGCTCCTCCGCTGCTGTGCCGGCGGCGCCACCCAGCGCGCGCCGTTCCGCATTGGCCATGCGCAGATAGGTGGCCCGCTGCTCCGGCGTCGCGTCCGAATGGAAGATGATGGCCATGGAGATGACCCGGTCCTCGCCCTCCAGCCGGATGCCGCGCACGCCCACCGAATCGCGGCCCTTGAATACGCGCACATCAGTGACCGGGAAGCGGATGCAGGCGCCATTCGCGGTGGTGAGGAGGACGTCATCCTGCCCCTCCTCCAGCTTCATGGCGATCTTGCCGTTGCGGTTCACCTGGCTGAAATCCGCCAGCTCATTGCGCCGCACCGTGCCGCCGGTGGTGGCGAACATGATCTGCCAGCGGCCGTGCTCCTCGCTCTCCTCGGGCAGCGGCACGATGGAGGTGATCCGCTCGTCGGGGTCCAGCGGCAGGATGTTGATCAGCGCCTTGCCGCGCGCCTGGGGGGCAGCTGCCGGCAGGCGCCACACCTTGAGCTTGTAGACCTGCCCCTTCGAGGAGAAGAACAGCACCGGGGCATGGGTGGAGGCGACGAACAGGCGGGTGACGAAATCCTCGTCCCGCGTCTGCATGGCCGAACGCCCCTTCCCGCCACGCCGCTGGGCGCGATAGGTGGAAAGCGGAACGCGTTTCACATAACCGGCGTGAGAAACGGTAACCACCATCTCCTCGCGCTGGATCAGATCCTCGTCATCAAGATCGCCGAAGCCCTCGACGATTTCGGTGCGGCGCGGCGTGCCGAATTCGGCCTTGATGGCATTGAGCTCGTCGCGAACGATCTGCTGAATACGCGCTCTGCTCGCCAGAATTTCGAGGTAATCGGCAATTTCGACGGCAAGTTTGTTGAGTTCGTCCGCGACCTCGTCGCGCCCGAGGGCGGTCAGGCGCTGCAAGCGCAGATCGAGGATGGCGCGCGCCTGTTCGAACGACAGCCGATAGGTGCCGTCGGCGGCGAGCGTGTGGCGCGGATCGGCGATCAGCTCGATCAGCGGGGCCATATCCTTAGCCGGCCAATCACGCCCCATGAGGGCTTCGCGCGCGCTGGCAGGATCGGGCGCGGCGCGAATTAAGCGAATAACTTCATCGATATTGGCAACCGCAATGGCCAAGCCCACCAAGACATGGGCGCGG
>NCEH01000057.1 GCA_002304505.1 Rhizobiales bacterium 32-66-11 | reverse complement strand
GCCGGGCCGGTGAGCGGCGCGGTGAGGCCGATCTTGATGGTTTCCTGCGCCGAGGCAGCGCCGAAGGAGCCCAGGAGGGCAGCGGCGGAAAGCAGGCCGATGGCCGTGCGGCGGGACAGGCCCATAATACGTCTCCCTATATCCGATCCGATTTGATATCGGAATTGATGGTCGCGAACATGGCTGCTATGATTTCCCTGAGTCAAGAGGATTGGGGTCCGTAGGCGGACATATCATTGACTTTTTTATTGTTATCGAGAGAAAATCCCTCAAGATCGACGGCTGGGCGCCAAATGAGCAGTATCTATCAGATTTCCAAGCCCATCCGCTTGGGCAACGAAGTCTATGACATTCTGCTCAAGAAGTTGATGTCCCTGGAAATACAGCCGGGTGAACGCATAGGCGTCGATGGCCTCGCGCGGGAGCTTGGCGTTTCGCAGACGCCGATCCGCGAAGCACTTTCTCAACTCGAAGCGCAGGGGCTGGTGGTGAAGATTCACCTCTCCGGTTATCGTGCCGCTTCGCAAATGACGCGCAAGCAATTCGACAATCTATGCGAGCTTCGCCTGTTGATCGAGCCGCCGGCGGCCGCCAAGGCGGCGGTGCTCATGTCGCCGGAAGAATTTCAGGGGATAGCGGGGCTGGCCGCGCACATGTGCGATTCCAAGCCCGACGATGCGCAATCCGCCTATAACGCCTTCGCCCAGGAGGATGCCCGCTTCCATGCGGCCATCGCCAAGGCGAGCCAGAATGACCTCTTGCACGACATCATCACCCAGCAGCGGGTGCATTTGCACCTGTTCCGCCTGCGCTTCTATGCCCGTGTCACCCAGGATGCGATCGTCGAGCATGCGCGCATTCTGGAGGCCTTCGCCCAGCGGGACGCCGAAGCCGCCGCCGCCGCCATGCGCATTCACATCGAGAATGCCCATGCCCGCTTCAAGACGGTGTTCGAGGGCTGAGCTGCGGCGCGCGATGAACCTTCCGGCTGCGCGCGTGTTGATCCCGCAGGGGGCAAGCTGCGAGGATGTCATGCCTGCAAAATCCAAAGCCCAGCAGATGGCCGCGGGCGCGGCCCTGTCCGCCAAGCGCGGCGATACCAAAAAAAGCGAACTCAAAGGTGCCTCCCGCTCCATGGCCGAGTCCATGAGCGAAGCCGAGCTCGAAAAAATGGCCGCCACCAAACGCAAGGGCAAGCCGGAGCACGTCTCCAAATCCTGAGGTCCGATCGACATTCACGGGCGTCGCACGCGTGCTAGGATTTCGCCTGCGTCCCCTCACGCGGCCGGCAGCGCAGGCACGCCCGCAAGCCGTCGGCTTCGGCGGCGATCCAATCGGAATGGAACGTCACATGCTGCCGCAGCGCCAGGCGGGACGGGCAGGACGGCCGGCAATAGATTCCGGTGGTGCGCACGCCATAGACGAAGGCGCCGTCCTGGGTGCGGTCGCGCGTCTGGACCGCGCGCCACAGGCGGGCGGGATCCTCGCAGCTTGGGTCCTCGATCGGCATTGCGGGCTCCGGGACTGAGTGTTTCCTGTGCTTCGATACGGGTTCCACAGCCGGCGCGCAGCCCGGTTTGGACGGACCTTCCGCGCGTTCACGCCCTTGCGATGTCGACCGGGGAGCGGTCCCGCGCTATACCCCGCGCATGCAGTCGATCCTCTCCATCAGCCATCTGTCGAAGACCTATGCGTCCGGCCACAGCGCCCTTAAGGACGTCTCCCTCGATATCCGGCGTGGCGAGATCTTCGCCCTGCTGGGCCCCAACGGGGCGGGCAAGACCACGCTCATCTCCATCGTCTGCGGCATCGTCAATCCAACCGGCGGCACGGTCACTGTGGACGGTGCCGACATCATCAAGAATTATCGCGCCGCCCGCAGCCAGATCGGCCTTGTGCCGCAGGAACTCACCACCGACGCCTTCGAGAGCGTGTGGGGCACGGTGAGCTTCAGCCGCGGGCTGTTCGGCAAGAAGCCGAACCCGGCGCACATCGAAAAGGTGCTGCGGGACCTCTCGCTCTGGGACAAGAAGGACAGCAAGATCATGACGCTGTCCGGCGGCATGAAGCGGCGCGTCCTGATCGCCAAGGCGCTGTCCCACGAGCCGCGCATCCTGTTCCTGGACGAGCCCACCGCCGGTGTCGACGTGGAACTGCGCCGCGACATGTGGCGGGTGATGCGCACACTGCGCGAGTCCGGCGTCACCATCATCCTCACCACCCATTATCTGGAAGAGGCGGAGGAGATGGCGGACCGCATCGGCGTCATCCGCAAGGGTGAGCTGATCCTGGTGGAGGAGAAGCGCACGCTGATGCGCAAGCTCGGCAAGAAGCAGCTCACGCTGCAGCTCACAGCCCCGCTCGAGGCGATCCCCGCCGGGCTCGCCGCCCACCAGCTGGCGCTTTCCGCCGATCGGACGGAGCTGATCTATACCTATGAGACCGATGGGGAGCGTTCCGGGATCGCCGACCTGCTGCGCGATCTCGCCGCCGCCGGCGTCGCCTTCAAGGATCTGCACACGGAGCAGAGCTCGCTTGAGGATATTTTCGTGAGCCTGATGAGGGACGCGCAATGAACATTCATGCCATCCGCGCGATCTACATCTTCGAAATGGCCCGCACCGGCCGGACCTTGCTGCAATCCATCATCTCGCCGGTGCTCTCCACCTCGCTATATTTCGTGGTGTTCGGCTCGGCCATCGGCTCGCATATGGCTGAGATCGGCGGGGTCAGCTACGGCGCCTTCATCGTGCCGGGCCTGATCATGCTGGGCCTGCTGACGCAGAGCATCTCCAACGCCTCGTTCGGCATTTATTTCCCGCGCTTCGTCGGCACCATCTACGAATTGCTCTCGGCGCCGGTCTCGGCGGTGGAGATCGTCATCGCCTATGTGGGCGCGGCGGCCTCGAAATCCATCATCCTCGGGCTGATCACGCTCGGCACGGCGTCGCTGTTCGTCGACCTGCACATCGTGCACCCGGTCTGGATGCTGTCCTTCCTGGTGCTGACGGCGGTGACCTTCTCGCTGTTCGGCTTCGTCATCGGCATCTGGGCCGACAATTTCGAGAAGCTGCAATTGGTGCCGCTGCTGATCATCACGCCGCTGACTTTTCTCGGCGGCAGCTTCTATTCCATCGACATGCTGCCGCCGTTCTGGCGCACGGTCACGCTGTTCAATCCGGTGGTCTATCTGGTGAGCGGGTTTCGCTGGAGCTTCTTCGGCATCTCCGACGTGGGCGTGGAGGTCAGCCTTGCCATGACCTTGCTGTTCCTGTGCGTGTGCCTCGGCATCGTCATGTGGATGTTCAAGACCGGTTATCGCCTGAAGAGCTGACCCCGGTCCCCCGGCCGCCGGCTCAGGCGGCGAGGTCCGCCGGCGCGGCGGTGTCGCAGAAGCGGGCGAGGATGCCGGCCAGCGCACGCGCGGCCTCGTCCGCCTGGGGGGCGAGGCACAAGGCCAGCTCGCCGGCGGCCACATCGGGCAGGCCCTCGGCCGCGCCGAGCACACGGTGGGTCGCGGTGAGGCTGCGCCGTTCCAGCAGCGCGACGCCGAGGCCCCCCGCCAGGGCCGCCTGGAGGCCCATGAGGTTCGGGCTTTCATAGGCGATGCGCCAGGCGCGCCCCGCCGCCTCCAGCGCATGAATGGCGCGGTTGCGATAGATGCAGCCTTGCGGGAACGCCACCAGCGGCACCGGGTCGAGCGGCGGCACGGGGTGATCGGCGGCGGCGATCCACACCAGATGCTCCGGCCACACCGCCATCGCCTCCGCGGGGCTGGGCTCGCGCTTCAGCAAGGCGACGTCGAGATCGCCGCGGGCAAGGTCCGCCGCAAGGTCGCGCGACATGCCGCAGCGCACCGAAAGCCGCACATCCGGCCGCATCCGGGCGAAGGCGGCCACCGTGCGGGTCAGGGCGACCAGGGCGAAATCGTCGGGAATGCCGACCCGCACCACGGCCTGGGGCGTGTCCTGCCTCAGCGCGGCCTTGGCCTCGATGCTCAGTGCCAGGATGCGGCGGGCATAGCCGATCAGCCGCTCGCCCTCTTCGGTCAGCCGCACCCCCCGGCCGGCGCGGTGGAACAGCGCGCAACCGGCCGCTTCCTCCAGCCGGCGGATCTGCTGGCTGACGGTGGACTGGGTGCGGTGGACGCGTTCGCCGGCGCGGGTGAAGCCGCCGGCATCCACCACGCTGACGAAGGCCCGCAGCAGATCGAGGTCCAGCATGGTCGGTCATTCATTCGATATCCCACTATTAAAGATCATGACATTCCATTTTTCAATGGGGGTGCGGAGCGCTAACAAGGCCGGGCCGGGCGGTTCCGCCGCGCCCCCAATCGCCGACCCGAAGATCGCCGCCATGAAACCGACAGCCGCGCTCCCCGTTGCTCCCCACGCCGTTCCTGGTTCCGCCGGTACCGCGCCGGCCGCCGCGACGCCGGCGCTGGTGGCCCTGTTCTGCGTGCTGTGGAGCTCGGCCTTCGTCTCGGCGAAGATCGCGGTGGTGGATTGTCCGCCGCTGCTGCTGCTCGCCGCGCGGTTCCTGCTGGCGGGGGCGATCCTGCTCGTGGGCTGCGCGCTCACCGGCCGGCTGAAGCCGATCCCGCGCCGGGAACTCGCAATGCTCGCGGTCTCGGGCGTGCTGAACAATGCGGTCTATCTGGGCTTCAGCTTCGTCGGCATGGTCAGCGTCTCCTCGGGCTTCGCCGCCGTGATCATCAGCGCAAACCCGCTGCTGGTGGCGTTTCTCGCCGGGCCGGTGCTGGGCGAGCATCTCACCCGGCGCAAGCTGCTGGGGCTGGTGCTCGGCCTGCTCGGGGTCGCCATCGTGCTGCGCTCGCGGATCGCCGGCGGGCACGAGGATGTGGTGGGCACGCTGTTCATCCTGGCGGCCCTGGTGGCGCTTTCGGCGGGAACGCTGGTTTACAAGCGGGTGCGCACCTCCGCCGATCTGTTCATGGCGAGCGGCGTGCAGAGCCTGGCCGGCGGGCTTGCGCTGCTGCCGCTGGCGCTGGCCACCGAGAGCATAAGCGCGGTGAACCTCACCCCCGCGCTCGCGGGATCCTTCGCCTATCTGGTGCTGGGAGTATCGGTGGGGGGATACAGCCTGTGGTATTTCATCCTCGGCCGCGCCAGCGCCACCGAGGCGAGCGCGCTGCATTTCCTCATGCCGCCGCTGGGGCTGCTGTTCGGCTGGCTGCTGCTGGGCGAGCATGTGCCATGGCTGGATCTCGCCGGCATCGTGCCGATCGCGCTCGGCATCCGCCTCGTCACGCGGTGAGGGGGAAGGCGGCATCCGCCGCCGCGCCGATCGTCTCGGGGTCCAGGCCCAGGGCCGCAAGCGTTGCCACCATATGGTCCGGCAGCGGGGCGCGGACATCCAGCGCCGGCCCGTTCTTCGCCACCTGAAGCACGATGCGGCGCGAATGCAGATGCAGCATCGGCCCGCCCGGAAGGCGCGAGGCGCCGCCATAGATGGCGTCGCCCAGGATCGGGAAGCCCAGATGGGAGAGATGGGCCCGCAATTGGTGGGTGCGCCCGGTCACCGGCGACAAAGCCAGCACGCTCAAGCCCTCGCCGCGATGGAGCACGCGCCAGTCGGTGACGGACTCGAGCGCGCCGGGCGAACCTTTCGGCACCGCCTGCATCCACCAGCCGCGATGGGGCGAGCGCTTGGCGAGCGGCTGGTCGATGCGGCCGGAATCTTCGTCGGGCGCGCCCTTGGTGAGGGCCACATAGGTCTTGTGCGCCTGCCCGGTGGCGAACAATTTATTCAGCAACGCCAGCGCCTTGGCGTGACGGCCGAGGACCAGGCAGCCGGACGTGTCCTTGTCCAGCCGGTGCGCCAGCTCGGGCGCGCGCGGCAGGCCGAAGCGCAGGCCGTTCAGATGATCATGCAGGGTTTCCCCGCCCTTGGGGCCGGGATGCACCGGCAGGCCCGCCGGCTTGTCCAGCACCAGAACCATGCCGTCGCGATGCAGCACGCGGGCCGCAAGGGGAGATTGGGTTTCCAAAGGGGCGGCGGGAGCGGCATTCATTGGCGGCGTTTTCGGGCTGGAGGCGATGGGTCCGCATAGCATGATTTTGCCCGCGCGGGCGGCCCGGTCCCGGCGATCTTGCCGCGCCGCGGTAAAAACGCGCGCGATTCAAGCGTGTTAGCTGTTGCGCAGTGTCATGACGGCGCGACGCAGGCGTGCCAAAGTCGGCTATTCGTGCCTGAGGAGAGGAGCTTCGCTCATGGCTCACACAAGAAAGAACGAACGCCGCCTGCTGTCGGACGGCGAGCTGGAGTTCGTGGACAAGGCCCGCCACCCCGCGCTTGCCGAGATGGCCCACGCCGATCTTCACGCCCTCATCGGCCATCTGCGCGAGCGGCGGGACCGGGCGCAGACCATCGCCAACAGCCAGCGCCGGGCCTTGCGCGGCAAGGGGCCGGGCGATGTGCGCTACGACAAGGCCGATCTCGGCAACCGCCAGAAGGCCTCGGTGCTCACCGACGCGCTCACCCGCGCCCGCCGCGAGATGACCCGCCGCAACGAGAAGGCGGCCCGCGAAGAGCTGATGGCCAATGCCCGCCATGCTTTGGCGCTGAAGCAGGCGGCCGGCGGCCCGCACCATCCCGACGGCGGCCCCACCGCCAACGAAGGCATGCGCGCGAAATCGCGCAAGCGGGTGGATTCGCTCTCCCGTCCCGCCGAAGCCGGCCGCGTCACCAAGTTCGTCGCCACCGCCCAGGCGAAAAAAGACAATCGCTGAGGCACGACCGCGCTCCGCCGGGCTACCGGTTCGGCGGAGCGGGCGCAAATGCACGCTTTGCGCTCAAAATGTTTCACGTGAAACATGGGCTTGGCACGGACGAACCGCGGTTTCGTGAGACTTTGACGCGCCTTTCCGGGCGACGACACCGCCATTTCGGGCGAAGGTTCGGCGATGAATTTCGGCAATTGGCCGAAGCCCGCTCCGTGCCGGCGGCGCGCGGCGGGACCGCCGGCCGGACTTCCGCATTTGACCGGCGCGGCCATGGAAAAGCGCGCCGGGCATTGCTACATTGTTTCATCAGATGCAGCCCTGAGGGCGCATCGGCCTGCGGCCCGGCTTTCGTCGCGGGCCGAAGCCTCGATCCCGCGGTCGAGAGCCACCCCTTCGAGAGTCACCAGGTCGAAAATCCAGATGCCCGGTTCCGCCGCCTCCCCGCCCGATCACCACGACCATGCCGCCTGCGTCTCGGGCGCGATGGCGCGGATCGAGCATTTGTGCACGCAGAAGGGCATGCGCCTCACGCCCCTGCGCCGGCGGGTGATGGAGGCGCTGGCGCAGAGCCATGTGCCGCTCGGCGCCTATGAATTGGTGGACCGGCTCGGCGCGGCGGGTGAGCGGCCGCCGCCCATGTCGGTCTATCGGGTGCTGGATTTCCTGGTGACCGAGGGGCTTGCCCATCGCATCGAGAGCCGCAACGCGTTCCTGGCCTGCGGCCATGCGCACGACAAGGACGAGGTGGTGGTGTTCCTCATCTGCGAGCAATGTGGCGACACCCGCGAGGTGCGCTCCCATGCGGTGGGGCGCGATCTCTCCTGGGCCGCGCGCGCCGAAGGGTTCGAGCCGCGCCAGCGGGTGCTGGAGATCGCCGGGCGCTGCGCACGTTGCCGCGAGTGAGGATGCGCCCCAAGCGCCAAACATTGACGCTCGCCCGCGCGCGGCCTACCTGCTAGCGAAAGCACGCCGCCGCCTGCGGGACGGGGGCGCCGCCGCCCATTACAGGACGCTCCCCATGACGCAGCAGCCCGTCGTGCCCACCGAATTGCTGGAAGCCGGCCCCGCCCTGCGCCGCGCCACCGTGGGCGTGCCCGTGGGCAAGGTGATGGTGGGCGGCAATGCGCCGGTGGTGGTCCAGTCCATGACCAATACCGACACCGCCGACATCGACGGCACGGTCCGCCAGGTGGCCGCGCTCGCCCGCGCGGGCTCGGAGATCGTGCGCATCACGGTGGACCGGGACGAAGCCGCCGCCGCCGTGCCGCGCATCAAGGACCGGCTGCTGAAGATGGGCGTGGACGCCCCGCTGGTGGGCGATTTCCATTATATCGGCCACAAGCTGCTGGCCGATCATCCCGCCTGCGCCGAGGCGCTGGACAAATATCGCATCAATCCCGGCAATGTGGGCTTCGGCGACAAGAAGGACCGGCAGTTCGCCGCCATCGTCGAGACCGCCATCAAATATGACAAGCCGGTGCGCATCGGCGCGAACTGGGGTTCGCTGGACAGCGAATTGCTGACCGCCCTCATGGACGAGAACGCCAAGCTGGATCGGCCCGCGGAAGCGCGCGCCGTGACGCGCGAGGCGCTGGTGCGCTCGGCCCTGCTCTCGGCGCAGCTCGCCGAGGACATCGGCCTGCCGCGCAACCGCATCATCCTCTCCGCCAAGGTCTCGGCGGTGCAGGATCTGATCGCGGTCTATGCTGAACTCTCCCGCCGCGCGGATTATGCCCTGCATCTCGGCCTCACCGAGGCGGGCATGGGCTCCAAGGGCATCGTCGCCTCCACCGCCGCCATGGGCGTGGTGCTCCAGGCCGGCATCGGCGACACCATCCGCGTGTCGCTGACCCCGGAGCCGAACGGCGACCGCACCCGCGAAGTGCAGGTGGCGCAGGAAATCCTGCAGACCATGGGCCTGCGCACCTTCGTGCCGCTGGTGGCCGCCTGCCCCGGCTGCGGGCGCACCACCTCCACCGTGTTCCAGGAACTGGCGCAGAGCGTGCAGGATATGATCCGCGAGCGCATGCCGGAATGGAAGAAATCCTATCCCGGCGTCGAGGCGCTCAATGTGGCGGTCATGGGCTGCATCGTGAACGGCCCCGGCGAGAGCAAGCATGCCGACATCGGCATCTCGCTGCCCGGCACCGGGGAAACCCCCTCCGCCCCCATCTTCATGGACGGCAAAAAGGTCGCCACCTTGCGCGGCCCCAACATCCAGAGCGAATTCCGGGCGATGGTGGAGGAGTATGTGAAGCGCCGTTATGGCGTCGCCGCCGCGCGCCCGGTCGCCGAGATCGACGCGGCGGAATAGGTCCGCCGCTTTAGGAAAGCGGACCGGCAGTGAAGTCCTATTCACGGACGTTGGCACGTCATTTTTGATTCATGTCATAGTCAGGCCAACGCTGGACTTGTTTATGATTACTGAGCCTGCGGCCAAGCTGGTTCGGCGATCGGTGATGCATAATCCTGCCCACCGCGATGTTCCAATGCTCGCACGCCCCATGCTCGCACGGCCGGGTTATGCCGTGTGAGGCGGCCTGAGTTGCGGTCCGCTGTGTTTCAAAATGCGTCGGGTCTTCTTCCTATTGCCTTGCGAGGTGCCGTGATGACCGCGCGCTCCATCTTCGCCCAAAGGGTAAAATTGATAAATGGGATCGTTGCACAAGATGTTGTGCGCGTGAATACATCGACCATTTTCACCAAATGGATTTTCAGAATCAAGCTGCGCTTCGACCGCACCCTCCTTGAGCGGGCAAAATGCGACGCAGCGTGTTACCGGCAGACAAAGCGTTTCGGCGGCAACGTCCTGACGGATCATGCGGCGGGAGATGTTCGCCCGTTGCTGGGACCCCGTTCCGCGTTGTCGGGCACCGCGGATCATTCGGGGCGATCAATCTGATCGAGCGCGAGAAGGAGGGAGGCTACTCTGTTGGCTGAGGACATCCACTCGGCAAGCCGGGCATAGCTGTCGATGATCCAATTGAATGCGCTCTGTACGATCACGAACGCCGCCGCAGCCTGAACCACTTCGCCGAGGCTCATTATTCCCGCGAGATATTTGGGTGCGCAGAGAAGCAGTCCGATAATCGGCGCCAGCAGCAAATTGGTCTGCGAAACCAGCGTCATCCGCATGAGCTGCCAGCACAGGACACGCCATTGCGCGATAACTTCCGTCAAGGCCGCGCCGATGGCGCGCCGCCCGTCCTTCTTCGCATCCGGCAAGGCGGTGCCCTCGCCCCGTTCGCGCAATTGCGCGCCCATCGCTCTTAGCTCGGCTTCAGCGCGCTTCGTGTCCGCCATCACCCGGATCAGGTGGCGTGCGATGAGCATCATCGCGGCGGTAATCAGCACGGAGTAGGCGACGACCGCGATCACCAAATATCCGGGAATGGTCAATGTCATTCCCAGTGCTCTGACATTGAGCGCGCCGCCCACATCCCAGAGCACGCCAATAAAAATGATGGCGGTGAGGAGAGAGGATAGCAACCCGAGCGTAAGATCGACAGGCAGGTCGGTCGCGACCTTTGCATCCTCGGCGATTCGATACTCGGGTGTCTGGTGTTCCCCCTCCATGAACTGCAGCTTGCGGGAATGCCCCTTTTCCAGCCAGAAATCATACAGGTGGTTGCTGAGCCACGCCCGCCATTCGCGCTGCGTTGTCATCCGCGCCCACACAGAGACGATGACGAGCGTAATGCTGGCAGCGGCAAGTATCAGGAAACGCATCGCCTGCGCCCAAAGCTCTATGCTATTCCCCCGCTCAAGAGCATTAAAGAAATCACGATTCCAGAAGTTCAAGCGGTATTGGGTCAACAACTGCAGCAATATGGTAAAAATCATCGCCGCAACCAGCAACCATGCGCGCAAAGCGGACCGGCCTTGCCAGAAGCCCGAAGCGCTTTGCCAAAAGCGAGTGAGGAGACGCTTTTGATCGGGAGCAAGGTAAGGATCTACGGACATCAGACCCCGCGGGGAAATGCCCCCCATGTACGAGCGAACGCATAATGTTCAACTATAGCGCATCGGCCCTGCGCGTCGATTTGCTCCTGATGTCGGCGGGCGATCTGACGCACGCGCCAAGCAAAATGGAACTGTCGATGCGGCAAGTGGGGGGTGCTTTGGGCCGCCTTGGAAAGCCGCTACGGTGTCGCGTCCGCCGGCGGATCCGCACCAGCCGCGCGCTTGCGTTGCCGAATGGCATTGCGTAGCGTCATCTTCCCGGCGCAATCGGCCGGCCGCGTCTCCACGGGAAGATCCTAGCATGCAGCTTGCGCGCCTGTCCGCGACCTTCTTCGCCCTTGCTCTCCTCGCGCTGCCGGCGCACGCCCAGGAGGCCGGCACCAGCGATCCCGGCGCGGTGAAGGCCGGCACCTATGTGCTGGATCCCGGCCACAGCCGCGTGACCTGGAGCGTCACGCATCTCGGCTTTTCCACCTATACCGGCCTTCTCCCCGCCGCCGAGGGCACGCTGGTGCTCGATCCCGCCGCGCCGGAAAAGAGCACGCTCGCCGTGACCCTGCACACGGGCAAGGTTGGCACGCTCGATGCCGTGCTGGACACGCATCTAAAGGGCGCGGAATTCTTCAATGTGGCGAAATTCCCCACCGCCACCTTCAAGGCGACCCAGATCGTGGCGAGCGGCAAGACCGCCAAGATCACCGGCGATCTCACCTTGCTCGGCGTGACCCGCCCGGTCACGCTGGACGCCACCTTCAACAAGGCCGGCACCAATCCTCTGGACAAGACCTATTCGCTGGGCTTCGACGCAAAAGCGGTCATCAAGCGCTCCGAGTTCGGCATGAAGACCTATGTGCCGGCGGTCAGCGACGAGGTGACCTTGCAGATCGAGACCGAGCTGAAGGCGAAATAGCCGCCGCGGGGGCTCACCCCACCGACCTTCGGTCCTCAATGGTCTTCGCGTCCGCCGGCAGCGAACCGGGCGCGAGCAAGACAAGGCGGCCGCGCAGCTTGGTGGAGGCGCGCAGATCCTCCAGCACCGCGTCCTGGGAGAGGGCAGCGGCGTCCGCCACTTCCACTTCCAGCAGCATGTCGTCGCCGTCGCCAGCGCGGTCCACCACCAGGCGGGCCTTGGCGATGGCGGGATGCTTCTTCACCGCCGCGCTCACCTGCACCGGGTGCACGAACATGCCGCGGATCTTGGTCACCTGGTCCGCGCGCCCGAGCCAGCCGCGCAGGCGCGTGTTGGTGCGCCCGCACGGGCTGATGCCGGGCAGCACGGCGGAGAGGTCCCCGGTGGCGAAGCGGATGAGGGGATAATCGCTCTCCAGCAGCGTGACCACCACTTCGCCCACTTCGCCTTCGTTCTCCACCGGGTCGGGAGTGCCGGGGCGCAGGATTTCGATGATGAGATCCTCGTCGGCGATCAGCCCCTCCTGGGCCTCGCTCTCATAGGCCACGAGGCCGAGGTCGGCGGTGCCGTAGCATTGCAGCGCGGCAATGCCGGCGGCCTTCATCTCCGCCCGCTGGCTGGGCAAAAACGCTTCGCCCGAGACCAGCGCCTTGTTGAGCGAGGAAATGTCGATGCCCTGCTCGCGCGCCTTGTCCACCAGGATCTTGAGAAAGGACGGCGTGCCACCATAGCCGTTGGGGCGGATATCGGCGATGGCGCGCAATTGCAGGTCGGTCTGCCCGACCCCGCCGGGCACCACCGCGCAGCCGAGCGCATGGGCGCCGCTCTCCACCATCGAGCCGGCGGGGGTGAGGTGATAGGAAAAGCAATTGTGCACGATCTCGCCGGCGCGGAATCCGGCGGCGAACAAAGCCCGGGCGAAGCGCCAGTAATCCGGACGCCGGCCCTCGGGATCATAGATCGGCCCCGGCGACATGAAGATGCGCGCCATCTGCCCCGGCGCCGCGCCATTGAGCCCGCCGAACGGCAGGCTTTTCGGCTGGATCTCCAGCAGGTCGGACTTGCGCGTGACGGGCAATCGGGCAAGCGCCGCCCGGCTGGTGACGGCGTCCGCGTCCACATCCTTCAGCAGGGCGCCGAAATAGGCCGAGCGGGCCTTGGCGGTGGCCACCTGCGCGGCCAGCGCCGCCATGAGGGCGGCTTCGCGCACCTGCGGATCGCGGGTTTCGGCGGCGTCGTAATGGCGGCTGCGGTCGTTCATCTGGGCCTCGTCATTTCGTATCGTCGCCACAAGCACTTTTTCGCATCCCGGCTCGGCGCCGGCTGCGCCGTCGCTGGTCCGGGACACGCGTGCGCGCCAGTGACGCAACGCCTCACAGCCACCGCTTCCGGCGCTTGAACGATTTCAGGTTCTTGAAGGATTTGCGCTCCTCCCCGCCGCCCTGGCCGAGATAGAATTCCTTCACGTCCTCATTGTCCGCGAGCTGCGCGGCCGTGCCGTCCAGCACGATCTTGCCCTGCTCCATGATGTAGCCGAAATCCGCCACAGAGAGCGCCACGCGGGCGTTCTGCTCCACCAGCAGGATGGTGACGCCGAGATCCTGGTTGAGCTGCTTGATGATGGAGAACACCTCTTTCACCATCAGCGGCGAGAGGCCCATGGAGGGCTCGTCCATCAGGATCAATTTGGGGCGCGCCATCATGGCGCGGCCGATGGCCAGCATCTGCTGCTCGCCGCCGGAGAGATAGCCGGCAAGCCCGGTGCGCTCCTTCAGGCGGGGGAAATAGCCGTACACGCGCTCGATATCGTCCTTCACCCCATTGTCCTTGCGGGTGAAGGCGCCGAGCCGCAGGTTTTCCAGCACCGTCATGTCCGAGATGATGCGGCGGCCCTCCATCACCTGGAAGATGCCGCGCCGCACGATCTTGTCCGGCTCGATGCCGTTGAGCCGTTCGCCGAGGAAGGTCACGTCGCCGCGCGTGATCTCGCCGTCCTCGGTCTTCAGCAGGCCGGAGATGGCCTTCAGCGTGGTGGATTTGCCGGCGCCGTTGGAGCCGAGAAGAGCCACGATCTTGCCTTCCGGCACGTTCAGCGACAGGCCGCGCAGCACCAGGATGACGTCGTTATAGACCACCTCGATATTGTTCACCGCCAGCATGGGCGCGGGCGCGGCCTCGGGGCGGATCTCGAGCTTCGGTGCGGCGTTGGACATGGCGGGCCTCGTGTTCGTTCAAAGATGTCCTCGCCCGCGTACGGAGGAGGGAAGGGCCCAGCGAGCCGTCCTGGCCGGGCCCGTCCCGGCCATCCACGCGGCGGCGCCGGTCACAGGCCGACGCAATCGGCGCGACCGGCGGCGACGTGGATCCCCGGGACAAGCCCGGGGATGACGGCGCAAGCCAGACCCCCCGGTCGCACCACCCGGCGACCGGGGATCGTCAGATCACCAGCCGAGCAGTTCGGTCTTGCGCGGCAGGTCGATGGTGGTGACCTTTTCCAGCTTGATGGCGCCGCTCTTCACGAGCTCCGAGACGGTGCCTTCGGTCGCGCCGGAGACCACGGCCCGATAGAGGTCCACCTTGGTGGTGGGGCGATGGTCGCTGGCGGTCCAGGTGGAGGGATTGCACACGCCGTCCGTGCCCTTGGGCACCCAATTGGCCTTCTGGTACATGCCGTCGCGGATCTTCGGGCCGGTGACGCCACCGTTCTTATCGGCCCATTCCATCGCTTCCTTCATGTACATGACGGTGCAGATGGCGGCCATGTAATGCACCGGGCGATAGGTATTGCCGCTCGGGTCGGACATCTTGGAAATGTCCTTGAAGGTGGCCATGCCGGGTGCGTCCCCGGTCCAGGTCACGGCGGTGCGCACCGGAATGATGACGCCGTTCGCGGCGCTGCCGGCGGCTTTCATGGCGTTTTCGTCCATGCCCCACACATTGCCGAAGAACTGCACCTTCACGCCCGCGGTCTCGCACGCCTTCAGCACCGAGATGTTGGAGCCGGCTGTGTTGCCGAGATAGGCGTAATTGGCGCCGGACTGCTTCAGCGTCAGGCACTGGGCGGTGTAGTCGCCGGGGGTGAGGGCGAAGGTGATGGGGTCCAGCACCTCGAAGCCGAGCTCCTTGGCATAGGCTTCCGCCGCCGCCTTGGGCGAGTTCGGGAAGGGATGGTTGGCGCCCATGTGCACCCATTTGGGCTTGCCCTGGCCGCCCTTCTTCTTCCAATCCTCGGCGGCCCACTGCACCTCGGCGCGGGCGGCGTCCGAATAGGACGGGCCATAGAAGAAATTATACGGCGCGGCGCGCTCGCTCCGCGGGCCGCCCTTGCCGGTGGGGTCGGTGAGGGTCGCGGCATAGGAGCCGGAATAATAAGGGATTTCTTCCTTGGTCACCATGGCGACCAGCGCCTCGGTATCGGCCGTCCCCCAGCCTTGGATCGCGACCACCTTGTCGCTGCCGACCCATTTCTTGAACGCCGCCAGCGCGCGCGGCACCTGGTAGCCGTATTCGGTGAAGTCGGAATTGATCGGCTTGCCGTTCACGCCGCCGTTCTTGTTGATATAGGCGATGGCATCCTGCACGCCCTGACCATAGGGCGTGCCCACGTCCGAGGTGCCGCCGGAATAATCGGCGAGATGGCCGATATTGATGGACTGGGCCATGGCCGGCACTGCCGCCGAGAGGGCGAGAATGCTGGCGAAGGTGGTGGCGATCCGTTTCATGCGTGTCTCCTTGGGTATGTGGGTCCGCGTTTCCTGGTGCGGCCGGCGCTCGTTGTTGGCGTCGGTCCGCGATCCCGCTCAATAGGAGAAGGGGTAGAGCTTCCAATAAGCCTTGATCTGCTTCCAGCGGTGGGCGAGCCCGTCCGGCTCGAAGATCAAAAACAGGATGATAGTGGCACCGATCAGCATCTCGCGCATGTAGGTGATGCCGTCTTTCAGGTGCAGCGCCCGATCGATGGCGCTGCCCTGGAGAATGCCCGCCAGCGCGCCGGTGAGCTCCGGCAGCAGCACCATGAAGATGGTGCCGAGCAGCGAGCCCATGATCGAGCCGAGCCCGCCGATGATGATCATCGCCAGGAACTGGATGGAGAACAGGATGTCCAATCCCTCCACCGACATATAGCCGATGTAGTGCGCATAGAGCGCGCCGCCGATGCCGGCGTAGAAGGAGGAAATGCCGAACGCCATGGTGCGGTATTTGGCAAGGTTCACGCCCATCATCTCGGCCGAGAGATAATGATCGCGCACCGCGATCAGCGCCCGCCCGTCGCGGGTGCGCATGAGATTGGCGGCGAACAGATACATCACCACCACGAACACCAGCACCACGTAGAAATACCGCGTGTCGCCGGACATGTCGAAGCCGAGGATGGTGAACGGCGCCGCCACCGCGCCCGAGGAGCCGCCGGTGAACCAGGCCGCCCGCACGAAGAAATCCTGCAGGATGAACTGGGCGGCGAGCGTCGCGATGGCGAGATAGAGCCCCTTCACCCGTGTCGCCGGCAGGCCGAACAACAGGCCGACCGCCGTGGTCCACAGCCCCGCCAGCACGATGGCGATGGGCACCGGCACGCCGTGTTCGGCGAGAAAGGCGGAGGCAAATCCGCCAAAGCCGAAGAACACCGCGTGGCCGATGGAGATCTGGCCGGAGAAGCCGACCAAGATGTTCAGCCCCAGCGCGGCGATGCCGAGATAGCCGATCTGGATCATCAGGCTCAGATAATAATTGCTGAGGACCAGCGGCGCCAACGCCAGCAGGATGATGCCGCCGACGATGAAGGCGAAGGTCAGGCGCGTGTCGAAGATGGTCTGGTCGGCGCGGTAGCTGGTGCGATAGTCGCCGCACGGGCGCATGGTGTCGATGGCCATGGCTTTAGACCCTCTCGATATCGCGGGTGCCGAACAGGCCGTAAGGCTTGATCATGAGAATGATGATGAGGACGTAGAAGGGCACGATTTCATACAGGTTGCCCCAGTGCAGGAACTGGCTGTCGAAATAATGCGCGATGTTCTCCAACAGCCCGATGATGAGCCCGCCCACCACCGCGCCGAACACCGAATCGAGCCCGCCGAGGATCACCGCCGGGAACACCTTGATGCCGAAGAAGGAGAGCGCGGAGGACACGCCGTTGACGATGCCCACCACCACGCCCGCCACCGCGGAGACCGCCGCCGATATGCCCCAGGACAGGGCAAACATCTGCCGCACCGAGATGCCGAGCGATTGCGCCACCTGCTGGTTGAAGGCGGTGGCCCGCATGGCGAGGCCGATCTTGGAATATTTGAAGAACCAGGCGAAGCCCGCCATGATCAGCACGCTGACCCCGGTGGACATCAGATAGGCGCTCTGCACCTGGAGCCCGAAGATATCCACCTTGCTCACGGCGAAGATCGGCGGGAACGGCTGCGCGAACGTGCCGAACATCCATTTCATCAGCGCCTGGAAGAAGATGGAGAGGCCGATGGTGACCATGATCACCGAGATTACCGGCTCGCCGATGAGCGGCCGCAGCACCAGCATCTGGAGCGCCAGGCCGAACAGCATCATGAAGGCGAGCGAGATCAGGAAGCCCCAGACGAACGGGATCTGCCAATAGGTCAGCAGCCACCAGCAGGTCCAGGCGCCGATCAGCAGGAATTCGCCCTGGGCGAAATTCACCACTTGCGAGGCCTTGTAGATGAGCACGAAGCACATGCCCACCACGCCATAGAGCGTGCCGATGATGAGGCCGTTGATGCAAAGCTGGATGAAGAGCTGAAAGGTCACTTCACGCCTCCCGCTTGCTGAATGTGTGAGCTGAAACGGCGCATCATGCGGCCCTCTTCTTGCTCGAACCGGAGGCCGTCGGCGCCAGCTTCAGGTCGATGACCTTGAGCGTGGTGCGGATGCGCTGCTTGCTGCCGTCCTGGAACGCGATGGTGGTGTCCACGTCGATGGTGGGGTCGCCGCGATACATGGCGTCGATGATGTCGCCATAGCGCTCGTTGATGACCCCGCGCCGCACCTTGCGGGTGCGCGTCAGCTCGCCGTCATCGGCGTCCAGCTCCTTGTAAAGCAGCAGGAATTTCGAGATGCGCTGCTTCTCCGGCAGGGTCTTGTTCACCTGCTCCACCTCGCGGCGCAGCATGTCCGTCACCTCCTGCCGGCCCGAGAGGTCGGTGTAAGTGGTGAACGAGATGCGGTTCTTCTCCGCCCATTTGGAGACGATGGGGAAGCGGATGCAGATCATGGCGGCGAGATGCTCGCGCCCGTCGCCCAGGATCACCGCTTCCGCCACATAGGGCGAGAATTTCAGCTTGTTCTCGATATATTGCGGCGAGAAGCGGTCGCCATGGGCGGTCTGCGCCATGTCGCGCACGCGGTCGATCACCACCAGATGGCCGCGCGGATTGACGAAGCCGGCATCCCCCGTGCGCATCCAGCCGCCGTCCACGAACGACTTCGCGCTTTCTTCCGGGTTGTTGTAATAGCCGGTGAATGTATTGGCGTGCCGCGTGACGATCTCGCCCAAGCCATTGGGGTCGGGATCGTCGATGCGGATTTCCACCCCGTTCATGGGCACGCCGACGGTGTCGAAATCCACGTCGCTCGCGGTGTGGATGGTATAGGCGCCGAGCAATTCCGTCTGGCCATAGAGCTGGCGCATGGGCACGCCGAGCGCGAGGAAGAAGCGGAACGTATCCGGCCCCAGCGCCGCCCCGCCGGTGGCCGCCGATTTCAGGTGCGAGAAGCCGAGGCGGTCGCGCAGCGCCCGGAACAGGATGAAATCCGCGAACCTGGAGCGCTGCCCGCGATCGAGCGCCGCGAGGCCGAGCTTCATGCCAAGATCGAACATCGCCCGCTTGAGGACGGAGGCATCCATCATGCGCGCCCGCACGTCGGCGGCGATCTGTTCCCACACGCGCGGGGCGAACAGCACGAAGGTGGGGCCGATCTCCCGCATGTCGGCCATGGTGGTTTCCGGCTCTTCGACGAAATTCACCTTCATGCGGGACAGCAGAGCCTGACCGAAGGCGTAGATCTGTTCCATGATCCAGGGCATCTGGAGCACGGAGACATATTCATCGTCCGGCCCGCGCATGTCGGCGGCCAGATAGGAAGCGCAATGGCGCAGCACGGCGCCGCCCGAAAGCATGGCCAGCTTGGGGTGAGAGGTGGTGCCCGAGGTGGTGCACAAGATCGCCACGTCCGCGCCGGAGCCTTGGTCGACGAGCCGCTGGTAGGCGTCCGGCTCCGCCGCCGCGCGCGCCGCGCCGCGGGCTTCAAGGTCCGCCAGGGACACGAGGCGGGCGTCCTCATATTTGCGTAGCCCGCGCGGGTCGGCATAGATGATGTGGCGCACGGTGGGGATGCGGTCTTCAAGCTGGAGCAGCTTGTCCACCTGTTCCTCATCTTCCGCGAACAGCACCGCCACGTCCGCATAGGTGACGAGATAGGCGACCTCGTCGGCCAGCGCGTCGCGATAGATGCCGAGCGACTGCCCGCCCACCGCATGGATGGCGATTTCGCCCATCAGCCATTCCGGGCGATTGTCGCCGAGCAGCGAAATCACGTCGCCGCGTGCGACGCCGAGGTCGAGCAGGCCGAGCGCCATGTTCTGCACGCGCGTATTCACCTGCTGCCACGTATAGGCGTTCCAGATGCCGAGGTCTTTCTCGCGCAGCCAAGTATCCGTCGGGTGCTGGCGCGCATTGAGCGCGAGCAGCTTGGGAAAGGTGTCGTAGATCGCCACGTCGGGCAAAGCGGAGGCGGGGGTGTTCACGCTCATGGCTGCCTCACGCGGACACGGCCTGGAGGACGGGCCCATCTTCGACGACAAGGTCTTCCTCGCCGAGATAGGCCTTGCGGACATTGGGATTGGCCAGCACTTCGGCGGGCAGGCCCTCGGCAATCTTGCGGCCGAAATCGAGCACCATGACGCGGTGGGAAATGTCCATCACCACCCCCATGTCGTGCTCGATCATGATGATGGTCATGCCCCATTCTTCATTGAGATCAACGATATAGCGGGCCATATCCTCTTTCTCTTCGAGGTTCATGCCGGCCATGGGCTCGTCGAGCAGGATCAGCTTCGGCTGCAGGGCGACGGCGCGCGCGAGCTCCACGCGCTTGCGCAGGCCGTAGGAGAGCGTGCCGGCGGTGGCCTTGCGAACATGCTGGATTTCGAGGAAGTCGATGACGTCCTCGACCGCCTTGCGATGCTCAAGCTCTTCTTTCTGCGCGCCGCCGATCCAATAGATCGCGCCGGTGAACAAATTGTTCTTCAGCAGATGGTGGCGCCCCACCATGATGTTGTCGAGCACGCTCATGTGGTGGAACAGGGCGAGGTTCTGGAACGTGCGGCCGATGCCGGCGGCGGCGCGCTTGTTCGGCTTCAGGCGCGTGATGTCCTGCCCATCGAACGCGATGCGGCCTTCCTGCGGCGAGTAGCGCCCGGAAATGCAGTTCAGCAATGACGTCTTGCCGGCGCCGTTCGGCCCGATGACCGAAAACAATTCGCCGCTGCGGACAGAAAATCCGACGTTGCTCAGCGCTTTAAGACCGCCAAAGCGCAGTGAAATGCCATCGACATTCAACAACGACGAATCGGCGATGGATGCGCCAGGACGCTTGCCTGTCGACATGTTCCCCTCCCGGATTCCGCATATGAGCGGGTGGCTTCTATGGCCACATCCCACATTGTGAGATGAATTGGTTTGATTATCTAGCGAACGTTTGCTTCTTTCAAGGGTGATCGCATCCTGCCGTCCGAAATATTGCGGTGTGGAACTTTTTGTCTCACATTGTAAGACATGAACGACGACGAACTTGATCCGGCCGCGCCCAAGGGCGCGCAAAGCCTCGGGCGGGCCATTTCGGTGCTGCGGGTGGTGGCCAACGCCGCCCCGCACCCGGTGCGCCTCGCCGATTTGATCCGGGGCACCGGACTGTCGAAGGCCACCGCCCACCGCCTGGCGACGACGCTGGTGTTCGAGACCCTGCTGGCCTATGACGCCCGCGAGCGATGCTATTCCCTCGGCCCGTTCTTCTCGAAGTTCGTGACGGGCAAGGGGCAGGCCGCCGCCCATCTCCCGCTCGAGCAGGAGGGTTCGCGCCCGGCGGCGCATCCGGACCGATACAGCGGCAACAAAATTCCCCTCGCCCATCTGCTGTGCGACCGGCACCTGGCGGTAAAACGCGCCCATCCCGCGATGATCCACGAGACCGTCTCGGGCCAGACCTCTGAATTGAGCTTCGGCAAGCTTGCGGAATATTCATCTCGATTTGCCCGAGTCCTTTCGGCGGCGGGCATCCGGAAGGGCGACCGGGTCGCCGTCCTTTTGCCCAAGGGCATGGAACTGGTCATCACGGCGCTCGCGATCTGGCGGATCGGGGCGGTCTACATGCCGCTCTTCTCCACCTATTCGCCCGCGGCCGTCGAAGCCCGGCTGAAGGCCGGCGGCGTGAAGGCTGTGGTCGCGAACCGATTCCTCATCGATCGCGCCTCCCGCTACATCACCGAGAAGATCTTCGTCTGCTTGATCGAGGGCGACCAGATCAACCGGATCGACGGCAAGGTGACCCAGTTCTGGTCGTCCATCTATGCATCCGAGCCGCTCGAAGGGGTGGAAACCTACGGCGCCAACGACCCCTTCACCATGACCTATGCCCCGAGCTTCGTGGAGGCCCGGCTTGGTCTTCTGACCCCGGTGCGGGCGCTGGCGGCGATCGAGCAATATATGCGGATCGGAATGGATGTCCGCGACGACGACGTCTATTGGAACATGGCCGACCAGGGCTGGGAATACGGCATCTATTACGGTCTCATCGGTCCGCTCCTGATCGGTTGCTCGATCCTGTTCTGCGATGGACCCTACGACGTGTCGCAGGGCTATCGCGTGCTGTCGAAGTTCCGCGTCACCAACCTCACGGCCGCCCCGTCCCAGATCAAGGCGTGGCGGCGCGGCGATCCGAACGATGCCACCTCCCCCTTCGCCATCCGCATGGTCACGGTGGGGGGCGAACCGCTCCCGCCCGACGTGATTTCCTGGGTGACGCAGAAGCTCGAGGTGCCGCTGATCAACCAGTATGGACATCGCGAGACCGGCATGATCGTGGGCATGAAATATGACCCCAGCGATCCCGCCTCCTCGCGGCGGTCCTCGGTCGGCCGCGTCATGCCGGGCTTTGCCCTTGCGGTACTCGACAAGCACGGCGCCGAATTGCCCGCCGGCGCCGAAGGCATCCTGGCCATCGATGTGGAACGCTCGCCGTTGTTCTGGTTCCGGTCCTATTTCAAGGACGACGCCAGGACGAAGACCCGATTTGAGTTCGGCGGCGACTATTATATTCTTGGCGATACAGGCTTCATCGACGACGAAGGATGGGTCCACTACAGCGGCCGGGCATCCCATGCCATATTGATGCAGAAAGATTGAGGGCGCATTGGTGCGCGCATCCGTGCCTGGTCATGCTCTCTCTCCCGGATTGGCGGCCGTCTTGATGTGGCGAGGCGCGCCGGTCCCGATCATTTCGCCGGGTTCTTAGGAAACAATCGAACGTTCTTTTTCTCTCCCGGTCAAGGCCATTTTTGGCCGCTTGCGTCTTGCGTCCCCGGCGCGCTGCGCTCACTCTAAGGGGGCTGCCAGGGCCGGCGGCCTCATCCGACACCCGAGGGTCGTGCGCACACAAAGCGCGATCGCAAATTGAGAAAAAGATGGCGCGTACAGTCGGTTCCAATGGTGCCCGCACCGCCCAGGCGATCCGCCAGGCGGGGGTGCTGCTGATCTACAAGCACGGCTACGAAGCCATGAGCCTGCGGCAACTCGCCGCCGAGGTGGGGCTCCAGTCCGGCTCGCTGTACAAGTATTTCGAGAACAAGCAGAGCCTGCTGTTCGACATCGTGCGCGATCACATGGAAGATTTGACCGCCCGGGCGCGGGAGGCCCTCGACGGGCTGGATACGCCCCTCGATCGCCTGCGGGCCTTCACCGGATTTCATCTGCGCTATCACATGACGCGGCGTGCCCATGTCTTCATCGCCAATATGGAAATCCGCTCGCTGGACGACGCGCACCGTGCCGTCGTCGTCGAGATGCGGCGCAATTACGAGGGGCTTCTGGAACAGATCCTGCGCGAGGGCGCCGCACAGGGCGCCTTCCGCGTGAGCGAGCCGCGGGTCTCCACCTACGCCATCATCTCCATGCTCACCGGAATCTGCATGTGGTACCGGCCCGATGGGCGGCTGAGCCAGGA
>NCEH01000056.1 GCA_002304505.1 Rhizobiales bacterium 32-66-11 | reverse complement strand
TTCGGGGCATCATGAAATCGCAACAAGACGCGATGACGCTGAGCCATGCCTTGGCATCGAGTGCGGGGACAGCCGGGGGCATCACCTATTTCGGAGCCAGCAGGGGTTCCAGCTTCCTGTCCTATGCCGGCCTGCGCGGTCGCGCGCTGCGGTGGCTGCACCGGCTCCGCGAAGCGGGCGTGCAGCCCGGCGACGAGGTGCTGATCGCCACCGATGACACCGAGCTGTTCACCGCTCTGTTCTGGGCCTGCATTCTGGGCCGCATCATCGCCGTGCCCGTCTCCACGCCCACCGGAGACGAGGGGGCGCTGAAGATCGGCCATATCTGGGGCGTGCTGCACCGGCCCTGGCTGGTGGGCGATGCCCGCGTCGCCGGGCGCGTGCGCGCCGTGGCGGATCAGCTCGACGCGGCGACCGCCGCCGCGCTCGCGCGCATCGAGGCGCGCACCCTGGTGGCCGACAGCGCGCAGATCGAGGGACCCGAGGCCGCGCAGGCCGAGGTCGGCCCGGAAGATATCGCCTTCGTGCAATTCTCCTCCGGCTCCACCGGTGCGCCCAAGGGCGTGATGGTGACGCACGCCAATCTGCTGACCAATTGCGCCGCCATCCTCGGCGCCATCGACCATCCGGGCGCGCCGCCGCGCTTCGTCAGCTGGATGCCGCTGACCCATGATTTCGGCATCATCTGGTTCCACATCCTGCCCACCGTGTTTGGGCTCGACCATGGGCTGATCCCGACCAAGCTGTTCGTGCGCAATCCCCTGGTGTGGATGCAGGCGGCCTCCGACCTGAAGGCCAATGTCACCGGCGGGCCGAACTTCTCCTATCGCCATTTCCTCAAATATTTCGAGCCCGACGCCCCGCGCGACTGGGACCTTTCGCACCTGCGCGTGATCGCCAACGGGGCCGAGCCCATCGCCTGCGCGCTCGGGATGGAATTTTCCCGCGCGCTCGCGCCGTTCAAGCTGCCGCAGACCGCGCTGACCCCGGCCTATGGGCTCGCGGAAGGCACGCTGGTGGTCTCCATGGCGCCGCCGGACGAAGCCATGTTCAGCGTGGTCGTGGACCGCGCGCAGGTGAGCCCCGGCCAGCCGGTGCGCGAGATCGACGGCCCCGAGCCCGGCGTCTCGCCTGTGGATTTCGCCGATATCGGCCGGCCCATCGCCGATGTGGCGGTGCGCATTGCCGACGATGATGGCGCCGAACTGGCGCAAGGCGTGGTCGGGCGCATCCAGATCCGCGGCGCCAGCGTGACGCGCGGCTATTACAACAACGCGGCCGCCACCCTCGCCGCCTTTACGGCCGACGGCTGGCTCGATACCGGCGACCTCGCCTTTACGGCCGACGGCTGGCTCGATACCGGCGACCTCGGGTTTTTGCGCAATCATCGGCTCATCGTCACCGGCCGGCGCAAGGATGTGATCATCCTCAATGGCGCGAACTTCTATCCGCAGGACATCGAGCGGGTGGCGAGCACGGTGGAGGGGCTGGACCTCAACATGGTGGTGGCCTGCGCCATCGGCCGCGAGGTCACCGGCGACGACCGCGAGCACGTGGCGCTGTTCGTGCTCCACCGCCGCGATGCGGAGAGCTTCGCCCGCATCGCCGCCGGCGTGCGCGACGCGGTGCTGAGCGAAATCGGCATTCCGGTGGATTATGTGCTGCCGGTGGCCCGCATTCCCAAGACCACCAGCGGCAAGGTGCAACGCTATCAGCTGGTGCAGCGCTTCGTGGCCGGCGAGTTCCAGGAGGTGCGTGCCGATCTGGAGGCGCGCGAGGCCGCCGACGCCGCCGAGCTTGCCGCCGCGTTCGCGGCCGGCGATGAGGCCGCCTTCGCGGCGCATCTGGGCGCTCTCGCGCGGCGGATCGTGGAGGGCGGCGAGATCGCCCTCGACCGGCCGCTGATGGAAAGCGGCTTCACCTCGCTGCGCCTGGTGGAATTCGCCCGCCGCCTCACCCTCGCGCTTGGCCTGCGGGTGCAGGTGACCTTCCTGTTCGAGCACGCGACCCTTTCCGCCATCGCATCGGCGCTCCTGGCTCTGCCGCGTGCGGATGCGATGGTGGACGCGCGCGCCGATGACGCGGCGCCGTCCGCGCCGCTGGCCCCGCTGACCGCGTCGGCTCCGCGCATCGCCGTGAGCGGACTCGCGCTGCGCCTGCCGGGCGGGGTGGAGACGCCGGACGCTTTTCTCGATCTGCTGCTGGCCGGGCGCGATGCCACGAGCGGCAAGCCGGCCGGACGGTGGGGCGACCTGCCCGCCGGGCTCTGCATCACCGAGCGCGGCGGCTATCTGACCGATATCGAGACCTTCCCGGCCCGCTTCTTCAATCTCACCCCCGCCGAGGCGGAAGCGATCGATCCCCAGCAGCGCCTGCTGCTGATGACCGCCTGGGAAGCGCTGGAGCGCGCGGGCCTTGATCCGACCACACCGGCGTGTTCGTGGGCGTGAGCGCGGGCGATTATGTGCAGGCGCAGGCCCGCACCGGCCGGCTCGACGCCATCGGCCCCTATGCCTTCACCGGCACCATCCCGAGCGTCGCCGCCGGGCGCCTCGCTTATGTGCTGGGGCTCCAGGGGCCGGTGCTCGCCGTGGATACGGCCTGCTCGTCCTCGCTCGCGGCGCTGCATCTGGCGGTGCGCGCCCTGCGCTCGGGCGAATGCACGCGCGCCATTGTGGCCAGCGTGAACCTGATTCTCAGCCCCGATCTTCAGGTGGGGCTCACGCGCATGAACGCGCTGTCGCCGGACGGGCGCTGCAAGAGCTTCGATGCGGCCGCCGACGGCTATGGGCGCGGCGAGGGCTGCATCGCTCTGGTGCTGGAGGCGGAGAGCGCGCGGCCGGCGCGGGTGCTGGCTTATGTGCGCGGCAGCGCGATCAATCATGACGGCGCTTCGAACGGCCTCACCGCGCCCAACGGCGCCGCCCAGCGGGCGGTGATCGCCGATGCGTTGGCGGACGCCGGCCTTGCTCCGGCGGATGTGGATTATGTGGAAGCCCACGGCACCGGCACGCCGCTCGGCGATCCCATCGAGGCCATGGCGCTCGCGGAAGCCTATGGGCGCGGGCGCGCGGTGCCGCTGAAGATCGGCTCGGTGAAGACCAATATCGGCCATCTGGAAGCCGCCGCGGGCCTTGCTGGCCTCGCCAAGCTGCTGGTGGCGCTGCAAGCCCGCACGCTGCCGGCCTCCTTGCATCTCAACACGCCCAATCCGCTGATCCCCTGGGCCGAGCTGCCGCTGGCCCCGGTCACGGCGCCGACCCCCTGGCACAGCGCCACCGGCGCGCCGTTGCGGGCGGGCCTCTCCTCCTTCGGCATGAGCGGCACCAACGCCCATGTGGTGATCGAACAGGCCGAGGACGCGTCGAAGGATGCCCCGGAGGCGGCCGCGCCGGTGAATGCGCGTCCCACCATCCTGCCGCTGTCCGCCCGCACGGCGGAAGACCTCGCGCTCCTCGCGGCGCGCTATGCCGATGCGCTGGAGGGGGCGGACATTGCCCGCCTGCACGATCTCGCCCGCACCGCCGCCTGCGCCCGCGCGCAATTCGAGCATCGCTTCGCGGTCTCGGGCGCGAGCCCTGACGAGTTCGTGGACGCGCTGCGCGCTGCCACCTCGCGCCGGGGCGAGGGGGCAAAGGCCCCGTCGCTGGTGTTCCTTCTGCCGGGGCAGGGCGCCCATGCGCCGGAAACCGTGCGCCATCTGTTCGCCGCCGAACCCGCCTTCCGGGCCGCGCTGCTGGAGGCGGACGCGGCGCTCGCCGGCGTGCTCGACCGCCCCTTGAGCGAGATCCTGCTGGGCGAGGATGCGCATCTGCTCGCCCAGACCCGCTACAACCAGCCCGGCGCGGTCGCGCTCGCTTTGGCCGGCGCCGCGCTGCTGCGCAGCTTTGGGCTGGAGCCCGACGCGGTGCTGGGCCATTCGGCGGGCGAAATCGCCGCCGCTGCCATCGGCGGGCTGATCGCGCCGAACGCGGCCCTGCGCTTCGCCGCCGCGCGTGGCGCGGCCATGGACGCCTTGCCCGGTGGGGCCATGGCGGCGGTGGAGGCCGAGCCGGCGCTGATCGCGGAAATCCTTTCCGACCTGTCGGAGCACGTCTGCGTCGCCGCCTGGAACGGGGCGGCGCGCGCCACCCTTTCCGGCACCCATGAGGGCGTGGCCCTTGCCGGCGCGCGGTTCGGCGCGCGCGGCTGCCGGGTGACCCCGCTCAGCGTGTCCCACGCCTTCCATTCGCCCATGATGGACGGGGCGCTGGAGGCGATCCGCGCCGCCGCCGCGACCCTCGCGCCCGGCACGCCCGCCTGCCGCGTCGTCTCCTCGCTCACGGGCACGGTGCTGCGCCCCGGCGATCTGGCGGACGGCGCCCATTGGGTACGCCATGCCCGCCAGCCGGTGGCGTTCGCCGCCGCTTTGTCCACCGCCGCCGAATCCGCTGCTGCGGAGGGCGGGGCAGTCCTGCTTGACCTCGGCGTGCGCCCGGTCCTGGCGCCGCTCGCGGCGGCGGCGCTGCCCTCGGCCCGGGTGCTCTCCTGCTTCGATGCGCGCCAGGGCGAAGGGGCGCTGCTGCGCCTCGTCGGCACTTTGTTCGAGCGCGGGCAGCCGATCGCCTGGCCGGCGGTGTTCGCCGGCCGCGCGGGCCGCATCGCGGATGCGCCCACCTCCCCCTTCACCGGCCGCACCCGCGTGCTGCCCATACGTCACGACATGGTGCCCATGGCGCAGATTGAGGCGGGCCGCGCGCCCGAAACCGCTTCGCAGGCCACAGCTGCGAACGTCCCGCTTGCGCCCGCCGTGCGCGCCCTGCCGCGTGCAGCCGTGGCCGGCACCATCCGCACCATATTGCGCGGCATCGCCGGCCTCGCCCCGCAGGATGTGGAACCCGGCACCTCCTGGTTCAGCCTGGGGCTGGATTCGCTGCTGGTGGTGCAGCTCCAGCAGGCCCTGGCACGGGAATATGCCATCGACCTGCCGCTGGCCGAGGTGATGGAGCGCGGCGACACGCTCGACAAGCTCACCGACCTCGTGCTCGACCGCGCCGCCCCGCCGCAGGAGGCCGCGCCGGCCCCCGCCAGCGCGCCGTCGCCCGGCGAAACTCTTCCCGCCGCGCCCGCCCTCGCGCCGCAATCCCTGGCCGTGTCCGCCCCGGCCCTTGCGCCGCCGGTGGCCACCGAGGGGGCGAATGCTCTGATGGCGTTGCAGATCGAGGCCATGAGCCGGCTCTTCACCCAGCAGCTGGCGACGCTCGGAACCGGGGCCGCACCCCTGCCGATCGCCGATGCTGTTGCCTCAGCCCCGGCCGCGCCGGCGCCGGCACCCGCGCCCGCCGCGAAGCAGGAAGTGAAAGGCCTGTTCAAGGCCGACCGCAGCCAGCGCAAGGAATTGGGCGCCGTCCACGCCGCCCATGTGCACCGCCTGGCGCAGGCCTACAATGCGCGCACCCGCGCCTCCAAGGCGCATACGGCGGCGCATCGCGACGTCTATGCCAATCCCCGCGCGGTCATCGGTTTCCGGCCGGAATGGAAGGAGCTGAACTATCCGCTCCATGTGGAGCGCGCCGAAGGCCCGTTCGTGTTCGACATGGACGGCCACCGTTATGTCGACATCACCATGGGCTTCGGCGTGACCCTGTTCGGGCACAATCCGCCGTTCGTGCGCGATGCGCTGCTGGCCGAGATCGCCGCCGGCTATCCCATCGGCCCGCAGACCCCGCGCGCCGGACGCGTCGCCCGCAAGATCCAGGACATGACGGGCGCCGAGCGCGTCGCCTTCTTCACCACCGGCACCGAGGCGGTGATGGTGGCGCTGCGCCTCGCCCGCGCCAAGACCGGCCGCCGCAAGATCGTGACCTTCGTGAATTCCTATCACGGCACGTTCGACGGCGTGCTGGCCGTGGGCTGGGCGGACGGCGAGAAGGTCAACACCATGCCGGTCAGCGACGGCACGCCGGAAGGCATGGTGGAGGACGTGATCGTGCTGCGCTACGGCGATGCCGACGCGCTCGACATCCTCGCCCGCCATGCCGACAGCCTCGCCGCCGTGCTGGTGGAGCCGGTGCAGAGCCGCGATCCCGCAGTCCAGCCGCGCGCCTTCCTGCATCGCCTGCGCGATCTCACGCACGCGCACGACATCGCGCTGATCTTCGACGAGACCATCACCGGCTTTCGCGTGCACCCCGCCGGCGCCCAGCACCATTTCGGCGTGAAGGCGGATATCGTCACCTATGGCAAGGTGGTGGGCGGCGGGCTGCCGATCGGCGTCGTCACCGGCGCGGCGCATTATCTCGACGCGGTGGACGGCGGCAATTGGCTCTATGGCGACGACAGCGTGCCCACCGCGCGCACCGCCTTCGTCGCCGGTACGTTCAACAACCATCCCCTCTCCATGGCCGCTGCCGAGGCGACGCTGGATTATCTCGCGGCGCAGGGCGCGGGTCTGCAAGACGCGCTGAACGCGCGCACCAAGGCCATGTGCGACGAGCTCAACGCCTGGTTCACGGCCGAGGATCTGCCCATCCGCATGGTGCATTTTTCCTCGCTGTTCCGCTTCGACTATGGCGGCGACACGGAGATCTTGAACTATCATCTGTTGAAGAACGGCATCTTCGTGTGGGAGGGGCGCAATTGCTTCCTCTCCACTGCCCACGGGGACGCCGAGGTGCGCTTCCTCATCGATGCGGTGAAGCTGGGCATTGCCGAGATGCGCGCCGGCGGCTGGCTGCCGCCGCGCGATCCCGCAACGCCGCCGACCGGCCCGCAGCCGGGCGCCTTCCCGCTCGGCCGGGGCCAGCGCGAGATGCGCGCGCTGATCGCAGCCGATCCGCAGGCAAGCCTTGCCTATAATGAGATGGTCGCGCTCGACCTCTCGGGCCCGCTGGACGTCGCGGCGCTCCAGCGTGCGTTCGCGGCGCTGGTGGCTCGCCACGACGCGCTGCGCATCGTGCGGCTGGACGATGCCGGTTGCCATCTGTCCAACACCGCCGAGGCGGTTTTCGTGTGCGAGGATATCGCAGCCGCGTCGGACGTGCGGGCGCGGCTGGAGCGCGATCTCGCCACCGCCTTTGATCTTTCGCGCGGGCCGCTCGTGCGGGCGCTGCTGCTGCGCCTGTCGGGCGCGCGCCACGTGTTCGCCTTCACCGCCCATCACATCGTCGCCGACGGCTGGTCGCTGGGCCTGATGGCGAGCGAGCTGGCCGCGCTCTATGGCGCCGCCGCCACCGGTGCACCTGCGGCGCTGGCGCCGGCGCGGTCGTTCGGGGAATTCGTCGCCTGGACGCGTGGCCTTCCTTCCATGTCGGGGCAGATGCCGTCCGCCGTGCCGGTGGCGCTGCCGCGCATGGGTGCGGGAGACGACGGGCGGGTGCATCTGAAGGCGGACCGCGCGCGCGGCGCCGACATTTTCGAGGATGCCAAGGCCTATGCCCGCCAGAAGGGCGTGAGCCCCTTCATGGTGATGCTGGCGGCCTATGCGCTGCTGCTCGGCCGGCTCGGCAATCAGCGCCGCCTCACCATCGGCGTGCCGCTCGCGGGCCACACCGCCGCCGGCCTGCCGGTGATGGTGGGCGCCGCCTCCGCCATCCTGCCGGTGACGCTGGACCTCGAGGCCGCCGCCCCGTTCGATGCGCTGGTGGCGCAGGTGCGCGCGGCGTTGAACCTTGCCCAGCGCGAGGCCGCGCAGCTCCTGAGCGAGGAGGTTCCGGCCGAGGGTGTCAGCGTCAACGTGCTGTTCAACCTCGATCGCGGGTTCGAACTGAGCCTGCCCGGCCTTGCGCTCGACTGGATCTCCCCGCCGGTGCGCCACGCCAAGAAGGATCTGTTCCTGAACCTGCTGGAATTGAACGGGGAAACGCTGATCGATTTCGACCATGCCGGCGCGGTGGCCGATGCGCCCACCGCCCGCCGCTGGCTTGACAGCTTCCTGTCCCTGCTCGCGGAAGGCGTGCGCGCGCCGCAGACCCTTCTTGCGGACCTGCCGCTCTCGCCCGCCGACCGCGCGGCACAGGGCGCCGCCGACATCAACGGCCGCGCGGCGTTCGATGTGTTCGACCGCCCCGCCGCCATCGGTGTTCCGGCGCCGCTCGCGGCGCGCGCCGCCGGGGGCGACTGGGTGCGCACCGGCGAACTGGGCGTTCTCGCAGCGGACGGGCGGCTCGTCCTTCTCGGCCGGGAAGAGGATTTTGCCGCGACCTCCACCGGTCTCGTGGACCTGCGCCCGGTCGCGCAGGTGCTGCGGGAACATCCCGCGCTCGCCGATGCCGCCCTGGTGTACGAGGGCGGGACGCGCGAGGGCGAGGGCCTCACCGCTTTCATCGTCGGGCGTGCGGGCGCCGCGCCGGATTTTGCGGCGCTCGCCGCCTATTGCGCGCTGCGCCTGCCGGTGGAAAGCCGGCCCGCCGCCTTCCTGGCCTGCGCCGCGCTGCCCCTGCGCGCCGACGGCACGCGCGACCGCACCGCCCTCTCAGCCTTGCCCGGCGTGCGCGTGCCCGCCCGCCTGATGGTGGCGCCGCGGACGAGCGAGGAACAGGTGATCGCCGGCATCTGGGCCACCGTGCTGGGCCTGAAGCAGGTGGGCGTTACGGAAAGCTTCTTCGATCTCGGCGGCCACAGCCTGAAGGCGCTCGCCATCCTCGCCCGTGTGGAAGCCGCGCTCGGCCGCGCGGTGCCGCTGCGCGCCTTCTTCGAGCAGCCGACCGTGGCCGGGCTCGCCGCCAATCTCTCCGCCGGCGCGGCCCATGCGCCCGTCGCGCCGCTGCCGCCGGCCGCCGATCATGCTCCCGCCAAGGTCCAGGCCGGCCTGTGGATGCTGGAGCAGATGGACCCCGGCCTGATCGCCTATAATATCGGCTTTGTCCTGCACGCCGATCGCGCCTTCGACGAAGCAGCGCTGACCCGCGCGCTGACCCGCCTCGCGGCTCGCCACGAGAGCCTGCGCACCGCTCTGGTGGAGGTGGACGGCCTGCCGCGCCAGGTGATTTTCCCAGCGCCGCGCCTCGATTTGCGGGTGGAGCCGGCGGCGCATCTGTCTCCCGAAGCGCGGGATGCCGTGCTGCAAGACTTCGCCAGCGCGCCGTTCGCGCTCGACCGGGCGCCGCTCTGGCGCGCGCTGCTGCTGCGCGGCGGGGCGGGCGGGGAGTCTTGCGCTTTTACGCTCCACCACATCATTTCCGATGTCTGGTCGGTGGGCGTGTTCACGCGCGATCTGCTGGCGTTGCTGGCGGAGGAAAGCGGCGGCGCGCCGGCTGCGCTGCCCGCGCTCGACGTTCAATACAAGGATTGCATCGCCGCTCCGCACGGCGATGCCGAGGCGCATCTCGCCTATTGGCGCGCGCAGCTTGCCGGCGCCCCGGTGCTGGACCTGCCGGCCGATGCGCCGCGCCCGCCGCGCAAGACCCATGACGGGGATCACGTGGTTGAGCTCATTCCCGCCGCCGAGGCGGCCGCGCTGAAGGCGCTGGCGGCGGCGCGAGGGGCGAGCGCGTTCACCGCCGTGGCGGCGGCCTTCCAGGCCCTGCTTTCCGGCATCACGGGGGCGCGCGATCTCGTCATCGGCACGGTCACCGCCGGGCGCGACCATCCCGCCACGGCCGACCAAATCGGCTTCTTCGTCAATACGCTGGCGCTACGCGGCCGCATCGACCCGGACCAGGGCTCGGCGCGCCGCGCGATGCCGCGCGCAATCCGCTGTTCGAAGTGGTCCTGGTGATGGACGACCGGGACGAGATTTCCCGCCTGCTGCGCGGCACCGGGATGCGCCTCGACGAGGTGGAGATTCCCGCAGCCCAGTTCGACCTCACCCTTTATGTGACCGACAGCGCCGACGGCCTGCGCATCAAGGCCACCTACAACACCCGCCTGTTCGCCCGCGCCCGCATCGCCGGCTGGATGGCGCGCCTTGCGGATCTGGTGCGCGCGGTCTGCGCCGATGCGCGCGCGCCGCTCGCCGGGATTTTGGGGGAAGACGGGACGGGCCGCGCCGGGCCGCGCTTCGCGCTGCCGAGCTTCCACCAGGAGCGGCTCTGGTTCGTGGACCGGTTCGAGCGCGGCGTCCTCTATCCGGCCGGGCCGACCTATTACAACATGCCGGTGATCGCGCGCATCGACGGTGGGCTGGAGACGGCGCGCCTGGAGAAAGCGGTGCAGCGCCTCGTGGCGCGCCATGAAATTCTGCGCACGGCGCTCGCCACCCACGAGGAGCGGCCCGCGCTCGATATCCGGGCCGAGGCACGCCTTCCCATAACGGAGATCGAGGTGTCCCCGGGCGCCGGGCTCACCGCGCTGGAGGCGGCGTCCCGCCAGTCCTTCACCCTCGATGAAGCGCCGCTCGCCCGCCTCACGCTTTGCCGCGAGCGCAATGGCGGCACCACCTTCACCGCCACCTGGCTGGCGCTGACCGCCCATCACGGCATCGCCGACAAGGCGAGCCTGCATCGGCTCATGGGGGAACTCGCCGATCTCTATGCCGCCCCCGACGGCGCGATGCCCGCGGCCGGCGCGTTCAGCCGTGACGTCGCCGCCCCCGAGCGCGCCGCCGAAGCCAGCCATGGCGCGGCCGCCGCCCATTGGCGCGCCCGCATGGAGGGGCTCGCGGCCCTCGTACTGCCCACCGACCGCCCGCGCCCGGCGATCCACACCTATACCGCCGACCGCGCCGCCGGCTGGGTGGATGGCGCGACGCTCGCCCGGCTCGATGCCTTTGCCGCCGGCGAGGGGCTCTCGCGCCGCGATGTGCTGCGTGCCTGCTACCAGGTGCTCATGCACCGGCTGTGCGACCAGGCCGACATCGTCATCGGCGAGCCGCTGGAACCGGCCGGCGCGCCCGCCGCGCTCGGCCCGCGCACCAATCTTCTGCCGCTGCGGGTGAGCGTCGATCCCGGCGAGAGCTTCGCTGCCTTCGCCCGCCGCTCCGCCGCCCGCGCGGCCGAGGATGCCGCCCACGGCGCCATGCCGTTCGACCTTGCCGTGCTCGCGGTGAAGCCGAAGAACGACATGAGCCGCACCGCCTTGTTCGACGTGCTGTTCCATTATGACGCCGCGCACGGTGCGTCGGCGCCCGGCTGGAACGAGGTCGATACCGGCCTCGGCTGGGGCAAATATGATCTCGTCCTGTCGCTCACCGCCGATGCGGACGGCGTGGCGACCAGCCTCGTGTTCAACCGCGACCTGTTCGACGGAGCGACCGGCGCGGACATGAGCGAACGCTTCGTGCGCCTCGTCTCCGCCGCCATGGCCGCGCCGGGCAGCGCGCTTTCGACCCTCGACATCATGCTGCCGGGCGAGCGCGCCGCGCTGCTCGCCCGCGCGGCGGATGTGGCGGATTATCCCGCCGACCTCACCTTGGTCTCGGCCTTCGAGGCAATGGCCGCCGCCCATGCCGCGGGCATTGCCGCGAGCGATGCGGCCGGGGCTCTGACGTATGAGGCGCTGAACGTCCGCGCCAATCGCATCGCCCATGCCCTGATCGCGCAGGGCGTCGCGGCGGACGAACTGGTGGGCCTGCTGGTGGGCCGCACTCTGGCCATCCCGACCGGCATCCTCGGCATTCTCAAGGCCGGCGGCGCCTATCTGCCCATCGACCCCGCCTATCCCGAGGATCGCATCCGCTTCATGACCGGCGACAGCGGCCTGCGCCTGATCGTCACCGATGCCGCGCACGCTGCGCTGGCCCGTTCGCTCGGCGCGCAGGTGCTGGTGATCGAGGATGTGGCGCTGGCCGGCGGCGCGGTGGTGTCCGCCAATCCGGCGCCGCGCGCGCGGCCGCAGGATCTGGCCTATGTGATCTATACCTCGGGCTCCACCGGGCGGCCCAAGGGCTGCATGATCGAGCACCGCAACGTCATTCAATTGTTCTTCCATCGCGGCCGTCGGTTCGATTTCGGCCCGCAGGACGTGTGGACCCTGTTCCATTCCGCCTGCTTCGATTTCTCCACCTGGGAACTCTATGGCGCGCTGCTGTTCGGCGGCCGGGTGGTGGTGGTGCCGCACGAACTCACCCGCGAGCCCGGCGCGTTCCTCGACCTCTTGGCGCGCGAGGGCGTGAGCGTGCTGAGCCAGACGCCCACCGCCTTCTACGCCCTCACGGACGCCGCCTGCGCCCGCGACCTGCTGCCGCTGCGCCTGCGCGAGATCGTGTTCGGCGGGGAAGCCCTGCTGCCGGCGCGGCTCGCGCCCTGGCGCGCGCGCTATCCCAAGGCGCGGCTGGTCAATATGTACGGCATCACCGAAACCACCGTCCACGTCACCTTCAAGGAGATCGGCGCGGACGAGATCGCCGACGGGCGCAGCGTCATCGGCGCCCCGCTCCCCTCCTATGGCGTGGTGCTGGTGGGGCCGGACCTTTCGCTGCGCCCGCGCGGGCTGACCGGCGAGATCTTGGTCAGCGGCCATGGCGTCGCGCGCGGCTATCTCAACCGGCCGGATCTGACCGCCGAGCGCTTCATCTCCCATCCCGATCTTCCCGGCCAGCGGCTCTATCGCTCGGGCGATCTCGGGCGCATCGGGGCGGACGGAGAACTGCTCTATCTCGGCCGCATGGACGACCAGGTGAAGATCCGCGGCTTCCGCATCGAGCTGGGCGAGATCGAGCGTCAGCTGATCGCCCATCCCGGCATCCGCGATGCCGCCGTCATGCCCGAGGGCGCGGACGGCGCGGACAACAGGGGCGAGAGCCTTACCGCCTATCTCGTGCCGCAGGCTAATGCCGAGGGCTCAGCGCTCGGGCGCGAGGCGCTGTTCCACCATCTCGCCGACAAGCTGCCGGATTATATGATCCCGGCGCGCTTCATCCGCGTGGCCACGATCCCGCTTACCGCCAATGGCAAGGCGGACCGGCGCGCGCTGCGGGCGCAAGGCGGACAGCCGCTCGGCGCCCAGGGCGGCGCGCAAGGGCAAAGCGCGGCCGCGCTCACGCCGTTCCAGCAGGCGGTGGCGGACATCTGGTGCGAGGTGCTCGATCTGCCGGCGGTGGCGCTGGAGGATAATTTCTTCGAGCTCGGCGGCCACAGCCTGAAAGCCAACCAGGCGGTGGTGCGCCTGCGCCAGCGGCTCGGGGCCAGCCTCGACCTGCGCGATTTCTTTTCCTCCCAGACCCTCGGGGTGCTCGCCGAGCTGATCGCCGGGCGCGCCGGCGCCGCGATGCAAGTCCAGCCGCGCGCCCTGTGCCCGGCACCCGAGGCGGCGGATTATCCGCTCTCCTTCGCCCAGCGCCGCCTGTTCATGGTGCAGGCGCTGGACCCGTCCGCCGTCACCTACAACATGGTGGGCGCGATCCGGCTCGACGGCGTGGTGGATTTCGATGCGCTCGCGCGCGCCTTCGTGGCGCTGGTGGCGCGGCACGAAATCCTGCGCACGCGCTTTTTGACCCGGGGCGGCAGCCCGCGCCAGGAGGTGCTCGCGGCCGGAACCGACCAGTTGTTCCTCGCCCGCGGCGCGGGCGGCGACGATGAGATCGAGCGTCGGCTTCAGGACGAATTCCACCATGTGTTCGATCTGGTCACCGGCCCGCTGCTGCGGGTGCATCTGCTGGCGGACCCGGCGCGCATCGGCGGGGCGATCCTCATCAACATCCATCATATCGCCTGCGACGGCTGGTCTGTGAATGTGATGCTGCGGGATCTGGAGGCCCTGTACCGGGCGGCGCTCCACAGCCCACGCGTCGCCGCGATCGACCTGCCGCGCCTGTCTGATCTGGCGCCGCTGGAGCTGCAATATAAGGATTACGCGGTCTGGCAGATGGGGCAGGAACTTGGCGCGGCGGCGCGCGCCTATTGGCTCGGCCGCTTCGAGGAAGGCGCGCCGGTGCTGCACCTGCCTACCGATCACGCACGGCCCGCACGCCCGAGCGGCGCCGGGCGTATCGTGCCGGCGATCATGGACGATGCGCTCACCGTCGGGCTCAACGCGCTCGCCCGGCGCGCCGATACCAGCCTGTTCGTGCTGCTCACCGCTTTGGTGCGGCTGCATCTCGCGCTGCTGTCGGGGGACGAGGACATCGTCATCGGCACCCCGGTCGCCGGCCGCGACCGGCTGGAGCTGGAGCCGCAGGTGGGCTTCTATCTCAACATGCTCGCCCTGCGCGGGCAGGTGCGCGCGGGCGCCGCCTTCGCCGATCTGCTCGCCGCCGAGCGCGCGCTCGTTCTCGACGCCTTCGCCCATCAGGCCTTCCCGTTCGATGCTTTGGTGGAGGCGGTCGGCCCCGCCGAGGAGGAGGGACGCGCGCCGCTGTTCGACGTGGTGGTGATCCTCCAGAACAATGATCCCGTGCGGCTCGATCTCGGGAGCGCCACCGGCGTTGCCTTGCGCGATGCCAGCGTGAGCGCGAAATACGATCTCAACTTCATGTTCGAGGAGAAGCCGCACCTCGAACTGCTGCTGGAATATTCCAGCGATCTGTTCGACCCCGAAACGATCGCGGCCATGGCGGCGGATTTCGTGCGCCTTGCGCGGACGGTGGCGGCGGCGCCCCAGACGCTGCTCGGGGATTTGCGGGCGGTGCTCGCGCCGCCCGAGCCGCAACCTCAAATATCCGAGCCCGCCGCCCCCGCCACGGGCCTGCTCGACCAGCCGGATGCGTGGTGAGCCATGTGCGGAATTGTCGGACATCTCAGACGCCATCCCGGCCCCGCCGTTCCGGACGATCTCATTGTCCGCATGGCCGATACGCTGCGCCATCGCGGGCCGGACGATGAGGGCTTCTTCGCCGACGATGCGGTGAGCCTCGGCTTCCGCCGGCTCTCCATCGTCGACCTCGCCGCCGGCCGCCAGCCCATGTTCGCGGCCGAGGGGCGCGTGGTGGGCATCTGCAACGGCGAAATCTACAATTACGCCGAATTGCGCGCCGACCTCGAAAGCCGGGGCCACCGCTTCGCCACCCGCTGCGACACCGAATTGGTGCCGGCGCTGTTCGCCGAATATGGCGTCGAGTTTGCCCGCCGCATCAACGGCCAGTTCGCGTTCGCGGTGTTCGACCGGGCGACCCGCCGGCTCGTGCTCGGCCGCGACCAGGTGGGCATCGCCCCGCTCTTCTATGCCGAGCGTGACGGGCTCTTGATGTTCGGCTCGGAAATCCGCGCGTTGCTGTCCCATAACAGCCTGGACCGCACGGTGGATTTGACCGCGCTCGATCAAATCTTCACCTTTCCCGGCCTCGTCTCGCCGCGCACCATTTTCGCCGCGGTGAAGAGCCTGCCGCCCGGCCATGTGCTGGTGGCGGACCCTGACAAGCCCTTGAAGGTCCAGAAATACTGGGACCTCGACTATCCGCTCGCGCAGGACATCGCGCCGCGCCGGCTGGAAGAATGCGTCGAGGAGCTGGACGCGGCGCTGCGGCAGGCGGTGCGCTATCGCCTCCAGGCCGACGTTCCGGTGGGCGGCTATCTGTCCGGCGGGCTGGATTCCTCGCTCATCGCCGCCATCGTGGCCGATGTGGCGGGCGCATCCACGCGTCACACCTTCTCCATCACCTTCCCCGATCGCGCCATGGACGAGCGCGGCCCCCAGCGGCTGATGGCGAAGCGGCTCGGCACCGTGCATCACGAGGCGGAGGTGGACCCCTCCGTCCTCTCCCGCCGGCTCGCCGATATCGTGCGCTGCGCCGAGGCGCCGTTGCGGGAATCCTACAATGTCTGCTCGCTCCTGCTCTCCGGCATGGTGCGCGACGCGGGCCTGAAGGTCGTGCTTACAGGCGAAGGCGCGGACGAGCTGTTCGGCGGCTATGTGGGCTATCGGCTCGACATGGAACGCGGCGCGGCGGCGGAAAGCCTCGATCTCGACGAGATGATCGAGGCGGAATGGCGCGAGCGCCTGTGGGGTGATCCCGGCTTCTTCTATGAGAAGAATTACGCCGCCAGCCGCGAGAACCGCCAGGGCCTTTATGCCGATGGGGTGGCCGCGCGCTTCGACAGCTTCGATTGCCTCGCCGGCGATGTGGTGGACCGCAGCCAGATCGCCGGCCGCCATCCCTTCCACATCCGCTCCTATCTCGATTTCAAGCTGCGCATGGCGGACCATCTGCTGGCCGACCATGGCGACCGGGTGAGCTTCGCCAATTCGGTGGAGGCGCGCTATCCCTTCCTCGACATCGGCGTCATCGACGTGGCGCGGCGCATTCCGCCGGCCTTGATGGTGCAGGGCGGGGAGGAGAAATACGTCCTCAAGCAGGTGGCGCGGCGCTATCTGCCGGCCGAGATCGTGGACCGCAAGAAATTCTCCTTCGTCGCCCATTCCAGCGCCCGCCTGCTGCGCGCCCGCGAACCGCAGGTGCTCGACCTGCTGGACGAGGAGCGCATCCGCGCCGACGGCTATTTCAACCCCGCCGCCATCGCCCATCTCAAAACCCGATACCTCGATCCGAAGACCGAGCTGAACCAGACCTTCGAGGACGACTTTCTCATGGTCGTTCTCACCTTCGGCCTGCTTCGCGAACACTTTGCCTTGCCGCAGCTCTCCTGACGGGACAAGATCCATGCAACGCGCTTCCTATGTCGACCAGTTCGAGCTTCAGGCGGCGGCCCGGCCCGACGCCGTTGCCGTGCTGCGGCGCGACGGCCCCGTCACCTATGGCGCGCTCGATGGGCGCGCGAACGCCATCGCGGCGCGGCTCGCGCAGGCGGGCGTGGGGCGCAATGCCATCGTCGGTCTGTTCCTGCCGGCGGGCAGCGATTATGTGGCCGCCCTGCTCGCCACCGGAAAGGCCGGCGGCGCCTTCCTTCCGCTGCCCCCCGACCTGCCGGAACAGCGCCTGCGCGCCTATCTGAACAAGGCGCGCAGCCGCGTCATCCTCACCCACGCCGCGCTGGCGGATGATCTGCGCGCGCGCCTTGCGGCGACGCAGGCGCAGGCCGAAGGGCCGGTGGACGTTATCGCGCTGGAAGACTGCGCCGATGCCGTTGCCGCGCCCCCGGAGCGGCGCATCGGGCCGACGGACGCGGCCTATGTCATGTTCACCTCGGGCTCCACCGGCGCGCCCAAGGCGATCCTCGGCCCGCATCGCAGCCTCTCCCACTTCCTGCGCTGGGAGATCGGCGAATTCGCGCTGACCGAGGCGACGCGCGGCTCCTGGCTCGCGCCGGTCACGTTCGACGTCAGCCTGCGCGACATGCTGGTGCCGCTGATGGTCGGCGGCACGCTCTGCACGGTCGACGAAGACACCCGCCTGTCGCCGCGCCATCTGGTGGAGGCGCTGAAGGCGGCGGGCGTCACGCTGGTGCATTGCGTGCCCACCGTGCTGCGCCTCCTCACCCGCGAGCTGGAGCGGCGGGGCGAGGCGGATCCTCTGCCTGCATTGAAGCATCTGCTGGTGGCCGGCGAGCCGCTGCTCGGCGCCGATGTCGCCGCCTGGCGCGCGGCAGCGGGGGAGGGCGCGCAGGTCGCCAATCTCTACGGCCCGTCCGAGACCACGCTCGCCAAGGTGTTCCACCGCGTCGGCGACCTGCCGGCGGACCTGCGGCGCGTGCTGCCCATCGGCCGGCCGCTGCCGGATACACGGGTGCTGGTGCTCACCAACGGGCGCGCCTGCGCGGTGAACCAGATCGGCGAGATCCATATCGAGACCGCCTATCCCTCGCTCGGCTATCTCAATGATCCCGAGCTGACGGCCGCCGCCTTCATCGCCAATCCGCTGGAAGGAGAGGGCGCGCCGCGCCTCTACAAGACCGGCGATCTTGGCCGCCTGCTGCCCGACGGCACGGTGGAATGCCTCGGCCGGCAGGACAATCAGGTGAAGATCAACGGCGTGCGCATCGAATTGGGCGAGATCGAAGCAGCCCTGCGCGCCGTTCCCGGCATCGCCGCTGCCGCCGCCGCGCTCCAGGAGGGCGAGGGGCAGATGCCCGTACTGGTGGGCTATTATGTGCGCGCCGACGGCGAGACGGCGCCACTTTCGGTGGACCTGCTGAAGGGCGAGCTCGGCAAGTCCCTGCCGCCCGCCATGCAGCCGCGCGTGTTCCTGCCGCTGGAGGCTTTGCCCACCACCATCTCCGGCAAGCTGAACCGCAAGGCGCTGCCGCGGCCGGAGGAATTGTTCTACGCCCAGCACGGCTTCGTGCCGGCGCAAAGCGAAACCGAGACGGCGCTCGCGGAGATCTGGGCCGAGCTGTTCGGCCTCGGGAAGGTGAGCGTGGAAACCCGCTTCCACGATTTCGGCGGGGATTCGCTCAAGGCCATCCGTGCCGTGCAGAAGATCTATCAGGCGCTGGCCGTCGAGGTGAGCCTGAAGGATTTCTTCGCCGCCCCGCACATCCGCGCGCTCGCGGCGCTGGTGGACGCCGCCCGCCCGCAGGCCGCCCCGCAGGTTTCCATTCCGCGTGCGGCGCCGGCTGAATTCTATCCCGCGACTCCCGCGCAGAACCGCCTGTGGCGGCTCGACCGGCTCGGCGTCGCGCCCACCGCCTATAATCTGTTCGAGACCTATGAACTCCGCGGCGCGCTGGACGAAGAGGCGTTGGAGCGCGCGTTCGCGCTGCTGATCGCGCGTCACGACACGCTGCGCACCACCTTCCGCGAAGGCCCGGATGGCGCCGGCGCGCAGGTGGTGCATGCCGAGCTGCCCTGGCACCTGGAGCAGGTGGACCTGCGCCGCCATGCCGACCCGACCGGCGAGGCGGCCCGGCTCGCCGCCGCCAATGGCGCCCATCGCTTCGATCTCGTCGCCGGCCCGCTGATGCGCGTCGTGCTGGTGCGCCTGCCGGACGAAGGCGGCGTGCCGGCCCATCTGCTGCTGTTCAACATCCACCACATCGTCGCCGACGTCTGGTCGCTCAGCGTTTTGGTGCGCGAGCTGGCGGAATGCTACGCGGCGCTGCGCCAGCATCGCCAGCCGGTGTTGCCGGCGCTCGACGTGCAGATGCGCGATGTCGCCGTGTGGCAGGCGGAGCGCGCGGAAAGCGGCGCGCTTGCCGCCGACCGGGCGTTCTGGCTCGATCAGTTCGCGACCCCCGTGCCGCCGCTCGATCTGCCGCGCGACCGGGCCCGCCCGCCGGTGCAGACCCTGACCGGCCGCACCGCCCGCTTCGATCTCGGCGCGACGACCATGGGCGCGGTGGAAGCGCTGGCCCAGCGCACCGGAACGACCCTGTTCGTGGTCCTCGCCGCCCTCACCAAGGCGTTCCTGCACCGCTATTCCGGCCAGACCGAGCTGGTGCTGGGTTGCCCGGTCGCCGGCCGCGCCGATGCCGCGCTGGAGCACCAGATCGGCTATTATGTGAACACGCTCGCCCTGCGCGATGCGCTTGCGGACGGGGAGAGCTTCGCCGCCTTCCTGGCCCGCGTGGGCGCAACGACGAACGCCGCGCTCGCGCACCAGGACTACCCCTTCGACACCTTGGTGAACGAACTGCAGATCGAGCGCGACATGAGCCGCTCGCCTTTGTTCGACGCCATGATCGTCCTGCAAAATTTCGCCGGCGTGGATCTCACCCTGGAGGGCGTCTCCATCGCCCCGTTCGGCGATCGCAATGCCTGGAACTTCTCGCGCTACGACATGGTCTTCCACTTCCAGGAGGAAGACGGCGCGCTGATCCTCGACCTGAATTATAACAGTGACCTGTTCGACGCCGACCGCATCGAACGGGCGGGCGCCCAGTTCGCGCATCTGGCCGGCGCGGCGCTCGAGGACACAAGCTTGCCGGTGGCGCGCCTGCCGCTGGTGCCGCCCCAGGAAGCCGCGCGGATCGCCGAATTCGCGCAGGGGCCCCGCGCGGATCGCGCCCCCGCCACCCTGGTCGGCGCCTTCCGCGCCATGGCGGTGGCTCATGCCGATCGCCCGGCGGTTGAGGACGAAGACGGCCGCGTGCTGACCTATGCCGCGCTCGATGCTGCGAGCGATCGTCTCGCCCGGTTGTTGGTGGCGGATCATGCCATCGCGGCGGGCGACCGGGTGGCGGTACGCGCTCATCGCTCCATCGAATCCCTGGTGGCGCTGCTCGCCATCCTGAAAGCCGGCGCGGTCTATGTGCCCGTGGACGGGGAATTGCCCCGCGCCCGCATCGATTTCATGCTGGCGCGCGCCGAATGCCGGCTGATCCTGGCCGATACCGACGCCGATCGCATCGCCGACAGCGTATTGCCGCAGGTCTGCGTGGCGCCGGTCCTTGCCGCGCAAGACGTCGCGGTGCAAGACGTCGCAGCGCCGCTCGACCGCAGCGCGCCGGGGGAGGTCGCCTATGTGATCTTCACCTCCGGCTCCACCGGCGAGCCCAAGGCGGTGATGGTGGAGCATGCCGGCTTCGTGAACATGTCGCTGGCGCAGGTGGCGGCGTTCGAGATCGCGCCGGACGACAAGGTGATGCAGTTCGCCTCGCCTTCTTTCGATGCCTCGCTGGCGAATCTGTTCATGGCGCTGTTCGCCGGCGCGTGCGTGGTGCTGCCCTCGCGCGCCACGCTGGAGAATACCGGCCTGTTCCTGGATGCGCTCGCGCGCACCGGCACCAGCGTCGTCACCTTGCCGCCCACCTATCTGCGCGCGCTCGACGGCGCTCAACTGGCCGGCCTGAAGGTGCTGATCACGGCCGGCGAAGCCGCGCCGGTGGAGGAACTCTGTGCCTATGCCGACCAGCTGCGGGCCTATAACGCCTATGGCCCGACCGAATTCTCGGTTTGCGCCACGGTGCACCGGGTCCGGGCGGAAGACGCGCAGGGCGCGCGCCTGCCCATCGGCCGGCCGCTGCCCAACACCAGCCTGCACATTCTCGATGAAAACCTGGAGCCCGCGCCCATCGGCGTGCCGGGCGAGATCTATCTCGGCGGGCTCGGGCTCGCGCGCGGCTATCAGGGCGATGAGGGGCGCACGGCGCGCGCCTTCATCACCCATCCGCGCAGCGGCGCGCGGCTCTATCGCACCGGCGATTTCGGCGCCTGGCGTGCGGACGGTTCCGTGGATTGCCTCGGCCGCCTCGACGACCAGGTGAAGGTCGCCGGCCACCGTGTGGAATTGGGCGAGGTGGAAGCCGCGCTGCGCCAGGTGGAGGGCCTGCGCGACGTGCATGTGACGCGCCTGGAGCGCGACGACGGCTCGGTTGCGCTCGCCGCTTATTATTGCGCCGAGGAGAAGGTGGAGCTGTGGCCCTCGGTGGCCGAATTCTTCGTCTATGACGATGTCGCCTATGGCGCCATGGCCGCCGACGAAGGCCGCAACGCGCGCTATCGCGACGCCTTCGCCCGCCATCTGCCGGGCAAGAGCGTGGTGGATATCGGCACCGGCCCGCTCGCCATCCTCGCCCGCCTCGCGGTGGAGGCCGGCGCGCGCAAGGTCTATGCGGTGGACCGGCTGGAAGCCACCGCCCGCAAGGCGCGCGAGACGGTGGAGAAGCTCGGCCTCTCCGACCGCATCGAGGTGATCCACGGCGATGCCATGACCGTGCAATTGCCGGAAAAGGTCGACGCCTGCATTTCCGAGATCGTCGGCGCCATCGGCGGGGCGGAAGGCTCGGCCAAGATCATCAACGGCGCGCGCCCTCTGCTGGCCGATCCCGCCGCCATGTATCCCATGTTCTCGGACACCCGCATCGCCGCTCTGTCGCTGCCGGCGGACCAGATTGCTTCGGGATTTTCCGACATTGCCGGCCATTATGTGGAGAAGATCTTCGCCGAGGTCGGCCATCCCTTCGACCTGCGGCTGTGTCTGAAGAATTGTCCGCGCGAGGCCATCGTCTCCGACGACGCGCCGTTCGAATATCTCGACTACACGAGCGACGCCCCGCTCGAGGCGGACGAGGACGTGGCGCTGACCATCGCGCGTGATTGCGAGGTGACCGGCTTCCTGGTGTGGCTGCGCCTCGGTGTGGACGAGCGCTCGGTAGTGGACATCCTGGACAATCCCGGTTCCTGGCTCCCGGTCTATCTGCCGGTGTTCGACCAGCCGGTGGCGGTGAAGGCGGGCGACGTGATCGCCCTGCATATTTCCCGGCGCCTGTGCGCCAACGGGCTCAATCCCGATTTCATCCTCGACGGCGCCGTGCGCCGGACCTTGGGCGACGCGGTGCCCTTCTCCTATCTCAGCGCCCATTTCGGCGACGGCTTCCGCCGCACCCCGTTCTACGCTCGCCTGTTCGCCGACGGGCAGGTGCCGCGCCAGGAGGTGCCGACGCCCGCCGTGCTGCGGCAGCATCTGCTGAAAAGCGTGCCGGCCTATGCGGTGCCGGCCTTCTTCGTGAAGCTGGACCAGATGCCGGTGACGGTGAACGGCAAGGTGGACAAGGCCGCCCTGCCGCTGCCGTCGCTCCGTGCGCCGGCCGCGCAGGCGAGCGCGCCCGCGACCCCGCTCGAGGCCGACATCCTGGCCATCTGGCAGGCGGTGATGGGGCGCGAGGCGATCGGCACGGGCGACGATTTCTTCTCGCTCGGCGGGGATTCCATCCGCGCCATCCAGATCGTCTCGCGGCTGCGCCAGGCGGGCTGGAAGGCGGAAATCCGCGACGTGTTCCAGAACCCCACGGTGAAGGATCTGGCGCGGGTGGTGAAGCCGCTGCGGGTGGCGGCGGACCAGGGCCCGGTCACCGGCGCCGTGCCGCTGACGCCGATCCAGCATTGGTTCCTGGAAACCGCCGAGGCGCCGCATCATTTCAACCAGAGCGTGCTGCTGCGCGCGCCACGCATTCACGGTGACGCGGCGCGGGCGGCGCTCGCGGCCTTGTGGACGCAGCATGACGCGCTGCGCGCCGCCTTCGTCGGGGCGGAGGGTCGGGCGCAGGTGTTCAACGCCCCCGAACGCGCGCCCACGCTTGCGGAGATCGACCTTCCCGCCGAAGCCGAGGCGGACGCCCACGCATTCGAAGTGGCGGCCGACGCGCTTCAGGCCAGCTTCGCCCTTGACGAGACTCCCTTGCTGGCCGCCTTGCTGGCCCATGGGGCCGATGGCGACCGGCTGCTGCTGGTGGCGCACCATCTGGTGGTGGATGCGGTCTCCTGGTCGATCCTGCTGGAGGATTTCGAGACCGCCTATCAGGCCGCGCGCGCCGGGGCGCCCCCGCGCCTGCCGCAGAAGACCGCCTCCTATCGCGACCATGCGCTGGCACTGGAGAAAATTCGCGCCAAGGTGGATTGGGCGCACCGCCTGAATTTCTGGCGCGCGCTGGAGGAAGAGCCTGCGCTTCTGCCCGAATGGACCGGCCCGGCGCGCCTCTCCGACATGGTCCGGGCCGAAGGGCATCTCGACACGGACGAGACCACGCGTCTGCTGGAGGGGGCAAACAGCGCCTATACCACCAATGTGCAGGACCTGTTGCTCGCCGCCCTGGCGCTGGCGCTGGAACAGCAGTTCGGCCGGCGCAGCGCGCTGGTGAGCGTGGAAGGCCACGGCCGCGACTATCCGTTCGCGGATTTGTTCGGCGAGGACCTTCCGGATGTGAGCCGCACGGTCGGCTGGTTCACGGTTTTCCACCCCTTGAAGGTGCATGTGGGCGGCGATCTCGCCTCCACCATCCGGGGCGTGAAGGAAAGCGCCCGCCGCACCCCGGACCAGGGCTGGAGCTATCCGCTGCTGCGTCAGTTCGCCGATGAAATCGGTCTTGCGCCGCTGAAGCCGCAGGTGGGCTTCAATTATCTCGGCGTGCTGTCCGGCGGCGGCCGGGCGGGGGTGTTCTCCATCGACTGGAACACGCCCGGCCAAGCGCTCGCGCCGCAGACCACGCGGCCCCATGCGATCGAAATCCTCGCCGCGGTGGAGGACGGAAAACTCTGCGTGAGCCTGGAGATGGCCGGCGGTCATTTCGCCGCCGCCGACGCCCAGGCGCTGTGCGCGCGCTTCCTGGCGCAGGTGCGCGCCGTGCTCGCCCATTGCCTCGGTCGCGGCGGTTCGGAGGCCACCCCGTCCGACTTCACCTATGGCGACCTCAGCCTGGACGATCTCGACCGCCTGCTGCTGGCGCAATGAGGGGAATGCGCCGGCGGTGAGCACCGCCGGAGCCGGGAAACGCGGGTGCGGGAAGGCGGGTCATGAAGGTTCTGCGGCTGTTCCAGAAGGAAGCGGGGGTGGGAAGCGCGCGCTTCCTGATCCTCGCGGCCCTATCCGGCCTGTCCAATGCCGGCATCCTCGCCATCATCAACCTCGCCGCCAGCCATGTGCAGGACAAGGAAGGCAATCTCGTCAATCTGCTGCTGTTCGGCATCACCATCTTCGTGTTCGTCTACACCCAGCGCAGCCTGATGGTGGAAGTGTGCCACCGGGTGGAGCAATTGGTGGACCGCATGCGCGTGCGCCTGATCGCCCGCGCGCGCCGCGCCGAATTTCTCGAACTGGAGGATGTGGGCCGGGCGGAAATCTATTCCTGCCTCACGCGCGAAACCCTGATCCTCTCGCAGGCCGCGCCCAATCTGGTGATCGGCATCCAGAGCGCGATCCTGGTGATTTTCACCATGATCTACATGGCGTTCCTGTCGTGGACCGCGTTCATCCTCTCGGCCGCCTGCACCATCATCGGGGCGCTGGTGCACATCTCGCGCAACACCCAGGTGAAGGCGGAGCTGCGCGAATCCTTCGAACAGGAAAACCTCCTGATCGAAAGCATGAGCGACATGCTGGAGGGCTTCAAGGAAGTGAAGATGAGCGATGCGCGGGCCCATGCCATCGCCCAGCGCATCGAGGCGATCTCGCACCGGGTGACGCGTCTGCGCATCCGCACGCAGACCACCTATGCCACCGACTTCGTTTTCTCGCAGGTCACCTTCTTCCTGCTCACCGGCGTGATGGTCTTCGTCGTCCCCGCGGTGAGCGAGGCCTATACGCAGGTGGTGGTGATGACCACCACGGCGAGCCTGTTCATGATCGGGCCGGTGTCGAACGTGGTGGGCTCCATTCCCATCTTCACCAATGCCAATTCCGCCGCCGAGAACATCATGCGGCTTCAGGAGCGGCTCGGGCGCATCAACGGGCACAAGAACGGCGGGGTCTCCAGCCTGGCCGATTTCAAGACCATCGTGCTTGACGGGGCGAGCTTCGCCCATGCCCCGGCGGGCGGGGACCGGCCGTTCACGGTGGGCCCGATCGACCTCACCATCCGGCGCGGGCAGACCATTTTCATCACCGGCGGCAACGGCTCCGGCAAGACCACCTTCGTGCGCATGCTGATCGGGCTTTATCCCAACCAGGGCGGGACGATCCGGGTGGATCGCGCGACCATCGGTCCGTTCAACATCCAGGATTATCGCAACCTGTTCTCGGTGATTTTTTCCGACAATCACCTGTTCGCCGAACTCTACGGGCAGCCGGCGCCGGATCCGGTGCTGGTGTCGGAGCTGTTTGAACTGCTGGAGATGCAGCACAAGTCGCGGCTGGAGAACAATCGCTTCAGCACCACCAAGCTCTCCGGCGGGCAACGCAAGCGCCTCGCCATGATCGCCGCCATTCTCGAAGCCCGACCCATATGCATCTTCGATGAATGGGCAGCCGACCAAGATCCTTATTTTCGCGAGAAGTTTTATCGCGTGATCCTCCCCTTGTTGAAGGAAAAGGGTGTGACCGTCATCGCCATTACGCATGACGATGCTTATTTCGACGTGGCCGATCTACATGTGCATATGGATACAGGCCGGCTAAAGATTATCCGAGGCGAAGAAAAAGCGCTGGAGATGGCGCCTGGTTGACGCGGTTTCCGGATTTTTGTCACGCCAATGTCGCTGTACAACCTATAATTGCCGGTAATAAAATTTCAATCCATTGTTCACCATGGAGGCGGGGCCATGAGGATTCAGTGCGCGGGAAACGGGCATGTGTCGCGGCAATTGCGCCGCCTGGCGGCAGGTGTTGCGTGCGGGGCGCTGGTCGTCTCGCCGGCCTTCGCGGGGCAGACCGACCTTCAGTCGGCGCAGCTCGCGCCGGTGCTCCAGGGCTTTCTTGATTCGGTCTATTCCCAGAACAATATCGAGGGCATCTCGATCGCGGTGAGCTGGAACGGCGGCAGCAAGTCCTGGGTCGGCACCGCCGGCTATGCCGACGTGCAGCACACGCGGCCGATCACCGCCGATACCCAGTTCCGCATCGGCAGCGCCTCCAAGACCATCACCGGCACGGTGGTGATGCGCCTCGCCGACCAGGGGCTGATCAACCTTGACGCGCCGATCAATACTTATGTCGCGGGCCTGAATATTCCCAACGGCAACGTCATCACCGTGCGCAACGTGATGAGCATGACCAGCGGCCTGCCGGAATATCTGGTCTCGCCCTCGCTGCATGTTCCGGGGCAGACGATCCTTCAGGAATGGGCGAATTTCAACAGCCCGAACGGCCCCTATGGCAGCGCCAATTATACCCCAGAACAGCTGATCCAGGCGGTCGTGCAGAGCATCAACGCCGGCACCCAAACCCCCGGCGCGGTCGGCCAGATGGCCTATGCGAACACAAATTTCGTCCTGCTCGGCATCATCGCCCAGAGCGTGACCGGCACCGCGATGGAGAAGCTGGCGCAGGATCTGGTCTTCACCCCCATGGGGATGAAAGATTCCGCCTTTCCCTATACCAACCAGTTCACCACCGCCAATTACGCCGGCTCGAACCAATATCTGGTGACCCAGGCGCCTTATACGGTGCCCGCCGGCAGCGTCTACAACATGACCTTCGTCGATCCGCAGGTTCCCTGGGCCGCGGGGGCGATGCTCTCCACCCCGTCGGACGAGCTGAAATGGGTGCGCGAGATCGCTACCAACGACAATGGCTTGCTGAGCGCCAGCATGCAGGCCCAGCGCACGGATTTCATCTATCCCGGTTCGGTGGGCTCGATCCCGTCCTATTACGGCCTTGCCCTCTATCAGATGCCGAGCTTCGGCACCGGCGGCGAATTGATCGGCCATAGCGGCCTGATCGCGGGCTATACGTCATCGCTGTTCTACAATACGGCGACCGACTTCGCTTATGCCATCAACTTCCTCGGCTATCAGTCGAACGCCGCCTATTGGTTCCCCTTCTTCGGCGCGCAGGACTGGTTTGCCCCCTATGGCTATCAGATCGGCGACTATACCTCGGTGCCGCTGGTGTGGGCGCTGGACCGCAATGTGGTGCTCGCCACCACCACGCAGGGCAGCTGCAGCTTCGGCGCCAGCCCGACCAAGGTCTCCGCCACCAGCTCGGTGTGTACCGGCGACAATGTGCGCACCTCCGCGCTCGACGTGAAGGGCCAGACGCTCACCCTCGGCCCGTCCGGCAACACGATCGGGTCCTGGTACGTCGATCCGACGCTCTATTATCAGAACCAGGCCAACCCCAACGGTTCCGTCAGCGCGATCACGGTGCCGCGCCCGAGCCTTGCGGTGTTCGGCAGCAATATTTCCGGCGTCGCGCTCCAGGGCGATGCGACGCTGAACCTGACCTCCGGCGCCATCCTGGAATTGTGGGGCGACAATTCCGCCGCCATCTCCATGGCCGGCTCGAACAATAAGGCCAATATCGGCGGCACCATCAACACCTATGGCGGCGCTTCCTACGCCGTGCTGGTGAACGGCACGCAGAACGCCACCCATGTTCAATCCACCGGCGCCGTGCTCGGCACCATCGCCCTCAACGGGTCGAGCAACACGCTGGCCCTCGATGGCGGCGTCACCGGCCTTGTGTCTTTGGCCGGCCAGAACAACCGCGCCTCCATCGCCGGGACTATCACCTCGCCCGCCGTCTCGATGGTGCCGTCGGCGGCGTTCGGCTACCAGAACGGCGTCGCGCCCTTCATCGCCAATACGGCGAGCGACCAGGCGCTGGCCCTGAGCGGCACCGGCGGCTTGGCGCAGATCGGCGCCACCGGCGAAGTGGACGGCCGCATCTCCGTTTCCGGTTCCGGCAACGGCCTTGTCATCTCCGGCTCGGTCACGTCTGCGAACGCCTATCTCCAGAATTACATCGCCCAGCAGAATGCCGCCGGCACCAAGACCCCCGCCTTCACCATTCCCCAGGCCACCAATGTGGCGCTTGAAATGGCCGGCACGCAGAACCAGGCGCAGGTGAATTCCGGCGGCACGGTCTCCGGCCAGGTGCAGATTTCCGGCGCCGCCAACAGCTTCGCGATGAATGGCGGCATGGCCGGGCAGATCCGCCTTGCCGGTTCCGGCAACAGTGCCACCGTGGGCGGGAGCCTTGCGGCGGACACCAGCGTCTCGCTCTTCGCCCTGCTCGCCTCGGGCTATGGCAACAGCTTCACGCTGCAATCCTCGGGGCAAATGCTGGGCAATGTCTCGGTCACCGGCTTCAACACGGTGCGCGTGAACGGAACCCTCGTCGGCGCGGTCAGCCTCGGCGGCGGGTCGGTGCTTCAGGGGACCGGCTTCGTCAACGGCACGGTCGGCGGTATGGGCGGCGTGATCGCGCCGGGCAACAGCGTCGGCACCTTGATGGTCGGCAATTATGTCGCCAATGGCGGCGTACTTCAGATCGAGACCAACGGGGCCGGGCTGAGCGACCAGCTGATCGTCACCAATATCGCCAATATCGCCGGCGGCAGCGTCACCATCCAGCCCTCCACCGGCGGCGCGAACGGCATCTACAACATCCTCGCCGCCTCCACCGTGCAGGGCACGTTCGGGTCCATCAGCGCCGGCGACACCCGCATGGGCGTCGGCGCGCAATATGCGGCCAATGGGGTGAATGTCGCCACCATCAGCCCGTTCCAGGTGGATGCCACCACCCGCCTTGCCGCCGCCGATACCCTGCGCAGCCTGGATGTGCTGGAGCGGCGGGCGGCCCAGTTCCAGGATGCCGCGCCGAGCGCGCCGGGCGCCAAGCCAAGCCTCTCCGGACCGGCGGTCGCGGCCAATACCGACGGCGGGCAGAATGTGCCCGGCTTCCTCACCGGCATCGGCCCCATCAGCCAGGGCTCGCGCGCCGATGGCATGGCGCTGTGGGCTAATGCCTATGGCTCGCGCACCCGCCTTTATGCCGATGGCGGCGTCCCCACCATCCAGGCGGACGGCGGCGGCGTGATGCTGGGCGTGGACGGGGAAGTGGCGAAAAACCTGGTGGTCGGCCTCATGGGCACCTACAGCCAGAACAATGCCGACGCCTCCGGCAGCGCGAGCCCCAATTATACCTCCAACGCCTATTCGCTCGCCGCCTATGCGTCCTACGAAATCGGCCGGGTGGTGCTGAACGGCTCGGTGCTCGTCGGGCGCGGCGATGACGAGGCGAACCAGACCTATTGGGTCGGCGGCGGCCTTGCGGCCACCAACGCCAATTTCAACGATCTGCGCATCGCCGGCCGGCTCGCCGCCTCCACCAGCGTCGAGATGGGAACGATGAGCTTCATTCCCCGCGCCGCCCTGACGCTGCTGAACGTCAATGTGGACAGCTATAATGAGAGCAGCTTCTATCCCAGCCTGAATGCCGCCTGGAGCGGCAGCGACTACACGTTGCTGCGGCCGGAATTCACCGTGACCATGCAGCAGAAGGTGGATCTGCGCCAATTCGGCTGGGCGGGCTGGCTGACCGGCGAGATCGAGACCGGCATCGCCCGCGACGTGGTGGTGGACAGCGCCAATCCGACGGTTCAGCTGCCCGGCTATGCGCCGATCCTGGTGCAGGGCTTCAACCAGGATGCCTGGGTGTTGCCGGTGGGCGCGCGGCTCTCGCTCTCGGCCACCGACAAAGTGTCCTTGTTCGCGGCCTATGACGGCAATTTCTCCACCGTCGGCACCCACCAGTCGCTGCGCGGCGGGCTTCAGGTCCGGTTCTGAGGCGCACTGCGCCCCCGCCATCGCCAGACAAGAAAACGCCGCTGCCTGGGCAGCGGCGTTTTTTGCGTTGGAATGTCTTCGGAAACCCTGCGCCGCAGGACCAACCCTTCAGGCCAACCCTTGCTCCGGACCAGGCGTTCAGGCGCCGGCGGGACCCGGTGCGCCGGACGCGGGCGGCACCTCGGGTTCGTCCTCGCCCTGCGTGCGCAGCCGCGCGATGATCTCCTTCGCCGCGGCCTGGTGGGCGGGCGTGATGTTGGAGGTCAGGGCCTGGAACGCCAGGAACATCACCGCCGCGTCATCGGAAAAGCCGATCACCGGCAGGATGTCGGGAATGGCATCCAGCGGCAGCACGAAATAGGCGAGGGCGCCCAACAGGGTCGCGCGCACGCGCACCGGGGTGTCATGGTCGAAGGCGGCGTAATAGGCCGCCACCGCATCTTCCGCGAACGGCACGTGCGCGGCGGTGCGTTTCAGCTTCTGCCAGAAGCTCTTCTTGACGAGAGCCTCGTCCTTCGCCGCCTTCAGCCGTTCTGCAAAGGGCAGCGCGCTCCAATCGAAGCGGAAGCGGGCGCGTTGGGTATCACTCATGCAAAGGATATGGGATGTCCCTCGGGCATCGCAAGACGCAGGGCCGCTCCGCCCGAGAGCGGATAGGCCGCCTCTTCCACATAGGGGCCGCCGCCGACCGAATCGCGCGAGGAAAACAAGACGAACCGGCTCGCAAGGAAGCTTTCGCTGCGGAAGAAGCCGCGCGTGGCGAGATAATCGGCCACCTGGCGGCTCGATGTATCGCGCAGCCGGGCGAGCGTGACATGCGGCTTGTAATTGCGTTCCGGCGGCAGGCCGAGGCGCTGCATGATGCGCTCATGCTCGGCCTGAAGCTCCAGCAGGGCCGGGTTGGGCCGCACGCTGGCATAGATCACCCTTGGCTTGTGCCCGCCGAACTGGTCGAGCCCGCCGAGGCTCATCTCGAACGCGCGGCGGCGCACCTGCCCGAGCATCAAGGCGATGTCGCGGGCCTTGGCATCGTCCACATCGCCGATGAAGCGCAGGGTGACGTGATAGTTTTCGGGGTCCATCCATCGGGCGCCGGAGAGGCCCCCCCGCATGAGGGACAGGCCATCTCCAATCTGGCTCGGAATCTCGAGCGCGGTGAAGAGCCGGGGCATGGGGCGCCTCCTCATCGTCACCTCGGCGCCGCCGCGATCGGCGGTTCACCGAAAGACAACACAACTTCCTCTAGTGAAAAGGATTCGCGGCCCGCTGGGAAGTGTCTGGTTCAGCGAACCGGTACGAAGATGTCCACAACCAGCGAATCCGGCGCCGTCACCTGCGGGTCCGTGCGGTATTGCTCGATATAGAGATCCTGCGCGGCGATGTTCTTGTCGTCGAGGAAATTGGCGATGGCCTCGTAGGTGTCGTCCATATCGGCGAACGAACCCTTGTGGGTGAATTTGAAGGTTTTTCCGGCGAACGAGGCGCCGAGCTTCACATCGCCCTGCGGCTTCTGCGTGGTGGCGCCGGTGAACGGCACCTGGGCTTCGAACTCGAAGCCGGCATCGTCGCTGGAATTATAGACGATGAACACGTCGCCGGTGCGCTTCAGCCCCATGCGGTTCATTTCCGCCGTGATGTCCTTGAGCGTCGCGACGATGGTGTCGAAGCCGGCATCCCAGCTCGCGCTGCCGCTCTTGGTCAGGACCGGAATGGTCGCGAGCTGCGCTTCCTCGCCGGTGAAGGCCTGCACCGAGGGCGCGGTCAGCGGCTGGGTCTGTACCGAACGGGGGTCGACGCCCGCCGGCGGCGACAGGGGGGAGGCCGGCCCCGGCAGGGCCTGGGTGGTGGCGGGCGCGCCGGCGTCCGGCGCCGGGTGGGGCGCCTGCGCGGGGGTTCCCGTCTGGCCGCCTGAGGGCGCCGCGGCCTGCGCCAGCGCGGCACCGCTCAGGATGGGCGCGCCCAGCGCGAAAAGGCCGCTTGCCACGCCCATGGCCAGCAACGCCGCCCGTGTTCCACGAACCACGTCAACACCGCCCATTGCCTGAAATCTCCTTGCCGACATGCGCAGCCTTTACCACCCGATTCGGGCTAAAGGCGGATGCCGCCAGCCTTCTTTTATCATGTTCGCGCGGGGCGCCTAGAGCACGCGCCGATCAGCTTGCATCGCAAGCGGATCGGATAACGCGTTCTCTCACAAACGTTTAGAGGCTGATTTACCGATCAGGTTGTTTCAACCTGATCGGATCAGGCTCTAGAGCACGCGCCGATCAGCTTGCATCGCAAGCGGATCGGATAACGCGTTCTCTCACAAACGTTTAGAGGCTGATTTACCGATCAGGGTGTCAATCTGATCGGATCAGGCTCTAGGTGGCCGCAACGGCAGACGACGCAGACGCCCGTGGAGACATGCCGGCCGTACCGGGGAGCCTTTTTTGCCCGCATGCGCCCCACAAAAGCCGTCGTGTTCCGCAACGGGGTGGCGCATCCCCCGCCTGAGGCCATATAAGACCCGCATCTCCCGATGCGTGTGTGGACCCATGACGAGCCTCGCCAATCGCCCCTTTGTGAAAATGAACGGCCTCGGCAACGAGATTCTCGTGCTGGATCTGCGTGCCAATCCGGTGGAGGTGTCGCCCGCCGCCGCGCGGGCGCTCGCCCGTGCCGATGCGCTGCCGTTCGACCAGGCGATGGTGCTTTATCCGCCGCGCGCCTCCGGCTCCATGGGCTTCGTGCGCATCCTCAATTCCGACGGCTCGGAATCCGGCGCCTGCGGCAACGGCACGCGCTGCATCGCCGCGCTGGAGGCCCGCCGCACCGGGGCGCGCCATGTGCTGTTCGACAGCGCCGCCGGCCTGCTCGAATGCGAGATCTTGCCCGATGGCCGGGTCCCCGCATCTCGACTGGAAGCATATTCCCCTGGCGCACGCGGTCGCCGACACATCCGCCCATGTCCTGGCGGGCTATGAGGCGCTGGGGCCGGCGAATCTCGTCTCCATGGGCAATCCCCATGCGGTGTTTTTCGTGCCCGACGCGGACGCGGTGGCAGTGGAGACGCTGGGGTTCGCGCTGGAGCATGATCCGCTGTTTCCCGAGCGCGCCAATATCTCGTTCGCCCAGATGCTCTCACCCGATCACATCCGGCTGCACGTGTGGGAGCGCGGCGCCGGGCGCACGCGGGCTTGCGGCACCGCCGCCTGCGCCACCGCGGTCGCCGCCGTCCGCACCGGCCGGTCGGGCCGCGACGTGCGCGTGACGCTGCCGGGCGGGGATCTCAACATCTCCTGGCGGCAGGCGGACGGCCATGTGCTGATGACCGGGCCGGTGGCCTATGAGTTTTCCGGCGTGCTCACCCCGGCCATGTTGGCGGAGGCGGCGTGAGCGCCGGGCCCGCCGGTGCGCCGGGCGTCGAAATGGTCAGTTTCGGCTGCCGGCTGAATAGCCTGGAGTCCGAGCAGATGCGCCGCGCCGCGCTGGCGGCCGGGCTGGAGCGCACGTTCATCGTCAATTCCTGCGCCGTCACGGGCGAGGCGGTGCGCGAGGTGGACCGGGTGATCGGCAATGGCGCCAAGGGCGCGCCGGAAACCTGGGCGACGACCCGCGCCGCGCTGGATTTCGGCCTCGGCGCCGAGGAGAAGGTGGTGGTGGACGACATCATGTCGGTGCGGGAAACCGCGCTCCACATGGTGGACGGGCTGGACCGGCACACCCGCGCCTTTGTGCAGGTGCAGAACGGCTGCGATCATCGCTGCACCTTCTGCATCATCCCGTTCGGTCGGGGCAATTCGCGCTCCGTGGCCATGGGCGAGGTGGTGGCGCAGGTGCGCACCCTGGTTGAGACCGGCCATGGCGAAGTGGTGCTCACGGGGGTGGATCTCACCTCCTACGGTGCCGGCCTTCCGGGCGCGCCGACGCTCGGCAAGCTGGTGCGGGCGATCCTCAAGCATGTGCCGGAGCTGAAGCGCCTGCGGCTCTCCTCCATCGATACCGTGGAGGCCGATGCCGATCTGCTGCGCGCACTCGCTGAAGAGGAGCGGCTGATGCCGCATCTGCATCTCTCGCTGCAATCGGGCGACGATCTCATCCTGAAACGCATGAAGCGCCGCCATTCCCGCGCCGAGGCGGTCCGCCTGGTGGGCGAGATGCGGCGGTTGCGGCCGGACCTGGTGTTCGGCGCCGATCTCATCGCCGGCTTTCCCACCGAGAGCGAGGCGCAGTTCCGCAATACGCTGGATATCGTGGACGCCTGCGGCCTCTCCTTCCTGCATGTGTTTCCCTATTCACCGCGCCCCGGCACCCCCGCCGCCCGCATGCCGCAGGTGGCGCACGAGGCGGTGAAGGCCCGGGCGCAGCGCCTGCGCGAAAAGGGCGATATGGCCCTGCATCGCCATCTGGCGCTGGCCGTCGGCGGGCAGCGCAGCGTGCTGATGGAAAGTGGCGGCCTCGGCCGTACGGAGCATTTCACGCCGGTACGCGTTCCCCATCCCGCCCCACGCGGCACCATCCTCCCCCTGCGCATCGCCGGTCACGACGGCGCGCGGCTAATCGCGGCCTGATGTGATGAGCGACACCGAGAACGGCCCCCCGCCGGCCCCCAAGAAGAAAGGCCTCTGGAGCCGCCTGACCGGAGGCTGGGGGAGCGAGGCCGAAACGCCCGCGCCCGCCGCCCCCGAGCCCGACGTGCCGGAGGGCACGGAACCCGCAACCTCCGATGCGCCGGTCGGCGACGTGCAGGCGGTCCCGGACCTCGCGGCGGACGCACGGCCGGAGAGCGATGCGTCGGCCATGGGTGACGCGCCGGCCGAAGAGGAGCGGGCGGAAGAGAGCCAAGCGGAAGAGGTCGCGGTCGCGCCCCCGCTTGCCGAGCATTCCCTCGCTGAGGTTCCCGCTGCCGAGGCTTCCGCCCCGCAAGAGGATCCTGCCCGGACGCCCCTCGTGCCGACGGCGCCGGTTGAAGAGCAGCCTGTTCCCGCAGACGCGGAAGAGACCGAAGCCTCCTTTGCCGAAACCTCGCTTGCCGAAACGCCCGCCGCCGAGGCGCCCGAGCCGGCAAAGACGAGTTTCTGGCGCCGCCTCACCAGCGGGCTGGCGCGCACCGCCTCCAGCCTGACCCAGGGCATCACCGACCTCGTCTCCAAGCGCAAGCTCGATGCCGAGACGCTGGAAGAGCTGGAAGACATCCTGATCCGCGCCGATCTCGGCACCGCCACCGCCGCGCGCATCGTCGAAGCGGTGGGGCGCGGCCGGCACGACAAGATGATCGGCGCCGATGAGGTGAAGGGCCTGATCGCCGCCGAGGTGGAATCCATCCTCGCCCCGGTCGCCCGGCCGCTGGTGATCGACGGCGCGCAAAAGCCGTTCATCATCCTCATGGTGGGGGTGAACGGCTCGGGCAAGACCACCACCATCGGCAAGCTCGCCGCCCAATGGAAGAGCGAGGGCCGCAAGGTGGTGCTGGCGGCGGGCGATACGTTCCGTGCCGCCGCCATCGAGCAATTGAAGGTGTGGGGCGCGCGCACCGGCGCCCGTGTCGTCGCCCGCGCGCCCGGAGCCGATGCGGCGGGCGTCGCCCATGACGCCATCACCGAGGCGCGCGCGGAGGGTGCCGACATCCTGCTCATCGACACCGCGGGGCGGTTGCAGAACCGCACCGAGCTGATGGCCGAGCTGGAAAAGGTGGTGCGCGTCGTGAAGAAGCTGGAGCCCGGCGCGCCGCATGCGGTGCTGCTGGTGCTCGACGCCACCGTCGGCCAGAACGCGCTCTCCCAGGTGGAGGTGTTCACCAAGATCGCCGGGGTGACCGGGCTTGTCATGACCAAGCTGGACGGCACCGCGCGTGGCGGCATCCTGGTCGCCATCGCCGCGAAATTCGGCCTGCCGGTGCATCTGATCGGGGTCGGGGAGGGGGCAGAGGATCTCCAGCCGTTCGCCGCCGCCGATTTCGCCCGCGCCATCGCCGGGATCGAGACCGACGCGCGTTAAAATCGCGCGGCGCCGGCCCGCGGCCTGCAGATTCTTGCGCCGCGCATGGCTATGCTTTTCCATCACGGCCGGATGAGGCCGCTTTGGGGGGGCGTGCGATGGCGCGGCGGGTGTGGATAGTGCTCTTGGCCTGCCTGTGGAGCGGGGCAGCCGGCGCGGCGCAGAAATCGGTGTCGTTCGCCGACGGCGCCTGTTCCGGGCGGGTGTGGTTCGACCCCACCAAGACCGACGAAAAGCGCCTGCGCGATACCCTTGCCCTCGTCTATGACTATACCCTCTCCGCCGCCCCCTCGCCGAGCTTGCCGAACAAGCCGGCGGATATGGGGCGCGTGAACCCGGCCGCCTATGCCGCCAAATGCGCGCGCATCGAGGCCGCCGCCGCCGCGCTGAAGCCGCTGGACCTTCCTGGCGCGCAGGATTTCCACGCCAAGGTGAAGGATGCCGTCGCCGATTTCTGCGCCTTCAACATCGTCAAGCTGAAGGCCTTCGCCACCCCCGCCGCGCTGCGCGACTTCACCCCCGCCCCTGCGGCTTGCGGCATCTATGTGGATGCGCTGGAGGGCAAGGGCGATCTTCCCGCGGTCTGGCGCGCCGCCGTCGTTGCAGGCTGCACCAAGAACGCCAATCCCCAAGCCTGCGCCGCGCGCGAGCTGCGCCATGCCGCGGTGCCGGAATCCGCCGGCTGGATGCGGCTCTATCTCATCACCCATGCCTGGAACAATTGCGCCGTGCCCGCCCTCAAGGTGAACGACCCCGCGGGCGAAGCGGCGCGCGCCGTGCTGATCCAATCGCTCGCCGACGCCTTTCCGCGCCAGAAGCTGGAATGCGAGGGCGCCGACTGAGCAGCGTGCGGGGGGTATTTCACAGGCCGGTGTTCGCGCCGCTTGCGGGCAGACAATGGCCCGGCAAGAATGTTAAGCCCGGTAAAATCGTCAAGCGCGGAACGGGGCGGCCGTGTGCCCCGCCGGCCGAACCAGGGTGATCCATGACCATAGTGCCTTCTCCCCTTTCCCCTGCACCCGCCGAGGCCACGGACCTGCGCGCCGCGATCCGCACCATCGTGGATTATCCCAAGCCCGGCATCCTGTTCCGCGACATCACCACTTTGCTCGGAAATGCCCGGGCCTTCCGCCGCGCGGTGGACGAGCTGGTGCAGCCCTGGGCCGGGGCGAAGATCGACAAGGTGGCGGGCATCGAGGCGCGCGGCTTCATCATCGGCGGGGCGGTGGCGCACCAGCTGTGCGCGGGCTTCGTGCCGATCCGCAAGAAGGGCAAGCTGCCCCATCAGACCGTGCGCATGGCCTACGCCCTGGAATATGGCCAGGACGAAATGGAGATGCATGTGGATGCGGTGAGCGCCGGCGAAAAGGTGGTGCTGGTGGACGATCTGATCGCCACCGGCGGCACCGCCGAGGGAGCGGTGAAGCTGCTGCGCAACATGGGCGTGCAGGTGGAGGCCGCCTGCTTCATCATCGATCTGCCGGACCTCGGGGGCGCCGCCAAGCTGCGCGCCATGGGCGTGCCGGTGCGCACGCTCATGGCCTTCGACGGGCATTGAGCGGCGCCGTTCGTAAGCCTCAGCGGGCGCCCCGCAGGCGAGCGGCGAGGATCATCGCCCCGCCGACCGCCGAAAGGCCGACCAGCAGGCCATAGCTGCCCATATAGCTGCCCACCCGGTCGTGGATCTGCGAGAAGATCACGGGGCCGAACACCACGCCGGTGAAGGTGAAGAACATGGCCGCCCCGGTCGTGGTGCCCACCGCCCGAGGCGGGCTGTTGCGCGCCACTTCCGAGAGATAGACCCCGTTCCAGCCCACGCCCGAAAGGCCGAGCACCAGCAGCAGCGCCACGATCACCGGCAGCGGCCAGCCGGGCGCGGCCAGCATGACCGCCAAAGCGGCGCCGCCCATGAGCAGCGCGAGAAACACCAGCACGCCGAGGCCGTCGCGCGCCATGTCGGCCACCTGGCCCCACAGCACGCGGCCCACCGCGCCCGACACCTGCACCGCCGCCAGGATCGCCCCCGCCTGCACCAGGGAGAAGCCGAGATCCTCCACCAGCAGCGCCACCAGGAAGGTGATGACGCACAGCTGCACCGCCGAGAAGCAGAAGGAGGAGAGCGCCAGCCAGCGCAGGCGGGTGTGCGACAGCACCAGCTTGATGGCCGTGAAAGACAGCAGCCGGCTGCTGCCGGCGCGGCTGCGATGCCGGTCCAGTTCCGCGCGCCCGAGCTGGGAGAGCGCGGCGACCAGCACGCACAGGCCGGCGACGCAGATCAGGGCCGCGTGCCAGCCGAGTGTCAGTGCGATCTGCGGTCCGAACAGGCCCGCCGCCATGCCGCCCAGGGGCACGCCGGTCTGCTTCAGGGAGAAGATCAGGTTGCGGCGGTTCGCCGGCGCGTGGCGCATCAGCAGTTCGGATGCCGCCGGATTGATGAGGCCGTAGCCGAGCCCGGTCACGAAGGCGCCGAGGGCCATGGTGGGAAGGGTGGGAATGCTATGCTCGCCAGCAGGCACCCGCCGGCATGGAACAGCATCGCGCTCTGCCCGGTGCGGCAGGGGCCGTACCAGGCGACGAGGGTGCCGGCGACCAGCGATGCCGTCATGGCCGCGAAATAGACCAGGGAAATCTGATAGCCCACGCTCGCGGTCGGAACGCCGAGGTCGCGCGCGATGGCCGGCGCCAGCGCCGGCACCATCAGCACCGCCATGGTGCCCAGCGCCTGAACGGAGATCGTTTCGGCGAGCAGGGGCAAGAGGCTGATGCGTGGTTCCGGTGCCTGCGTCGTGGCTGGCTGCGGGCCGGGTTCAGCGTTCACGGCATCCTCCGCCGCGCGCCGGGCGCGCCGTTCGGGGGCAGCATATCGCAAGGGACAAGGAGAGAGAGAGGGTGCCGCGCGGCGCGCGGGACACAGGGGCAGGGTTTGACCATCAGCGAATCCAGGACACCTTCGCTCGTGCGCCGGCGCGCCAAGGAGAAGGATGTTCCCATGGGGCGTCAAGGCCGCGACGGCAGAGCTGCCGACGCGGCCATGCGAAAGGTGCAGAGCAGCAGGCGCCCTCCCGCCGAGGGGCGGGTGCGCCTATGGCCCAGGCTCAGACAGAGACATCAGACATAGCAAGGCGCGTCGAGGGCGATCGAACTTGGGATCCTGAATACATTCTGCCCGCTCGCCAAGTGCTCGCAGACTCTCAGAATCTGGACACTGAGCAGTGTAAAGGCCATGTCCCGCTGCCCGCTCGTGCTCTTCATATTGTGGGTATGCGTGGCTTTGATGATGCCGAGAAAGGCCGCGAGCTTGTTGTTGTAGTTCATACCCCAATCATATTTGTGATACCGCTCGATCTGCTTGTCGAGCGCGCGCAAGGTGAAGCCGCGAATGCCGCTGAAGAAGCCCTGCCGACGGCTTATGGTGTTCCAATCCGCCAAGGTGAAGATGTCGGTGGTCATGCGGTCTCTCATCAGAGCTTCCGCGTTTTGCCGCATCACGTAATGTTCGATTTCCTGAAGCATGTTGTTGGTTATGAAAACGCCAGAGCAGACCATGTCGACATAGGCCTTGCAATCGCTCGGCGTCAGGTACGCGATTTGCGCGTTCGGAGAATAGAGGTCGTAGGTGTCGTTCAGGGCCTTTGCGAAAGCTTTCGCGCCGCCTTCGTCGATGGCCCGCATGGCGGCGCCGGCGCAATTGCTTTTCTTCGAAACCAATTTGTATTTGAAATTTTCGTCCTTTACGATCGTTTCAGTCCAATGGGCGATACGTTCCAAGTCTAGGCCAAGGCGCTTTGGGTTATCATGCCGAAGGGCTGGAATATGATAACAGTCTTGCGGAAAATTCGACCAACGTCCGGCATTGGGAATTTCTTTGAGGTCGTAAGATTTGCGGGACGGGTCGCTGGACTGGGGTTTTTCCTCCGCATGAAGGCGATTCAACATAATCATTTTCTGGTTGGATCGAGCCAGGCCGGGATTATTGGCAAGACGATCGTTGGTCGAACTCGGCGTTTCAGCGATCAGATCGTGGGTAAAATTGTTCATGAAATTCCCGACGACCATACGGTTGGAATCTTTGGTGTCCTTGGAAGCGTTCACCCCGGGCCAAAAGCTGAGGTAGCGCGTCAGGTCCGGGTTCTCCCACACCGCGGTCGTGTAATTTTCCGCCCGCTGGCGCCGCATCAATATGGCCGCATGGCCGGGATGGCTCACGGGATTGCGGCCCGTCCTCCAGATCAGGACCGTGCATTCCGCATCCGACATCTGCGGAAGCTCCAGGGTCCCGTCGACGGCGCGATATCTAAACCTCGCGTCGGATTCCCAACCTTGGGGCAGTTCGGGCATGGGGCGGCTCCATTCAAGCGGGAGCGTGACCATATAGCGTGTTTTGTCATGAATTTATTACGGCATGCAGTCATGCAACCTGGGCAATATGTGAAAGCAACATTCAGTCAGGGGTCTGTCATCTTGCGGGACCAGATCGCCCGGATCAAATGCCGCCGAGACGATCGGCAGGAGCGTGTTTTCGGCCGGGAGCGACGCCGCCTTGTCCGCTTATGGCGCACAAGGCGGCGGGCCAATCCCGGTCTGCGAGCCGGTGAGGCCGTGGCTCAGCCCAGAACGGGCATGACGAACTCGGCTCCCGTGCGGATGCCCGCCGGCCAGCGCGAGGTGGTGGTCTTCAGGCGGGTGTAGAAGCCCACGCCCTCCAGGCCATAGACGTTGCGATCACCGAAGATCGACCGCTTCCAGCCGCCGAAGGAATGATAGGCGATGGGAACCGGGATCGGCACGTTGATGCCAACCATGCCGGCCAGCACGCCATAGTCGAACGCGCGGGCGGCATCGCCGTCGCGGGTGAAGATGGCGGCGCCATTGCCGTATTCGTGGTCGTTCACGAGCTGCAAGGCCTCGTCGAAGCTCGGCACGCGCACCACGGAAAGCACGGGGCCGAAGATCTCCTCCTTGTAGATGCGCATGTCGGGGGTGACGTCGTCGAACAGGCAGCCGCCGATATAATAGCCGTCCTCATAGCCCTGGAGCTTGAGGCCGCGCCCGTCCACCGTCAGCTTCGCGCCCTCGGAAACGCCGAGGTCCACATAGCCGCGCACCTTGGCCAAGTGCTCCTTGGTGACGAGGGGGCCCATCTCGCTCGCCGGATCATTGCCGGGGCCGACCTTCAGCGCCCGCACGCGCGGTTCCAACCGCTCCATGAGCGCATCGCCGATGCCGCCCACGGCCACCGCCACCGAGACCGCCATGCAGCGCTCGCCGGCCGAGCCATAGCCGGCGCCCATCAGGGCATCGACGGTCTTGTCGAGGTCGGCGTCGGGCATCACCACGAGATGGTTCTTCGCGCCGCACAGGGCCTGGGCGCGCTTTCCGTGTGCGGCGGCGGTCTTATAGACATATTCGCCGACCGCCGTGGAGCCGACGAAGCTCACCGCCGCGACCTTGGGATGGGTCAGCAGCGCGTCCACCGCCTCCTTGTCGCCGTTGACGACATTGAACACGCCGGCGGGCAGGCCGGATTCGGCCAGAAGGTCGGCGAGGCGCAAGGAGAGGCTCGGGTCCTTTTCGGAGGGCTTCAGCACGAAGGTATTGCCGCAGGCGAGCGCGACCGGGAACATCCACAGCGGCACCATGGCCGGGAAGTTGAACGGCGTGATGCCGGCGCACACGCCCACCGGGTGGCGCTGGGAGAAGGTGTCGATGCCGCGTCCGACCTGGTCGGAGAATTCGCCCTTCAGCAGATGCGGGATGCCGCAGGCGAATTCCACCACCTCGATGCCGCGCACCAGTTCGCCCTTGGCGTCGTCCACGGTCTTGCCGTGTTCGCGGCTGATCAGGGCGGCGAGGTCGTCGATGTTGCGCTCCAGCAGATCCTTGAAGCGGAACATCACGCGGGCGCGGGCCGGCGCCGGCAAGGTGGCCCAGGCGGGCAGGGCGGCGGCGGCGGCCTGCACCGCCTCGTCCACGCGCGCGGCGGAGGCCAGCAGCACGGTGCCGATCTGCTCGCCCGTGGCGGGCTCAAAGGTCGGGGCCGAGCGGCCCTCGCCGGCGACATGGCGCCCCTGGATATAATGGCCGATGGTCTGCATGGTTTGCTCCCGCGCGAAATCCTGCCGCACTTGATCTCTGGCATCCGCGCGGAGCAAGGCCTAAGATCTCGGACTCATTCCGCGTTTTTAGGCGTCTGCCGGGAAATCTTCCGCGATGAATTGGGACCATGCCCGTGTCTTTCTCGCCGTCGCGCGGGCGGGCCAGATGTTGTCGGCCGCGCGCAAGCTTGGGCTGGATCACGCCACGGTCACCCGGCGGCTCACCGCGCTTGAGGCGGATCTCGGGGCCAAGGTGTTCGAGCGCCGGCCGAGCGGCTGCACGCTCACCGCCATCGGCGAGCAGTTTTTGCCCATGGCCGAGCGGGTGGAAAGCGAGATGCTGCGCGCCCGCTCGCTGCTGGGCAATGCCGATCTCAAGCTGGAAGGCACGGTGCGCATCGGTGCGCCGGACGGGTTCGGCACCTATTTCCTGGCCGCGCGGCTCGCCCGCTTCGCCGGGATGCATCCGGACCTCGTGGTGCAATTGGTGCCGCTGCCGCGCACCTTCTCCCTCTCCAAGCGCGAGGCGGACATCGCCATCATCCTGGAGCGGCCGCAGGAGGGGCGGCTGTTCGGGCGCAAGCTCACGGACTATTCGCTCGGCGTCTATGCCGCGCGGTCCTATCTCGACCAGACCGGGCCGGTGGCGCACGAGGCGGACCTCGCCGACCGCACGCTCGTGACCTATGTGCAGGATCTCACCTATAGTTCAGGGCTAGATTACATGGGCGCCCTGATCGAGCTGACCGCGCGCCGGTTCGAATGCGCGAGCGTGGTGGGGCAGCTGGAGGCGATCCGCGCCGGTGCGGGGCTCGGCATCCTGCATGATTATGCCGCCGCCGCCTGCCCGGAGTTGGTGCGCATCCTGCCCGCCGTCACCTTCTCGCGCACCTATTGGTTGGTGGTCCACGCGGACCTGCGCGGTCTGCGCCGCATCGCCGAGACCGAGCGCTTCATCGCGGATGAGGTGCGCGCCTGCCGGGGCGCGTTCGTGGTGGGGTCGGGGCTCTGATGCGGGTGTCGCTCACGCGTGCCTGCGCGCCGCTCGGGGGAACCGGCAGGGTCATGGCAATGACGCCGGCGACGATGCAGCCCAGGCCGAGCCAGACCGTCGATGCCAGCGTTTCACCGAGGAACAGGATGCCGATGGCAACGCCGATCGGCACCCTGAGATAGGCCTGCGCCGTCGTGCCGATCGACCCGAGCGTCTGGACGAGACGGAAATAGATCACGAAGGCAAGGGCCGTCGAAAAGACCGAGAGGGCGAGGAGCGCGAGCACGGATCGCATGGACGGAACGAGTGTCCAGGGATGATCGAGCGCCAGGCTGGCCGGAACCAGGATCGCAGCACCGCATAGGAGCGAGCCGGCCGCAGGCAGCATGGGGTCAAGCCCTTTGAAATTCCGGCCGAAGATCGCGGCGCCGGCGTAGCAGACGGTGGCCGCGACGATGGCGAGCTGCGCCCACACCTGATGCCCGAGGCCGCCCAGCGCCTGCATCCCGACCACCAGGCATGTTCCGAGCAGCCCGGCGCCGACCCCGAACAGCTTGCGTCCCGTCACCGCCTCGTGGCGGGTCACGAGCAGGGTCAGCAGAAAGGCGAAGATGGGGGATGTGGAATTGAGGATCGCCGCCAGGCCGGCGTCCGTCGTTTGTTCGGCCCAGGCGATCAGGGTGAAGGGAATGACGCTGTTCAGGCTGGCTTGAAACAGAAATCGCGCCCAGGTCGGCCGATCGCCGGGAAATTTCAACCCGCGCCAGCGGGCGATACCCGCGAGGATGAGACCGGCAAGGACGGTGCGTGCTGCAATCAGGGTCACCGGGGGAATGGTTTCGACGCCGATCTTGATGAAGCTGTAGGAAGCCCCCCACAATGTGGAGAGTATGAGAAGAAGGATGGCCTCCTTCGCCTTGTTCGATTTTTCACCCATGCTCTTGCGCTCCGGCCGGCTGGACACGAGCCCCTGTCCTAGGCGTCGGGCAGGCTTGAATGCTTCGGCCGGCGCCGAACCATCGAACGCTGACGGGCAGCGGTTTCGCTGCTAGGTTTTCCGCATGCTGAACATGGCGTCCGGAAATACGATTGCGGAGGTCGCCAGCCTGATCGGCGATGCGGCCCGGGCGAACATGCTTTCGGCCTTGATGGGCGGTCAGGCGCTGGCTGCGGGCGAACTTGCGCGCCACGCCGGGGTTACGGCGCAGACCACCAGCGGCCATCTCGCCAAGCTGCTGGACGCCCAGCTGATCGCCGTCGAGAAGCAGGGCCGGCACCGCTATTATCGGCTCGCCTCGCCAGAGGTCGCCCAAGCCATCCACGCGCTGATGACCCTGGCAGCGTCCGGGCCGAAGCGTCACCGGCCGGTCGGTCCCCGCGATGCGGCTTTGCGGCTCGCCCGGACCTGTTACGACCACATGGCCGGCCGGCTTGCTGTCGCCCTCGCGGATTCGCTGAATGATCTCGGCTACGTCCGGCTTTCGGACGGTGCGGGACGTGTCACGCCCGAGGGGCAGCGCTTCTTCTGCGATTTCGGTCTCGACATGGGGACGGAGCCTCGGTCCAAGCGTCCTTTGTGCCGGACCTGCCTGGATTGGAGCGAGCGCCGTCCACACCTCGCGGGCAGCCTCGGCGCCGCGCTGCTCGACAAGACGCTTGATCTCGGCTGGGTGTCGCGTATGCCGGAAAGCCGCGCGCTGCGCATCACCCGGGCCGGCGAGATGGGTTTTGCGGCGACGTTCCGGCTTGCCTCGGATTGGCGTGACCCGGCCCTGCCGCAAGACGCCGCGCCCGGCGCCGCCTGAGAGAGCGGTTCCCCGATTCCTTGAACGGGGAACTGTTTTAGGACGCCGCCTTCTCCGCCTCGCCCTCGCCGTTCAGCGCCTTGGTGAATGTGGAGAAGAACTGGTCCGCCAGCTTGCGGGCCGTGGCCTGGATCAGCCGGCCGCCGAGGGAGGCGAGCTTGCCGCCGATTTGCGCGTCGGCCTTGTAGGTGAGGAGGGTTTCTTCCCCATCTTCCGCGAGCGTCACGACCGCATCGCCCTTGGCGAAGCCGGCCACCCCGCCGCTGCCCTGGCCGACGATGCGGCAGCTTTCCGGCGCGGTGATATCCTGGAGTTCCACCGTGCCGGCGAAATTGGCCGAGACCGGGCCCACCTTGATCTGCACCTTCGCGGCGAAAGCGTTGGGCCCGGTTTCGGTCAGCTCCTGGCAGCCGGGGATGCAGCGACGCAGCATTTCGGGATCAAGGATGGCCTTCCACACCGTCTCGCGCGGCGCGGCGATGCGATATTCGCCGACGATTTCCATGACGAAAGTCCTTTCGAGCGCTCACACGGCGCAATAGCGATCTTGAATGTCCTTGTCGGCCAGAAGCGCGGCGGCGCTGCTTTCATGGACGATTTCACCCTGGTCGATGATGACCGCCCGGTCGGCCAGCTTCAATGCCCATTCGACATTCTGCTCCACCAGCACCAGCGTCATGCCCTGGTCGCGCATCTTGCGGAACAGGACGCCCATCTCCTCCACCAGCACCGGCATGATGCCCTCGGAGGGTTCGTCCAAGAGGATCATGGAAGGTTTCGCGATCATGGCGCGGGCGATGGCCAGCATCTGCTGTTCGCCGCCGGACATGGTGGTGCCCTGCTGGTGCAGGCGCTCCTTGAGCCGCGGGAAGCTCTCGGCGATCTCGTCGATGGCCGTGCGCTCGTCGATCTTCCTGGCCGAGGCGACGAGGCCGAGCTGGAGGTTTTCCCGCACGGTCAGCCCCTGCACGATGCGCCGCTCCTCCGGCACATAGGCGAGGCCGAGCTTGAAGCGCTCGTGCGCCGCGCGCGGCAGCAGCTCGGTGCTGTCGAACCGCACCCGCCCGGTGGCGCGGGGCATCAGCCCCATCACCGCGCGCAAGGTGGAAGTCTTGCCCGCGCCGTTGCGGCCGACCAGGGCGACGATCTCGCCCTTCTCCACCTTCAGGCTCACCTTGTGGAGGATGTGGCTTGCGCCGTACCAGGCATCCAGGCCCTCGATCTCAAGCATAGCCATCGTTCTGACCCAGATAGACGCGACGGACTTCCTTGTCCGTCTGGATGGATTGGGGGGTGCCGTCGGCAATCAGCCGGCCGTGGTGCAGCACCAGGATGCGATCGCTGAGGCCGAGGATCATCTTCATCTTGTGCTCGACGAGCAGGATGGTGCGCTCGGCGGCGAGCCGCTCGATCAGGGCGACCATGTCCTTGGTCTCCTCCGGTCCCATGCCGGCGGTGGGTTCGTCCAGCAGCAGCAGTTCGGGGTCCGCCACCAGGGCGATGGCGATTTCCAGCGCCCGCTGCTCGCCATGGGCGAGCGCCTTGGCCGTGCGGTGGCCCTTGGCGTGAAGCCCGACGGCGGCAAGCGCCGCGTTCGCCTTCTCGTCGAGTGCGCCATAGCGCGTGCGGTTGGAGAACACGTCGTAGCGGGCGACGAAGGCCTGGGCCGCCACGCGCACGTTTTCATGCACCGAAAGCTCGGGGAAGATGTTGGTGATCTGGTAGGAACGGGCGATGCCGAGATGCACGAATTTGTGCTGGCGCAACCCGGTCAAATCCTTCCCCTTGAAGCGGATCGCGCCGGTGGAGGGCGGCAGCACGCCGGACAGCACGTTGAAGAAGGTGCTCTTGCCGGCGCCGTTCGGGCCGATGATGGCGGTGACCTGGCGCGGCGCGAAGCTGGCGCTGATATCGGCCAGCGCCACGAACCCGCCGAAGCTGCGGCCGATATTCTCGACGGAGAGAAGCGGCGTCGTCATCCCTGCGTCCTCCGGGAAATCAGGGTGCCCCAGATGCCCTTGGGCAGGAACAGCACGAAGGCGATGAAGATCAGCCCGACGATGAGCTGCCAATGGGAGGTCCAGAGCGAGGCGACATCCTCGATCAGCAGAAACACCAGGGCGCCCACGAACGGGCCGAAGAAGCTGCCGGCGCCGCCGAGCAGCGTCATCATCACCACCAGGCCCGAGGTCTGGTAGTGCAGCGTATCCAGCGGCACGATGGCGAGATGCAGGGCGGAGAGCGCGCCCGCGAGCCCGCAGATCAGCCCCGACAGGATGAAGACGATGAGCTTGGTGCGCTCCACATCATAGCCGCAGGCGCGCGCCCGGGTCTCGTTCTCGCGGATCGCCTCGATCACCGCGCCGAACGGCGAGTTCAGCAGCCGCGAGACGAACCACAGCGCCAGCGCCGCGAACACCATCAAGACATAGTATTTCTTCACGGGATCCAGGAAATCCACGGTAAAGCCGAACAGATTGATGGTGGAGACGGTGAAGCCGCGCAGGCCGTTTTCCCCACCGGTCCAGGCACTGGCCTGGAGCGCCACGTAATAGACCAGCTGCGAGAGCGCCAGCGTCACCATGGAGAAATAAATGCCGCGGGTGCGGATCGACAGCGCGCCCATGATCGCGGCGAGCACGCCTGCGCCCAGCACGCCCACCAGCATGGCGGGGAACCAGCCGAGGCCGAAATGGGCGATGGCGATGCCGGTGAGATAGGCGCCGCCGCCGAAGAAGGCGGCGTGGCCGAACGAGAGCAGGCCCGTGTAGCCGAACAGCAGATTGTAGCCGACCGCGAACAGGCCGAAGACCAGCACGTTCACCGCCAGCGCCTGCGAGGGCAGGACCCACGGCAGGAGGCACAAGGCGAGCACCGAGAGCGGCACGCGCCAGCGCTGGAGCATCGCGCCGAAGCCGGTGGCTTTCACGCCGGTCTGCGCGGCCAGCGGCGGCGCGGCGGCGGAGGCCGGGGAAGGGGGCATGGAAGGATCTCCGCTCATGCGCGCACGCTCTGGCCGAACAGGCCCTGCGGGCGGAACAGAAGGACAAGCGCCATGAGCGCAAACATGACGATGGTGGCCATTTCCGGGGCGAACAGCGCGGTCATGGAGACCGCGACGCCCACCACCAGCCCGGCGATCACCGCGCCGAGCAAGGAGCCCATGCCGCCGATGACGGTGACCACGAACGCTTCGGCGAGCACCAGCGTGCCCATTTCCGGCGTGACGTTGCGCATGGGCGCGGCGAGCACGCCGCCGAGCGCGGTGAGCGCCACGCCGAGGCCGAACACCACCAGCCACAGGGCGCTGATATCCACCCCGAGCACCCGCATCATCAACGGGTCCTTGGCGCCGGCCCGCACGATCAGGCCGAACTTGGTCTTCTCCAGCGCCACCCACAGCGCCAGCAGCACCACCGCGACGAGGCCGACCACGAACAGGCGGTAGAGCGGGAAATAGCCGATGCCGAGATCCACCACCCCGCTCAGCGCCTCGGGGGTGGCGAAGGGCACGCCATCGGTGCCGAACACGATGCGCACCGCTTCCACCAGCACATAGCCGAGGCCAAAGGTGAGCAGCAGGGGATCATCCACCGAGCGCTTGTAGAGCGGGCGGATGAGGAAGCGCTCGATCAGCATGCCGAACGCGCCCACCGCCAGCGGCGCCAGCAGCAGGGCCCACCAGAAATTGCCGGTCTGCTCGGCGACCCACACGCCGGCATAGGCGCCCACCATGAACAGCGCGCCATGGGCGAAGTTCACGATGCCCAGCATGCCGAAGATGATGGTGAGGCCGAGCGCCGCCATGATCAGCACCGCGCCCAGCGCGACGCCGGAAAACAGCTGCATGAGGATGAGTTCGAGATCCATGTCGGTGTCCGGCTCCGGCTTTCTGTGTCGTGTCCTCTCCCTGTCAGGAGAGGTAAACTTTGGCTTTCCCTCTCCCCCCTAAGGGCGAAGTCGGGAACCCCCCTCTCCCCGCCGGGGAGAGGGTTGGGGTGAGGGGCGCCCCCGGTGCGGCGAGGCTTGATCCCGCCGGAAGGCTCCGCCCCCTCACCCGTCCGCTGCGCGGCCGACCTCTCCCCGTCGGGGAGAGGTGAACTTCAGTCTTTCCCTCTCCCCCCGAGGGGCGAAACCGGGACCCGCTCCCCCCCCCCGAGGGGCGAACTCGGGAACTCCCCCTCTCCCCGCCGGGGAGAGGGTTGGGGTGAGGGGGCGGCTCAGGTCGGGAAGCCCAGCTCCGCGCAGGAGCGCAGCATGTCTTCCGAGCCCGGATCATTGGCGATGATGGCGAACAGGTCCTGCTCGTTCGCCATGTCGGCCTTCTTCTTGGATTCCAGCACCAGCACCGCCTGCACCGACTGGTGGTCGCAGGCGCGGTAATGCTGGGGACCCTTGGCGACGTCGTATTTCAGGTTCTGCAACGCCTCGACCATCTTGTCGGTATCGGTGCTGCCGGCCTTCTCGATGGCCAGCAGCAGCGAGGCGACGCCGGTGTAGCCATAAGCGCCGTAATCGGTGGGATAGGCCCCGTTATTGGCGGCCTTGAAGGCCTCGTTGAACGCCTTCGCGGTCGGCACGGTGCTTTCCAGGCCCCAATAATAGTTCGCGCCGCCGATCACGCCCGCGAACACGTCCGGGCCCACCGCGAGGCGCTGGTTGTGCAGGATGACGGGAACCACGATCTGCATCTGCTGCTTGAGGCCGAAATCGTTGGCCTGCTTGATGGAATTGGCCTGGTCGCGGCCGAAATTGCAGATCGCCAGGATGTCCGGCTTCATGGAGCGGATGCGCGGCATCAGGGTCGAATAATCGGCGGCGCCGAACGGGTGGAGGATCTCTCCCACGCTCTCCGCGCCGATGGCGGCGGCGGCGCGCTTGAAGCCGCGCAGCATTTCATGGCCATAGGCGTAATCGGCCACGAGATAGGCGATCTTGGAGCCCTTCTTGAAGGTCTTCTTGGCGACCGCAGCGGTGGTCATGTGCGGGTTCAGCGCCTCGTGGAAGGTGAAGCGCGAGAAATCCTTTACTTCATTGATGGTGTCCGACTGGCTGATCGAGACATAGAGCACGCCGCGCGCGCGGGTGACCTCGTTCACCGCTAGCTGAACCGCGCTGGAAAGCGCGCCGACGATTGCGTGCACCTTGTCCTTCTCGATCAGTTCGAGGGTGCGGGTGGCGGCCTCGCCGGCGTTCAGCTTGTCGTCGCGCACCAGCAATTCGACCTTGCGGCCGGCGATGCCGCCCTTGTCGTTGACCAGCTTGACCGCCAGTTCGGCGCTCTTCACCTGGTCCTTCGCCTCGGCGCCGAACGGGCCGGTGAGCGGGGTCGGAAAGCCGATGCGGATGGTCTCGGTCTGCGCCCGCAGGATGGCCGGCGCGGCCATGAGGCCGATGCCGGCCCCCATGCCTGCGAGAACGGCACGACGCGATACACCCGATAACGGCGGCTTCAGAAAATTGGCCATAAGTCCCTCCCAGGGGGTATTTTTTTGTCGGTTAGAAGGCCCCGAGCGCCTTCAGCAGGCGCGCGGGAGTCATGGGGATCTGCGAAATCGTGGCGTTGAACGGGGCGATGGCGTCGTTCACCGCGTTCAGCGCCGCCGCGGAGGCCGCGGCGGTTCCAGCTTCACCGCAGCCCTTGGCGCCGAGCTCGGTGTCCTTGGTCGGTGTTTCCATATGGTCGATCAGGATGTCGGGCATTTCGCACGACATGGGCACGAGGTAATCAGCCAGCGAGCCGTTGGTGAGCTGGCCGCTTTCGTCATAGAGGCACTCTTCGAAGAAAGCCGCGCCGAGCCCCTGCACCACGCCGCCGCGCACCTGTTCTTCCACCAGCAGCGGATTGATGATGCGGCCGCAATCCTCCACCACGAAATGCTTGAGGATCTTCACCAGCCCGGTCTCGACATCCACCTCCACATGGCAGCCGTGAATGCCGTTGGTGAAGGCGAAGGGATAGCCCTGCGGTGCGTAATGATGCACCGCCGAGAGCTGGGCATTGGTGCCGGCGGGCAGCGTATCGGAGCGGAAATAGGCGATGCGCGCCACCTCCGAAAGGCTGATGCGCGCCTGCCCGGTGGCGCGCTCGACGATTTCGCCGTTCACGAGATCCAGCGCGTCGGGCTGGGCCTGGAGGATGGCCGCGGCGACGGCGAGCACGTTGCCCTTGAGCTTGCGCGCCGCCTGAAGTGCGGTCCACGATGTCGCGCGAGACGCCGAGATAATCGGCGACGATCTGGCCCATGATGGTTTCGGTGCCCTGGCCCTGCTCGGTCACCGAAATCAGGCAGCGCACCTCGCCGGAGGGCGTGATCTTGATGATGGCGCCGTCCTGCGCCGAGATCCGCGCGCCGCCGATGCCGTAGAAGGCCGGGCTCGGATTGGTGATTTCCACGAACGCGGCGATGCCGATGCCGCGATGAATGCCGCGTGCGCGCGCCTCGGCCTGCTCGCTCCGCAGGCGGTCGTAATCCATCAGGGTATGCAGCTTGGCGAGGCAGGCCTGGTGCGAGAGCGCCTCGAACTTGTAGCCGGTGGCGGAGGCGCAGGGATAGGCGTCGTCGGCGATCATGTTCTTGGCGCGCACCGCGAACGGGTCGAGCCCCGCCTTCTGCCCGGCCAGATCCACCAGCCGCTCGGTGACCGCGCAGGCGATGGGATGGCCCACCGCGCGATATTGGCTGGTCTGCACCTTGTTCTGGAACAGCACCTTGAGGTCCGCGCGATAGCCGGCGAGCGTATAGGGCGCGCCGATCAGGCGGATCACCTGGTTGCCCTCCACCGCGCTGGTGCGGGGATAGGTGGAGAAGGCGCCGACGGCGGTCTCGTCCTCCACGTCCATGGCGAGGATGGTGCCGTCCGCTGCCACGGCCGCGCGCGCCTTCACGCGATGGTCGCGGGCGTGGATGTCGGAGACGAAGGCTTCCGTGCGGTCGGCGACGAACTTCACCGGCCGCCCGAGCATCATGGAGAGGCCGACCACCGCCATGTCCTCGTGATAGACATGCAGCTTCACGCCGAACGAGCCGCCCACATCGGGCGCGATCACCCGCACGCGGGATTCGGCGATGCCGTAATGGCGGGCATAGAGATCCTGAAACTGATAGGGCGTCTGCGTCGCGTGATGGACCGTCAGGCGCTCCTCGCTCGGATCGTAATCGGCGATGATGGCGCGGGGCTCCAGCGTCACGCCGGTGTGGCGGCCGAAGTGGAATTCACCCTCCACCACATGGGCGGCATTGGCGAAGATGTCGTCCACGCCGCCGGTGTCGAGGCCGGCGCGGAAGCACATATTGTCGGCAAGCTCGGGGGAGACGCGCGGCGCGCCCTCGGCCTGCGCCATGTCGAGGTCGGTGACCGGTGGCAATTCCTCGAAGCTGATCGCAACCATTTCCGCCGCATCCTCGGCGAGGGCGCGGGTATCGGCCACCACGGCCACCACAGCCTGCCCGGCCCACACCGCGCGCTCCAGCGGCAGCGGCAATTGGGGCGGGGATTTCATGCCCTTGAAATGGTCGAGCGTGCCGACCCATGGCGTACAGAGGCGGGCGAGGTCGGCGCCCGTGGCGACCAGGCGCACGCCCGGCATGGCCTGTGCCGCCGCTATGTCCACATCCGCGATCCGGGCATGGGCATAGGGGCTGCGCACGAAGACGGCATGCAGCATGCGCGGCAAGGTGATGTCGGTGACATAGCGCCCGCGCCCCGCCAGCAGGCGCTTGGCATTGGGGCGGGACAGGGGCTGGCCCACATGGCCGGGCCGGTCGAAGGGTTTGGCGGGCGCGTTGGTGACGGGAGCGTTCATGGCTGGCCCTCCGCGCCGGCGCGCAGCCGCGCCGTGGTCTCGATGGCGTCGACGATCGCCTCATAGCCGGTGCAGCGGCAATAATTGCCGGAGAGCGCGTCGCGGATGTCCTCCCGCGTCGGCACGCCGCCGTGTTCCAGCAGCGCATGGGCATTCACCAGCACGCCGGGGGTGCAGAAGCCGCATTGCAGGGCGTTGCGCTGGTGGAAGGCCTGTTGCAGCTCCGCGATGGCGCCGCGCTCGGAAAGGCCTTCCACCGTCTCGATCACCGCGCCCTCGGCCTGCACGGCGAGGACGAGGCAGGAATGGACGGGAACGCCGTCCATCATCACCAGGCAGGCGCCGCACGCGCCCATCTCGCAGCCCGTGTGGGTGCCGGTGAGTTCGAGATCCAGCCGCAGGAAATCGGCGAGCGTGGTGCGCGGCGCGACGGCACGCGCCACCTCCACGCCATTGACCGTGAGAGCGAGGGGAACGGGGGCGCTCATGTCGGGGAACTCACGGTTTGCAGCAGCCGGCCCAGCAGCACGCGCGCCAGATGAAGCCGCATGGCTGGGGGCAGGTGCTCGTCCTCGGCGGGGTCCAGCTCGGCGTCGATCAGGCCCTGCACATGGGCGATCAGCGCCGCGTCGATCTTCCGGCCGGCGAGCGCGGCTTCCACGCTTTTCACGCGCACCGGGGTCGCGGCGACGGAGAAGAAGGCGATGCGGATATGTTCGATGCGCCCGTCCTCTTCGAACAGGCCCTGGAGCCCAGCGCCGACCATGGCATAGTCGCCCCGGCGGCGGGTCAGTTCGTCGAACGCCCAGCGATGGCGCGGGCCGACGCTCGGCACATGCAGCGCCACTAGGATCTCGCCGGGTTCGAGCGCGGTCTGATAGAGGTCCTGGAAATAAGCGTCGGCCGGGACGAGCCGGGTGCCCGCGGCACCGAAGATTTCCATCCGTGCGTCCATGGCCAGCATCATGGCGGGGAATTCGGAGGCGGGGTCGGCCAGCGCCACGCTGCCGCCGAGGGTGCCGCGGTTGCGGATCGCCGGATGCGCCACATGGGGGGCGGCCTGCGCCAGCAGCGGCGCATGGCGGGCGATCAGCGGTTCGGTGAGCATCTGCGCGTGGCGGGTAAGGCCGCCGATGCGCAGCATGTCGCCGTCGAGCGTGACCCCGTGCATTTCCGCGACCGCACCGAGGTCGACCAAAAGCTCGGGCGCCTGGAGCCGCAGCGCCAGGGCCGGCACGAGGCTCTGCCCCCCCGAGATATAGCTGGCATCGCCCGCTTGCGCGAACGCCGCATAAGCGTCGGCCAGGGTCTCGGAGCGGACATAGCTGAAGGCGCGAGCTTTCACGCGCAAACTCCCATGGCGATTTCCTCTTGCGGCTTTTGTAACCGCTTGGTCACAAAATTGGCCCGGTCCTGGATCTGTTGTCAATAGAAAATGACCATTTGGTCACTTTCTCCAGTTGGGCTATCGAAGACATGCCGTTCGTCGCAGCGGCCGTGGGCAGGAGAGCGTGCTGTTGGAAAAGGGGGATTCGCCGCGCCGCAAGGCCAAGGACCAGGCTCAATCCGCCGAACCGGCTTCCGGCGCCGCGCCGCCCGCCGCCGCGCCGGAGCGCCCCAAGCGCCGCAACATGCGCGCCGCCGACCGCGAGCTGGCCATCGTCGAGGAAGCGGTGCGATTCTTCGCCGAGCACGGCTTCGAGGGGCAGACCCGCGAACTGGCCAAGCGCATGGGCATCACCCATTCCGCCATCTATCGCCATTTTCCCAGCAAGGAAGCGCTGATCGAGCGCGTGTACGAACACGTCTATCTCAGCCGCTGGAGCCCGGATTGGGAGCGTCTGGTGACGGACCGGAGCCTGTCGCTCGAAGCGCGGCTGACCGCGTTCTACACGCAATATGTCGAGAAGGTCTTCGATTATCAGTGGGTGCGGATCTTCGTGTTTTCCGGCCTGAAGTCGTTCGACATCACGAATCGCTATCTCACCATCGTGCGGGACCTGATCATCCTGCCGGCCTGCGCGGAACTGCGCCACGACCTCAGCCTGCCCGCGCCGCAGGACGCCCCCATCGGCGAGCGGGAGGCGGAGATGTTCTGGGGCCTCCACGGGCGCATCTTCTATCTCGCCATCCGCCGCTTCGTGTACGGCACGCCGACCCCGGAAAGCCTCGACGACGTGGTGCGCGATGCCGTGAAAAGCTTTCTGCACGGCGCCAGCTTCACCATGCGCGGCATTGTCGAAAGCGAGCGGGAGGCCACGGGATCGGACCAACGCCATCGCGGTGCGGGCCTTGGCGGGGCAAAGGGAGAGCAGTACTAAAGCGTGGCCGTGTGCGACGATGAAGCGGGGAAGCCGAGCCTATGGATATCTGGACCTCGATCATCGCCACATTCGCGCTGATGCTTGTCGTGGCGGGCGCGGGCAGCCTGTTGGCGAAGCAGCTACCCGAGGCCTGGCTCGGGGAAGGCTCCATCATGAGCCTGAAGGCGAGCATGGCGATGGTGTCCACCATGTCCGCCCTGTTGCTGGGCCTGATGGTCAATTCAGCCCGCTATAATTTCAGCGAAGCCTATTCGGACGTGCAGAAATACGCCGCGAGCATCCAGTTGACGGACCTGGAATTGCTGAATTATGGCGCCGCCGCCTGTGGCCTGCGCCACACATTGCAGGATTATGGCCAGCAATTGCTTGCCGAAACCTGGCAGAACAACGCTGATTTCTCCCAGGCGCGCACCGACGGGTCCGCCTTAAAGGTGATCCTGCGGCTTGATTCGCAGGTGCGCGCGCTCGAGCCCAGCACCGAAAGCGAGAAGCAGGCGCGCCTTTCGCTGCTCGCCTTTGCCCATCAGCTGGTCGAATACCGCTGGAAGGTCTCCGGCCTGGCGCGCACCGCGACGCCGGCGATTTTCATCATTGTGGTGATCAGCTGGTTCACGCTCCTCTTCCTGTATCTGGGCGTGTTCGCTCCGCGCAATCCGCTGGTTGCCGTGGGGCATGTGCTGGCGATGATCGCGATTTCCGCCGCCATCTTCCTGGTGATCGAGATGGGCGAGCCGTTCGACGGCCTGATCCAGGTTTCCCCCGCGCCCTTGGTGCGGCTGCTCCATCGTATGGAGGCCGAACCGTGCCCGGCCCCGCTCATCACCCCGGCGGCGCAACCGGGCTGAGGCGCTCCACCGAAGTGGCGCGCGCCGCAGCCAAGCCGGGGCGCGCGAAGCCCGCCCCGTTCCCGTCCTCACATATTGGGATAATTCGGCCCGCCGCCGCCTTCCGGCGCGGTCCAGGTGATGTTCTGGTTCGGGTCCTTGATGTCGCAGGTCTTGCAGTGGACGCAGTTTTGCGCGTTGATCTGGAAGCGCGGCGCGTCCGCTCCCTCCTCGATCCATTCATAGACGCCGGCCGGGCAATAGCGGTTCGACGGGCCGGCATAGATGTCGTGCTCGGAGGATTTCTGTAGCGCCATGTCCTTCACCACCAGATGGACCTGCTGGTCCTCCTCGTGATTGGTGTTGGAGATAAACACCGAGGACAATTTGTCGAAGGTCAGCACGCCGTCCGGCTTGGGATAGGCGATCTTCTTGCATTGCGCCGCCGGCTTCAGGCTCGCGGCGTCGGTCTTGCCATGCTTCAGCGTGCCGAACAGCGAGAAGCCGAACGTGTTGGTCCACATGTCCAGCGCGCCGAGGCCGATGCCGATGAAGGTGCCGAACCTGGACCACAGCGGCTTCACATTGCGCACCTTCTTCAGGTCCGCGCCGATGGCCGAGGCGCGCCAGGCATTCTCATAGCTGATCAGCTCGTCATGGCTGCGGCCTTCGGCGAGAACCGGGGCGAGATGGTCCGCCGCCAGGATGCCGGAGAGCACCGCATTGTGGCTGCCCTTGATGCGCGGCACGTTCACGAAGCCGGCCGCGCAGCCCACCAGCATGCCGCCGGGGAAAGAGAGCTTCGGCACGCTCTGATACCCGCCCTCGGTGATGGCGCGCGCGCCGTAGGAGATGCGCTTTGCGCCCTCGAACGTGTCGCGGAAGGTGGGATGGGTCTTGAAGCGTTGGAATTCGTCGAACGGGGAGAGATAGGGGTTCTGGTAATTGAGATGTACCACGAAGCCCACCATCACCTGCTCGTCCTCCATGTGATAGAGGAACGCGCCGCCGCCGGTGGAATTGCCGAGCGGCCAGCCAAACGCGTGCTGCACCAGGCCGGGATGGTGCTTTTCCTTCTTCACCTTCCACAATTCCTTCAGCCCGATGCCGTACTTGCCCGGCTCCTTGCCGGCATCGAGCGCGTATTTGGCGATCAATTGCTTTGTGAGATGGCCGCGTGCGCCTTCCGCGAACACGGTGTAGCGGCCGCGCAATTCCATGCCGCGGGTGAATTCGCCCTTGGGCTTGCCGTGCTTGTCCACGCCCATGTCGCCGGTGGCGATGCCGACCACCGCCCCCTTGTCGTCATAGAGGATCTCGTCGGCGGCGAAGCCGGGATAGATCTCGACGCCCAGCGCTTCGGCCTTCTGCGCCAGCCAGCGGCACATGTTGCCGAGCGAGCCGACATAATTGCCGTGGTTGTTCATCAGCGGCGGCATGGCGAAATTCGGCAGCTTCACGCCGCCTGCCGGGCCGAGCAGGAAGAAATGGTCCTCGCTCACCTGCGTCACCAGGGGCGCATCGGCATCCGTGCGCCAGTCGGGGAACAGCAGGTCGAGGCCGATCGGGTCCACCACCGCGCCGGACAGGATGTGGGCGCCGACCTCCGAGCCCTTCTCCACCACCACGACGGAAATTTCCTCGCCGCGCTCGGCGGAGAGCTGCTTCAGGCGAATGGCTGTGGCAAGGCCGGCGGGACCTGCCCCCACGACGACCACGTCGTAGTCCATGCCTTCGCGTTCCGGCAGTTCCGCCTCGCTCATCGATTGCTCCCGCATACGTCAGTCTTTTATCCTTGGAGTTCTTCCACGGTTGAAGCGATCTGACAATTCGCCCATACGCGCGTCAGCTTCGCGCAGGGGAAGAATTCGCACGTTTATCGGCGTGCGGAGGGGCGGGGAATCCGCCGGGGGCGATCGGTGCGTTCCCTCCGCGCCCATTCCGCTTTATCCTGGGTGCCCTTTGTTCCCTCCGGTGCCCATGGCTTCCTCCTCCCTCGACGACTGGCGCGACATCCTGGCCTTCCATCTGGAGGCGGGGGTGGATGTGGCCGTCGGCGAAACGCCGGTGGATCGCTTCGCCGAAAGCGCGGCGGCCCAG